>CAZQZX010000027.1:0-39542 GCA_964597885.1 uncultured Planctomycetota bacterium
GCGCTTCCGGCACCGGGGGGTGGGCGGCGCTGAGCGACGCGGGGGCGCTGTCGAAGGCTACGGGTCTACATGTACGACCACCGCGTTGGTCACGCTGAACCCTGCCGGCGACGACGCGCCCGAGTCCTCGAGAACTCCCTGGAGAACGTACGTCCCCGGTTCCGAGAGACGGGTGCTCAGGTTCCATGGCGCGTAGGCGCGACCCGAACGAACCGGCGAGTCGCCACAGTAGAACTCGGAGGACATCTCTTCCCCGAGGACACAGTAGATCGGTCGCGGACCCGGCTCATACGACGTGGCGGTAGGATTCACCGTGCAGCCGAGCAGCCACTCGAAGTCCTCGGAACCGAAATCGGTCGGGTGCGTCGTGTCGGCCCGCCACACCCACAGCGCATACCGAGCATCTTTTGCCGGGCCCAAAGGTGCGTGGGCAAGCTCCACCGTCAACTGCTGTCCGGCATCGACGTGAATCTCCGATGAATCGCCCTCCACGAAGAGGACATCCGATACCGGACCGGACCTCGCGTTCACCGTACCCCGCGCGCAGACATCGGGGATGACCTTGACTCGATTGCCGTAGACGATTCTTCGTGGACTCGCTGCCCAGACACCGGATTCTCGACGGCGGCCCGAGGATGGCATGCGTTGCAGCTTTCCACGGATTCCATCGTACACGTAGATGTCGCCCGGATTCCCCAGCCGGAACAACTGACGCGCCCCGGGAGAGCTGGAAGCGATCCCTCTATCCAAGCTTCGATTCAAACTTCGGACCTCGTCGGCAACGATGTCGTACTCGAACAGCGTCCCATTGTTATTTGTGAGGACCAGGGTTCGTGCGCCGCTCAAGGATGTCCATGCGCCCGCTTGGAACGCCAAGTTAGTTCGCTCACCCGTGCCGATGGTCAATACATGAGGAACGCTACCGATCGCGTCGCCATCGCCGTCCAGGTCCTTTCCAAAATGCTCTCGCTCGCTGACGAAAACGAGATGTCGGTCTCCATACGCTGAACCCGGGCCTCCGCAAGCGAATCCGGTGCTTCCCAGGAAACCCGTCCGAACGTTGTAGGAATGGGGAACGTTGTCCTCGAGATCCCCGTCACCGTTCAGGTCAGCCTTCTGCCCCAGCTCCGGCACTGCAAAAACGAGAATTCCACTCTGTAATCCGAGGGCGTTCCGATTCGGGTCGCATCCAATCCCGATCGATCGGGCCTTCCTCGTCTCAAGGTCGACGACGTGTGGTACCCAGTCGTCGGTGTCCCCGTCACCGGTGAGGTCTTTCCCGCCCTGCGCGCTTTCGGACACAGCCAGCGCGACGTACTTCCCATCGACAACCGCCTCGACATGAATGACATCGCTCATCAACTCGAGCGAGATGACCTCTCCAGTGGCTGCATCGAGAACGTGCATTACGGAATCTTCCACGTCGCCGTCACCGTTTCGATCTTCACCCACGGTGGACTCCGGAATCTCGAGAAGCACGTCGCCGTCGCCCCACGTATCGACGTAACGCGCACCCTCGAGGCGACTGAGTCGACCAGCAGGCACGTGGTACACGAAGGCGAAGTTGTCCTCCGCGTCGCCGTCGCCATTCAGGTCCTCGTCCTCCCAATGCTCGTGGATCCTGATGTGGATGACCTCGCCCTGGCTATCGACATTCCGGTTGGGGGCGCTGGAAACGCCCAAGTTCGTCACATGCCCCGTACGATGGTCGTACGCATGAAGAACGATATCCTCGGCGTCGCCATCCCCGTTGAGATCTCGCCCCCCGTCGTCGGCTTCCGACACGCCGAACCCGAGCACCCAGTGATTCGGACTCTGGCTGTGGTAGCCTCCGAAGGACCGCACGGCAAGCCCGAGATTCCGCGCTAGACGAGTCGCGTGGTCATACACGTGCAGAACGGTATCGTCTTCGTCATCGTCACCATTCAGATCGCCCGTAAATGAGGTCTCCAGGACTGGAAACGAAGCGAACACGCGCCCGCCTCGAAGGAGATCCGCGGACCAAATCCCGGTGTCCACGTACTGCTGCGCGCGAGCCGATGTGAATGTGGCCGAACCAAACAAGAGAAGGAGCCCAGTAAGAAGAAGCCGATTCATCGAAACCTCCATGACCGTGTGGTTCGTCGTCCAACTCCGTTAGTGTACGGCGGGTCGGTTTCCAGCTCTACCCCATGCTCGGCGGCAATCACAGACTCCAGGGCCCACAGCCCTGACGCGACCCGATTCTCTCCCGATTTTCTGGTTCGGGGTCGACGTACGCCCTCGGTGTACCCCTTTGCAGGCCCGGGCAAGGGCGACGAAGCCGTCGCGGCCCGGAGGACACCGAGGCAAGTGACTCCCGAGGAGGAATCATGTCGCAGAATCGACTTCGAGCCGGATTGCTGAGTTGCTGCATTCCCATCCTCACCCTGACCCTCGCGGCCTCGGCTACCGCCGACGTCCTCTACTCGAACCTCACCGAGGAGGGAACCTATGCGCCGGCGTCCGGGAGCTCGGTGCGCGGCGAAGACTTCGGGCCCAGGATCAAGATCGCGTTCGCTGTGGGTTTCGTGCCTGAGGATACGGCTCGTTTCGAGTCCGTGGAGCTGGGCCTGGCCTCTACGGAGGACAATGACGATGTCATCGTCGAGCTGCGCGCGAGTGACGGCATCGGCCCGGGGACACTCATCGAAACTCTCGGAACCGTCGACGACTTCCCTCCGCCTGGTTCAAACTCGTTCCTGGCGGTCGCGACGTCGACCCTTCAGCCGTTCCTCACCGGCGGGGTGGAATACTTCATCGTGCTTCAGCCAGGGAATGCGACGTCGCAAGCGAGCTGGAGGGATAATGTGACCGGCGCGACAGGACAGTGGAAACAAGTGTCCGACGGCCCGTGGGAATTCGAGAACTTTCCTCAGGGTGCGATGCGGGTCAACGGTACGGCCTGCGCCGCCGGAAACGTCAATGCGGCGAACGGACTCGAGACGAACGTCTTGTTCATCAACGGCGTGATGGGAGGCGTCGACCGCACCGTCGAGGCGACCAGCGAACAGATCATCTCGCTCACGGTCTTGCGGCCGGTCGCGGGCGGGAACGGCAAGTTCGCGATCCATGCGAACGAGGGCGATGCGATTGCGGGAGCGATCACCGCCCTTCCCTTCGATATCGGTACGACGTGTTACCCGTTCCTGCTGTCCGATGCGGCGTCCCCGGTGATCGTCGCCAACAACCTCGGCCGCACCGGTCAGATCGGCGAGAGCCAGTACTTCGGCACGCCCTCGCCCGATCCCGAACGTGCCTCGACGACCATCGCGTATCCGAACCTCCCGGTCGGGACGATCCTCACGTTCCAGGGCGTCGTGGTCGATCCCGGATCGGTGAGCTCGAAAGGTGTGAGCGTCACGAACGCCGTCACCTTGCAGATCGTGCCCTAGTGAGTGCTGCAAGCCCTCGGGTGGAGTTGCTAACCTTCGTCGCTGGTTGAGTCGAAGAACCACTTCACCCAAGGGAGACCGAACCGATGGCCAAGAAAGCCGACTGGTACTACCACCGCTCGGGCTGAACGAGCTGCACCCGAGCCTCCAAGTTCATGGAGGACCATGGGGTCGAGATCAAGGAGACGGTCTCGGCCAACAAGAAGCTCGCGGCCGACGATGCGAGCGAGCTCCTCGCGTCGGCGAAGCAGCTGATCGCCGCGAAGGGAAAGAAGGTCAGCGAGTTCAAGGGGGCCGACGTCACCTCGGATGACGCCGTCGCCGCCATGCTCGGCCCGACCGGCAACCTGCGCGCGCCGACGATCCGCGTCGGGAAGACGCTGCTCGTGGGCTACGACGAAGACACGTACACGGGCGTGTTCGGGTGATCGGAAGAAGGGGCGCGCTCGCAGCGGTGCTCGCGGGCGCGACCCTCTTCGGACTCGGCTGCACGGGCGCACCTGCTCCCATCGAGACGCCCCGTGTTCGCGTCGCCACGTTCGGTGATCTCGTCGTGCTGACCGCCGGCATCCGATCCGATGGCGAGCCGGCGCGGTTCGCCGCGGTCGACGACACCGCCACCACCACCGAGATCGACATCGACGCGCGCGCCCTTCCCGTTCACATGCGCATGATGCCGGACAGCCTCGTGTGCGAACGACGCGACGGCGACGGCGCGACCCCGATTCATTACCTCACGTTCGAACGCGCCGGAGACCGGAGCGCCTACGGAGCCTACGGTCTGCAAGGGCCGAAGAACGGCATTCCCGTCGATCGACCGTTGACAGGCGACCCCGTCACGTGGCCGGAGCGCGATGCCGAGCAGGCGCTTGCACACGTGCTGGCGCTTGGCGGGCTCGCCGGAGACGCCGCGGCGAACGTCGTCGCCGAGCGCTCGGACGCGTGGCTCGGCAACGGCCTGCGCGCCTTCTTCGTGCTGCCGCTCCCCCTCGAATCCGAGATCCCCGGCTTCGTGCCTCCGGCCGACGCGCGCGTGCTTCTGATCCGGCTGGAGCTCGTGGGAACGGGGATCTGATTGTCGATCAGCTTACGATCCACAGACTGACTCGGCGGGCGGATCCGGATCCAACCCTCGCCGACACTGCATTCGCCTGAACACGCCCGTGTGTCGAGCGGCCGTTGCTAGCTGCGCCCCATGGTCTTTGCATCGCGCAGCGCACCCTTCTGTTCCTCCGACCAGCGCAATTCTTACGGCTAGGTCGCAATTCGTCACTCTCCCGCGGTCTAGTGGACTGTGCAACAAGTTGAGTCATCACGGCCCACTACAAACGGAGGTAAAGGCCATGCAGCGGAACAAGACGAGTTGGAAACTGATCGTCCTCTTCAACGTGATTCTGATGCCGTTCACGGTGACCATCGCCGTGGCTGAAGTGCACGACGGCGTGTTCGTGGTCCCCGCGGCCGACGATAGCCACGCCCATCCGTCCGCGGCAGCGGCTGCAAGTTTCGAAGTTCAGGGCAACATCGATCCGATGTCCTTCGAACAGTGGGTGCAAACTCGCAATTCGGAAGTACATCACGTCGATCACGAATCGACAGGTTGTTCTGTTACGGACCGAGTCGAATAGTCAGACCGGCACTCAACTGGTCTAGATCACTCTTCCCTATAGGAGGTCAACATGCGATCGAACAGGCTCTCGTCGGACAAGGAGAAGCAGAACCTCGCGGATGTCACCAAGGAGCTCGACCGGAAGCTGAAAGCGCTCGCGCTCGAACTCGAAGAACACGACCGGCAGCTTCAGGGCCTCGGGCTGCCTACCCTCAAGTACGCGGATCCGCTTCTCGGTCCCGATCGCCTCTCGCTCGGATTGAATCTTGACGCGAGTGCCGCCCTTCCGCCGGAGGCCCACAACGCATAGCGCCTAGGGCCACAATCCGTTCCAAGAAAACAGAAGGCCGCGGCAATTGCCGCGGCCTTCTCTACTCCGTCGTTAAGCTATTGACAGCAAAGATATGGGTCAGTAACCTCCGCGAAAATCTTCTAATCGGACCCTAGGAGAACTTCGCTTGGGGAGGTCTGCTGTTAATGCCGGCGAGCAGCCAAGAGTCGACCCGGTGCCTCGTGTTGTTCCTGACCGAGCATGGGGACAAGATGGAAGTGAGGGAGCGCGACATCAAAGCCGTGACAGAGCTGTACCTCAGCGAGAGAGACCCTGGCACAGGAGAAACCGCAGAGGGCGTCGGTGAGACGCTGCGGCATCTCTTCGCCATTTCGCGGAGCCTTGCTAGACACCAAAGCCGCCCGATCGGCGGTTCGGCTTGAAGAGAATGCACCAGTCCGCTACGCTGAAGTCTCGTAGACGGGGAGGATCGGAAGAATGCATAAAGCGCCCGATACCATCGACCATCAAATCTACACCGTCGACGAGTACGTCGATGACGAGAAGGTGAGAATCTATTCGCGATACGTCGGAATCGACGATCTCGAGTCAGCTCGCCAGACGTACAAGGAGTACTTCACTCTCTTCATCAACAGCATCCCACCGAACACGCCCACGCCATTTCCGGCTGCCCCGGGGATCAGGTTCAAGAGAATCGACGATAAAGGTCGCTTCGAGGTCCTCAGCGACGATTCGTAGTTTTTTGCCCCGAAATGCAATTCCCCCTAGCGCTTGGCTCCATTATCCTGAAGCCTGCGAGTCCATTGGACCTAGTTCCATCATGGAAGGGGGTATCGGATGCCGACCTGGAATTCGAAGGACCGCACCATTCCGTTCGACATCGCGCCGGAAGCCTTGGATACGCTTGCCTTGTCGTTGGACATGGCGCTCGACAAGCTGCCGGCAGGCAGTCTGTCGGTGGGCGGCGCCGAGAGCGTCGTTGACAAGCTGACGAAGGAAGTTCTCGCACGCTATCTTGAAGAACAACCGGCGCAGAAGGCCGCCGCTCGCGTTCAACAAGAGCTCACTCGCCAATTGAGTAAGCTGGGCACGATCACGGATTCCCCGCGTCAAGCTCTCCGCGGCCAGATTCGATCCTTCGTCGCCGCAGAAGTCCAAACCTTCCTAGAGCGCAGAGCCCTCCGAGCTGCTCTCTTCCCGATCATCATCAAAGAGCTGAACAGCTTCCCCCTCTCCGGCGGCGAGAGCGAAAGCGAAGAAGTCGCTCGTCACATCCGGACCATCCTGGATAACGCGGTCGGGGACGCTGTCAGGAACCGCGCCTTCCCGGGCCACACCTCCACTGCACTTCCATTCCACCAGGGCTTGTTCGAGGCACTTCGGCCCTTCGTCGCAGTGGAGTTGGACGCCACGGCCAAGCCGATCGATGCGCGCAAGCTTGCGAAAGTCGAGCAGCGCGTGACATCAGCCATCGATCGAGTCGTGCGCCAATGCGCATCGAGTATCTATGGGATCGGGCAGTCGCACAGCGACCTCAGTACCCTGCAGCATTCCGATGCCGAGCGTACCGCGCGGGCAGCGGCATTGAACCTCCTCCGCGAAGGAAGGACGATCGCCAGTCCAAAGTCATACATCAACACAGCCGTTCGCAATCTCGTCCGGAAGCGCCGCGAGTTCGATAGGCGCCACTGTCCACTCCCCGAGAGCGATAGGAGCGAGGGGTCCGATTCCGGACCCGGCAGTGTGTCGAGGGGATACTACCTCGACCCGCACATCATCTCTCAACGATTCAAGGAGAACGGGTTCCCGCTACATAGCATCAAGTTCTCCTCTGATCCTCCACTGCCCCAGACGGAGGTAGCAAAGATTGTGGGAAAGCCGGACTACTACGTCTCCAGGCAAATGAAGAAGGAGCGAGAAAAGCTATCCAAGCGCCCGGCAGACCTCGAAATGTGGATGGAGGAGGCTCGGCGTCGCGCCGGTTGATGGACGGCAAACGCTATCGCTCCTCAGCAAGAACGACTCTGGTTCGGCGACGATCGAGATCCGTGATTACACAGAAGCGGATGTTGCTAGCGGATAGATAGATCGAGAATACTTCGCCACCTTCGTGGACGGCGGAGTCATTCTCTTTCTTTCGCTCGCTCCAGACCTCGCCCCAGTCACCGGATCCGTGTCTTCGGACTGCCCTCTTGATGTCGAGCCAACCGACAGTCTCATTCGCTGCATCCGATACGATCGTACGACCCAAACTGAAGAGGACGCGTGCGTCGCCTTCGTCAAAGTGCTTGCGTTGATCAGCCATCGCACGACCTCCCGTCGCAGAGAGAATGACGAACGAACGACCTCTATCGAAGTAGCGTCCCGACGACACCTCTTTATCGGCTGATAGTTCGGAGGAAAGTCTGCGACTCCGCAAAAAATAACTGCGACCATCGGACCCGGTTCGCCACCACCTTCCGATGCGTCACTACCTCACGATATTACGGCGTTTCGGCAATCGTCAACCACCGAGGTTCACTTTCGATTGCGCGCAGCACATCACACGTCGCGCTGTCCCCTCCGACGCTTGCCTGATACGATCGCGCACTAAGGAGAACCCTCTGCATACGTCTCGGCTTGGATGCGCATGGAACGTCAAGCGTGGCAAGAACGCCCGACCTACCTGAGAGTGCACTGCAACGGCTCGTCGATCGAACACTAATCGGTGATCTTGACGCGTTCGCCGAGTTGTTTACCTACTCTCGCCACGTGTTCGTGGCGATGCTGCGTGCCAAGGGATGTCCGCTCCCCGACATCGACGACTTCATCCATGACGCCTTCACACGTGTGCTACAGACACTGCCTCGCTCGGACAGTCTGGGTATGACTCCAAGAGAGTTCGAGAAGTGGCTCACGAGCATCGTGCGAAATCGGTTCATCGACGCACAGCGCCGCTCGGCCGTTCGTCGGAAGTGGGAGAATGAACAGAAGTATCGCACAGAAAAACACTTCGAAGCAGCTTCGGCCGGCGAAGAAGAAGGGCACCCACACTGGTTGAGGCGTGCCTTCGATAAGATGACACCCGCCGTCCGCGAGGCGGCCTGGCTCCGCTTCATCGAAGATCTCAAGCCTCGAGAGATCGCCGCGGCTCTCGACATTTCTCCGGAAGCCGCAAGACAACGACTTCGAGCGGCGCGGGAACACCTGCGCCGAGCGTACAGGGATGAGGGCGAATGACTTCATCGGACGAGCTTCATGTTGGTGGCGGATCAGACGAGACACCACAGGGTCCGCGGGATGCAGAGCTTGACGCGCATCTTCGAGAAATTCAGCGCGTAACGCACCTGCATCGAGCGGCGAGCGGCCAGCTGGAATCCGACGAAGACTTTCTCGCCTGGGCAAAGAGAGAGGGAGCGCGGCAACGCAGGCGCACTCTCGCTCGAAGAGCCTGGGCGGCAGCATCATTGCTGCTGGTCGTCTCCCTGGCCGCTCTCCTGTCCACGACAGGTGGGTCCGACAGCCGAGAGGTCACGCCGATAGGAGAAGTGCCACAGGCGTCCGCACCTCGGCCTACCGAGCCCAGCTCACGCGTCGATGCGGCCACTTCGTCCGGCGCTGTGTCAAGTGGGAGTTCAGCCAAGCGCTCTGAGGTTTCTTCCCGAACGATCCAAGAAGACGTCGAGTCTCTGCGTGCGCTCGCGAAGGGTGACCTAGCCGAGGCTGCGCCGAAGCTGCTTCGTGTGCTACGGAGCGCAGATTCACGAGTGATGCGCGCCGAGGCCGCGTCGCTGCTCGCCGTACTTCGTTGGCAGGACGCCGCGGAGGACACCTACCACGAATTCGTCCGGGTCGTCGATGACCGAGGTCCTGAACTCATCCCACTTCTCTTGGCTTTGAGGCGCTTCATCGAAGCGTACGCTGAACTGCCAGCATGGACGACATCACTCGGTATGGAGGTTTCTCGAATCGTCGTAGATGGGGGACCGGCGCGACCCGCTGGACTCCGGGTCCTGTTGGCGATCCAAGACAAGACTGACATATCGTACAGCGATGTCGCCATTACCATCCTCCGTAACGAACCAGAGCCCGAATCTCTCAGAAGCCTCTTCTTCCTCATCTCTCCTGAAGACAAGGCCATCCGGTCTCACGAGCTCATTGCCATCTGTCAGACGCTACTCCGAGACCCTCCCTCAAGAGTAGCCGCCGCGAGATTCGTCGAACTCGCGGCGGATCATAGGGACTACTCCGCGCTCAGCGATGACCTCGACACAATCGCGGCATCAGCTTCGCTCGCAACGCCGATTCGGAAAGCCGCTGCCGCGGCGCTCGCGAAGCTCCGCGGTTCCCACCCGCAAGATGTTTATCTTGAGTACGGCCTACAAGAACGCGAGTGACGCCGCGTAGCATCCCCTCTGCTTACCCTGCCCTCCTTTCGGGACATCTTCTTTCTCCTTCGCGCGCAATCGGATACCCGCCCCCGGTCTAGATGGGTGTGTCGTATCGCGCGAACGACCTAGCCAACTCCTCAAGATGTCGGTCACCAACGAAAGGAGGGTCCTATGAGACCCAAGAAACTGCTCAGCGTCTGTCTACTCTTCTCGCTCATTATCGGTGGTTCGTTCGCGTTGGCTCTTCCGCACCCGGACATCAACGACCCGAGCGAGCCGCCCGACATCGAGGCGGATTGCGTCGTCAACGCCGGTGACAGCCTGCTCGGCTACGCCTGGGATTGTGACGCCCCGATCGACGTGGAAGCTCGATGGAACGGCTCCGGGCTCCACCTCAGCGGTTCTCCCGATCCTGGCGGGCTCGGGACGAAGAACTACTTCAGCTTTGCCACGAGTCTTGGCGACTCGGGCAAGACCTTCACGATCATTGCGACCGATGGCAAGGGGTACGAACACTGCAAGATCGTGACGGTCCTCTAATCCACTGATCCACGTACACTTCCATGGGGAGCAGGTTCGGGACGCCGAGTCTGTTCCCCTTTTTTTTGACCATCGCCTCACGCGAAAGCGAGTCACACGGTTCAGTACTTCAGCCAAGGAGTTGGTGACCGAGTGACCCGCGTACGGAGGAGTGCTCAACTGTGCGTGACAGCGGCCCACTGTAAAGGACTCGCAATAACCGACGGGCTGGAAGAGCACCCGATGATGGTTCGGAGGTCGGGAGCGGTGAGCCTCGCCGCTCCCGCCTCTGACTGTCGCTCGAATGGGTGAGAGCGACAGACGAGGGGAATAGGGGGAAGGTTGGGATGTCGAAGGAAGAGCCACGCAGACGCCACCGAGACTTAGAAGGGAGTATCATGCTCCGAAGTATTGTCGTCTTGAACCTGCTCGTGCCGCTTCTGACTCCTGCTTTGGCATGCGGTCAGGGCTTCGCTGCAGGTGAGATCCGAACTCGAATTGGATATCCCGGGGAGTTCTACAGTGAGTACAAGATCACCGAGCTCGGCCACGGCTATGACCCGGAGTTCCCGATGGATCTCAACTACGCGACACCGTTCATAGACATCGAAGGTAAGCTCGTCAGCAATCCAGTCTTCGATATGGACAGTTCTTTCTCGACCTCCCGAACTCGCACGATCCGATCTCGCCAACTCAACGCCAGGGCCAACGCATACGCCTCCTTCGCTGCAGGAAAGCTGGACATCGAAGGCGCATTAGACACCGCAATGCGTTCTGCCGATTCCTCAACTTGGATCGAGTGGAACATCACTGTGTTTCATTATGCCGGGTACGAGAAGATCAACCTCGAGAAACTCAGGTACAGGCCGGGAATCGCGGACCTTGTGGCGGAGCGCGGCCAGGACGTTTTCCACAATCAGTACGGGCGGAACTTCGTTCACGTTCGGCACAGGGCGAACTTTCTTACGCTATCAGTGCGTTTCGAGACAGATCAGTCCATGACCGAAGAATCCTTGGAAGCCATGATCAAGGCGAGCTTCAAGCGAATCGGCGGTGGCGCGAACATGGAACTGCGAGCGACAACGAAGGCAGAAGATCTCTTTGAACGAACCACCGTAACGACAAGGGTCAAATCGTTCAGCGATCCAGTCACCGGCGCCGCTCGAGGAGCAATCGCAGGTTCCCCCCAGGCGGTACTTACGGAGTTCGAGAAGATCGTTGCTCAGGTTGAGAAGTTTGACTTGAGCAACGCACCGGTTGTTGGCGTCGACACGATGCCGTACCACCGGTTCGGGAACCTGGGCCTCGCCAAGGGAGACGATCGTTTCGGTAGGCGCGATCAGTATCTGACGCGCCTTCTCGACGCGATCTACGCTGCTGCTGACCTGCAGGGAATCGCCGCCTACTACCTCGAAAACGGGCAACTTGCACCGGACGAGACAAGGCCGATTAGTCTACTTGCGCAGCTCTGTTCGCGTCATATCTCCCTGCTGAACGTCCGCGGCGAGCTGGTCGCAGACGGGGAAGAGAAGCCAGCAAGTACAGACTCAGATGCCTTCGCGTTGCGTCAGATCCACAAAGCAGACGCCGGATTCAGCGAGAGCGACTGGGCGACGCTTAGGCAGGTTGTCCCAGACTTGATGGAGTTTGGAGGGGAGGGATCGGAACGAGTCGTCATTCCGTACCCGAGACAGGTCTGTTGGCCTCCTAGGAAGGCGCACGAACTCCCCCGCGTCATCATGGTCTCATGGGAGAAGATCCGCTATGAAGGCCGCAATGGCGAAGGTCCTCGCAACGCCTCATTCGCAATCGAGGTCGAGGGTGGCCGGCTCGCAAAACGGGCTGTCTACGAGATCCGGCGTTCAGACACGGGTGTCCCGGGCTATCCGAATCGGACCTTTGCGTTGAAGGGAGGCGTAGACCTTAACGGGATCACGATTCGTGCGTCGGCATCAGACAGTCTCACGGGGAACGAAGTGGATTTTCCAGTCCATATTGGGCGCGAAGACCTTTTGACGGCACTCAATCTCATCGCCGATGAGTCGCAAGAAGCTAAGCGTTTCGATTTCAGAGGAGTGACTCAGGACAAGAGCGCAGCCGCAAGCGACCTGCTCTACCTTGATGGAAGATCAGCAGTTAAGGTCATCCCTAGCCGCATTCCCAAAGCGTCGAACGGAGACTCAATTGGGCATTGGCATCTGATCCGAATCTGGGAGAAGCGAGACAGGGTCTGTGACAAGTAAGACAGGGCCAGTGGCTGGTGCGGCTCCGCGGAAGTCGCATCAGGCAGATGTCGGCTGCGCACGGCTCCCCGCAGTGGACATTGCATCGGTCCAACTTCTGGTCTCGAAGCGGCATCGGGTCGGGTTGCATCTGCGTCATTGCGATCCATTCGCGGCTTCATTGCGAAGATTATCGCAACCGATCTCTGCTTGTCGAATCGTCCATCCTCTTCTTCCGGGCGCCCTTAGATCGCGTACGGCTTGCTCGCGGCGCCCTCGTCCGATGTGACTAGACAGATCAGTTGGACCGAGACCCTCGCGGCGCCTGAACTCGGCCGTCGTCGCGCAGAAACCATGACCGCCCCGGCTGAACTCATCGCTCTGGATAGCTCCGCGAGTACGTTACCTAACTCGAGAAGACGGCAAGCGAGAACGTCAGCGACAGGATCGCCGGGAAAGACACGCGGACGATCCGAGCGAAAAAGCCGGTCTCGCATGCGAAGTCGCGGGTCTTCTCGGTTCGAAGGTTCATCGGTCTCATCGTGCGCTCGTTCCAGTATGTGACTGCCAGAAAATCGGTTGGGAGAAGCCGCGGAAGACCGGCGATTGCGGCCGTCCCAGGAGGTCACGCGATCGGGAATCGAACCGCGCAACCGAATCTCGATTCTTGGTCGCTGCAGGACATGGTGTCGGGATGCAAGGTCGAATACCGACGACCCTCCCAGCGTAGTGCGCGCACTTGCTACGATATCCACCCCGACGAGAACCCCCGCTCCCCCACCGAGGACCCCATGACGACCCCCGCATTCGCGTCGCTTGAAGCTCTGGCCACCGAATCGCCGCTGGACGCCTCGAAGATCCCCGACCTGTACCGGGGCGTCCGCCGCACGAGCGCGCAGATCTGCGCCCCGCTGCAGCCGGAAGACTGCTGCGTGCAGTCGATGCCGGACGTCAGCCCGACGAAGTGGCACCTCGCGCACACGACGTGGTTCTTCGAGACGTTCGTGCTGAAGGAGTCCGACACGGGATACCGGCCGCTGCGGGAGGAGTACGCGTATCTGTTCAACTCCTACTACAACACGGTCGGGCCTCAGCACTCGCGTCCGCGCCGCGGCACGCTCTCGCGCCCGACCCTCGCCGAGGTGATGGAGTTTCGCGCGTACGTCGACGACGCGATGGATCGGCTCTTCGCCACCGGACGCGGGCTCGACGACTCGACCCTCGCCGTCCTCGAGCAGGGTCTCCACCACGAGCAGCAGCATCAAGAGCTGATGCTGATGGACATCAAGCACGTGTTCTCGTGCAACCCGCTGTATCCGGTCTACAAGGAGCGGCCCGCGCCCGAGCCGACCGACGTCCCCGCGATGGGATGGATCCCGTTCGAGGGGCAGCTTCTGTGGACCGGCCACGAGAGCGATCGATTCGCCTTCGACAACGAATCGCCCCGGCATCGCGAGTACATCGAGGCGTTCGAGATCGCGGACCGGCTCGTCACCGCGGGCGAGTACCTCGAGTTCATCGAGGACGGCGGCTACGCACGTCCGGAGCTCTGGCTTTCGGACGGATGGGCCACCGTGCAGGCCGAAGGCTGGGATTCGCCGCTCTACTGGATCCGTGACGACGGCGGCAAGTGGAACATCATGACGCTCGCCGGCCTCCGCGCGCTCGAGCCGAGCGAGCCGGTGTGCCACGTCAGCTACTACGAAGCCGACGCCTACGCCCGTTGGCGCGGCTGCTGGCTGCCGATCGAAGGCGCCTGGGAAGCCATCGCGGATTCGATTCCGATCGAGGGCAACTTCCAGGAGCAGGGTCTCTTCCACCCGGCGGCCCTCGATGCCGACTCGGTCGTTCCCGGACGCCCGTCGCAGCTCTTCGGCGACGTGTGGGAGTGGACGTGCAGCCCCTACGCGCCGTACCCGGGTTATCGCCCCGTGGATGGAGCGCTCGGCGAGTACAACGGGAAGTTCATGTGCAACCAGATGGTGCTGCGCGGTGGCGCTTGCGTCACGCCGGCCTCGCACATGCGGCCCACGTACCGCAACTTCTTCCCGCCCGACGCGCGCTGGCCGTTCACGGGAATCCGACTGACGCGCGCGCCTCGATAACGAGGCGCGGTTCGCGCTAGCCCCCGAACAAGAGCTTCGCGATGGCGCCGATCGCCGCGACGACGACCACGTAGCGCACCCAGCGTGAGCCCTTCGCGATCACGAGCTTCGCTCCGACGATGCCGCCAAGGATCGTGCCGATGGCGAGGCACAGGCCGGGCAGCCACTCGACCTGACCAAAGCCGGCGAAGAGCGCGAGCGAGACGGCCGTCCACACCATGGCGAGCGAGAACTTGAGCGCGTTGCCGTTCACCACGTCGTAGCCGCCGAGGACGACGAGCGTGCCGATGATGAGCACGCCGACGCCCGCCTGCAGAAAGCCGCCGTACACGCCGAGCAGGAAGAACACCGGATAGACCGCGGGGCGGATGCGCCCGAGCGTGTTCTCGCGGGCCCACTTCTTCGGGTCGACGAACACCGTCCCGATCATCACCACGAAGAACCCGGCGGCCACGCGGCGGAAGACCGTCTCGTCGAGCTGCGCGGCGAGGTAGGCCCCGAGGAGCGCACCGAGCACCGACGGCAGCGCGATCCCGGGCAGGTGCTTCCACGGCCGGACGTCGTGGTGGTGATACGTGACGACGCCCGCCATCGTCTGCAGCGTGATGCCCACGCGGTTCGTGGCGTTGGCGATCTGCGGCGGCAGCCCGATCATCATCAGGAGCGGCAGCGTGATGAACGAACCGCCCCCCGCGAGGGCGTTGATGATGCCGCAAAGGAATCCGCCCGCGATCAACACGGGCCAGTGCCAGAGCTCCACGCGAGGGTCTCCACGGTCCGAGGCGAGCGGTCAGCCTATCCGCTCACGCCCGCCGCGGCAACCGCCGCCCTCTACTGCACGTCGATGACGACCGCTTCGGTGACGCTCGCGCTCTTCGGGCTCGTCGCGTTCGGGTTCAGGATGACGGCCTGGATCGTCCACGTCGAACCGATCGGCATCACGCCCGTCTCGACGAGCGGCACCGAGTAGAACGTCGTCGGCGCGCGATCCGGATCGGCGATCTTCTGTCCGAAGAAGCCCGACGATCCCACGCGCGTGCGCTTGCCGATGTTGTTCCACACCGCCGACGGCGATCCGCTCCCGAACGGCGGGATCAGGAACGAGAAGCAGCTGTCGCCGAGCTGAGCCGGCAGCGTCGATAAGGTGCCCGGCCCGGGCTCGCCCGCGTTCAGGTGAGCGAGGAACTTGCCGTTCCCGGCGCCGCCCGGCCGCTCGATCGCGAAGTCGAGCGACTGCGCCGAGTCGGCCGCCACGCGGAACACCGACTCGTTGTCGACGCCGCCCGAACGCACCGTGAGCACGTCGAGCATGTCGACTCCCTGGCAATCGTAGATCCCCGGCGAAGGAACGTTCGCGTGCTGCCCGAGAAACGCGAGCAGCTCCGCATCCGGAACGAGCCCCTCGTTCGTCAGGTCGAGTCCGACGAGGTGCGCCGGAAGCTCCGGCCGCACGTAGCGCAGGTAGTCGAAGCCCGCGATCAGATCCGGCGTGAACGGGACACCCGGATTCGGGTCGACGCCCGGCGGCATCGGCGGCGCGATCACGTTCGAATTGTGAACGAACGGATCGAAGATGCTGACCTTCGGCCAATCCGTGTACGACACGAGTCCCACCTGCATCGTCTGCGGGAAGTCGCTGCGGCTGTAGCGACGGTGGACCGTCCAGTCCTGCCCCGGCTCGCGCCGCAACATGATGAGATAGTCGCCGAGTCGAGCGACCTGGATCTCGGCGGTGTTCGTGCTCGCGTTGGTGATGTGGAGCGTCGAGTTACTGTCGATCGTCGTCTTCACCTCGAACTGCCACGTCGCGTTGCTCGCGCGGCCGAGGGAGAGGAAGACGTAGTTCTCGCCACCCGGCTGCCACGTCGGCGGGGTCACGTCGCGCGGCGTGCGAACGAACACGCCGCCGAGCGAGTAGCTCGACGCGGGAACCGATACGCCGTCGCGGCCGGTCACCGTCACCGACGTGGTCACGACGAAATCGCCGGTCACGCTCTTGAAGGCGAAGGGGCCGCGGTAGTCCTCGAACCACGACGTGGTGTGCGGGATCATCACGAGCCGGCCGGCCTGTGTCGCGTCGATGTCGAACGTCTGGAGGTGGTCGGCGTTCCACTCCTCGACCTCGTGGACGCGCGACCAGTCGCCGAGCGTCGATCCGCTCGAGAACTCGTCGCTGAGGGAGCCCAGGTCGTTCGTGGGCGGAGCCCCGACGGACACGGACGCCACGAGCGAAAGGAAGGTCGTCACCGCAACGACAACCGTGAAAGTCGCGTTTCTCATCGCGCAGGCTCTCCTCACAGATGGCAGCGGAATCCGTGCGCCCGGCGGCGCGAAGATCGGCCCACCATCGTACCCCGGATCCGGCGGCCCGCCAAACCCGTGTGCTACGATCTTGGCTTGATGCTCGCCTCCCGCTCCCGCTCGGGAACGGGTCCGCCCATCCGGGGATGTTCCCATGCTCGCCGTCGTCAAACGCAATCCGCGGTTTCGCCGTCTGTGGCTCGCGCAGGTCGTGAGTCAGCTCGGGGACTGGCTCAACCGCGTGGCCGCCTTGACCCTGATCGGCGAGCTCGCCGGACTCGAAGCCGCGCTCGGCCTCGGCATGCTCTTCGGAATCGAGATGGCGCTGCGACTCCTGCCGTCGACGATTCTCGGGACGCTCGCCGGCTCCGTGGCCGATCGCTTCTCGCGAAAAAAACTCATGATCGGAGCGGACCTCCTGCGGTCCGGCGTCGTGCTCTGCCTGCTGACCGTCCGCGAAGCGCACCACCTTCCGATCCTGTTCTTCCTTCTGTTCACGCAGATGGCGATCAGCATCTTCTTCGAGTCGGCGCGAACCGCGGCCATGCCTTCGACGCTCCGCAAGGAGGACTTCCACGACGGCTACGCGCTGATGGCCGCGACGTGGAGCTTCATGCTCGCGGTGGGTGCCCTGTGCGGCGGGCTGCTCGTCGGTTTCGTCGGAATCCGAGGGGTGTTCCTCGTCGACTCCGCCACGTACATCGTGAGCGCGCTGCTCCTGCTGCGGCTCCCGCTTCCGCCCACGCCCGAGCATCCGCAGCCCTTCCGTATCAAGGACGTGGTACTGCTTCGCGACGTGCGGCGCGGGCTCGATCACGTACGCGAGCTCGGCATCCTTCCCGTCATCTTTGCGAAGACGTGCTGGGGCGTCGCCGGCGGCTTCCTCATCGCGCTCGGGATCGCGGGACGCGTGCGCTTCGGCGGTGCGGATGCCGACGGCGTGGCGGCCGCCGGAGCCGCGGGGCTGGCGACGGGCCTACTCTACGCCTCACGAGGGCTCGGTACCGGCATCGGTCCGATCCTCGCCCGCTACCTGATCGGATCGCACGACCGCGCGCTCCTCATCCAGATCCGCGGCGGCTTCTTCGTCGGGGCGCTCGGGTACTTCCTGTTCACGCTCACCGACTCGCTGCCGCTGGCGCTCGCCTCGGTGATGTTCGCGCACCTCGGGGGGAGCTCGCTGTGGGTGGCGACGACGACGTTCTGGCAACGCTACGTCGACGACGCGTTCCGCGGTCGGGTCTACGCGATCGAGTTCATCTGCATGACACTCTCGACGACGATGGGCGGTGTGCTCGCGGGGCTCGTGTACGACTTCGGCGGCGAGTCGCTCACATTCACGATGCGGGTGACGTGCGCGACGGTCTGCGTGACGGGCGTCATCTGGGTGCTGTGGTCGCGGCGCATCGCTCCCAGGCCGATCGAAGACGCTACGACGAGCGTTCCCCCGAACGACGACGCTCCTCCTCGTGAGCTTCGAGACGAGCCTGCACGACCTTCGCCCAGCCCAGCCGGGCGATCATGAGCCCCGCGACGAACGGCGCGACGGCTCGCATCAGGAAGATCTCGGCGTCCATCGGGAAGAGCCGCCCCTGGATCGCCAGGATCCCGAGCGAAATCGCGACGAGCGGCAGACCGTAGGCGAGGCCGCGCCGCGTGACGTAGTCGGACATCCCCTTCCAGCGGATGCGGTCTCTCGCATCGGCATCCGACTCGCGCGCCGGATCGTCTTCGTGCGCCGGGCTCACGACGCCCCCTCGAGCACGCGAAGCGGCGGCGTTCCCTCGGGCACGAGCCCCGCCTGCGCCGCGCGCAAAGACATCACTCGAAGCGCCTTTCGTCCGACCTCGCCGAGATCGCGCGTCCACTCGTTCACGTACAGGTCGACGTGCGCGCGGATGACGTCGTCGTCGAGCTCCTGGGCGTAGCGGCGCATCGTGGGCAGCGTCGCGTCGGGATGCGCATGCGCGAAGTCGAGCGACTCACCGAGCCGCGCCGATACCGCCCGGAGTACGTCGTCGCCGAGATCCGCCCGTGCCAGGATCCCACCGAGCGGAAGAGGCGCGCCGGTCTCGGTCTCCCAGCGCTCGCCGAGATCTTCCACCAGACGCAGGCCCAGTCGCTCGTACACGAAACGACCCTCGTGGATGCACACCCCGAGATCGGCCTCGCCACGTTCGAGCGCAGGCAGGATACGGTCGAAGATCGTCTGCTCGACGCGCCCCTCGCCCGCGTGGAAAAGACGGTACAGAAGCGTCGCCGTCGTCTGATCACCGGGGCACAGGACGCGGGGAGGATCACCGCCCTCGCGCGAATCGGGCCCCGCGAGGAGCACCGGCCCTACACCGAAACCGATCGCCGACCCCACCGGCAGCACGACATGATCCGCCGCCATCGAGAGCGCCGCGTGGAATGACACCTTGGCGACATCGAGCTCACCGCGCGCGAGACGCTCGTTCAGCTCTTGCACGTCCCCGAGCTCATACGAGAGCTCGGGGTCGTGCGACGGCACGTCTCCACTGAGGAGCGCATGGTACGCGTAGGTGTCGTTCGGACACGTCGAGAAGCCAAAGCGAATCAAGGAACCGGTCGCGCCGCGCCTCCTAGGGGATCACGAACGGGGGCGACACGCCGCCGTCGCGATTCGTGACGACCGCCGTCTGTCCGCTCCAGATCGTACCGCCCTGCTCGCGCGTGTGGTGCGTCGCCCAGGTGTTCGGTCCGATCGGGAACAGCGAGAAGTTGGTGATCGCGCCGCCGCCGGTCGTCAGCTCGATCGTGGCGCCCGGACGAATGTCCGTGCCCGTGACCTGCAGACGATCGAAGTCCGGGAACGGCAGCGCCGTCATCCCGCTCGCTCCGGTGAGGTTCGGGCTCGACGTGCTCCCGGGCACGCTCGCCGCGCTCAGCGGATCGCTACCGGCCGCCACTTCGACGCCGTCGAGATGCGTGTCGCCGTCGCTGTCCGCGATGAGCGGATCGGTGCCGAGCGCGATCTCGTCATCGTCGAACAGCTCGTCGTTGTCGCGGTCGACCGCGATGCGCCGACCCGATCCGAGCGGCACCGCCGTGAACGTCAGCTCGGCCCGTCCCGCCAGCGCCAGATTCTGCATCTGCGCGAGACTGAGCGACGGATCGGTCGACCGGCTGCTCACGAACTCGTCGATGCGCGGGTCGTACCAGAAGCCGCGGTTGATTCCGTCGATCGCGCCGTGCACCGCGACATCGAGATGCGCGTTCCAGGAGAGGCCGATGATCTCGAGGATCAGCTGCGTCACCTGCGGATCCGATGCGTTCGTGGCATCGACCAGCACGCGTCGTCCCACCGAAGGCGCGATCCCCGAATCCCACTCCATCATGAGCTCGTTGAAGTCGTTCTTCTCGCCGGTCGTGAAGAACGGGAACGGAGGCGACGTCGACAGGAACTCCTGCACGGTCGGCTCGGAACCGTCGTGCAAGAACGCGAAGCCCGTCTCCTCGTAGCCGGTCTTGTCCCACAGACCGAGCAGCAGGCCCGGGTTGAATCCCTGGCTCTCGTTGAGCACCTGACCGGGGATGACGGTGTTCGCTTCACCGAACGGGAACTCGTGGCAAGTCGCGCACGAAACGAATCCGCCGAACACGCTCGTGTCGGTGAACATCGTCATCGCGCGGTCGGCCGCGGTGCCGAGCGTTCGGTCTTTCTTCTGGATCGGGTTCGGCGGATACTTCACGGTGAAGACGAAGTCCTCGAACTTCTGCATGTCGGCGACGGGCAAGTCGGCTCCGGCGCCCAGGAGGGAATCGTACGCACCCGCGAAGTTCAGGAAGCTCGGACGATCGCCTCGCCAGTGATACGGCGCCGTTTCCTCGAGGTCGCGCAGGCTCTGCGTGAACATCGGGCCCTTGGCTCCCGGGAAGCGCGGATCCTGGTTCTGATCCTCGTCGCCGATATCCCAGCTGATGTGATCGGAATGCGCGTCGATGTGGCACGCGGCGCACGAAGCCGTCCCGTTGCCCGAAAGGCCCGCGTCGTAGAGGAACGGGCGGCCGTCCAGGATTTCCTGCGGAGTCGGATCGAAGCCGTCGCGCCCGATCGGGAACGTCGTCACGACCGTCTCGGTATCGACGTTGATCGACGTGACCGTGTTGTCGAGGCGATTCAGCACGAAGAGGCGGCGACGCGGATCGTCCATCGCGAGCGCGCGCGGACCCATACCGACGTCAATGCGGTTCTCGACGACGCCGTCCGCGTCGAGCACGGCCACGCGCGCCGAGCCGAACGCGGCGACGAACACGTTGCCGTTCTGCGGATCGAACTCGATGCCCGTCGGCTGCGAGAGCGCGATCGCCTGCGCGGCCGGATTCGGGAGGATGCCGTAGTCGATGCTCGGGTTCAGGTCGACCGGAGTGACGTCGATCGCGCCGGGACGCTTGCGGATGATCGTGACCCGGCTGTCGATCATGTGACCCCGCAGGTTCGGCTCGAACTGCACGAGGTTCAGCGCCTCGGTGTTGACCACGTACGCCTTGTTGTTGAACGGGTGGACGCCGACCGCGAAGTTGATCGTGCCGACGCCGCGAACCGTCTTGCTGAGCAGCGTGTTCGACGCCGTCTTCACGACCCAGACGTCCTTGTCGGGAACGGTGATCGGGGCGAGCGGATCGGAATCATCCACGATGAGGCCGACCTGCGGATCGCTCGCCGGCGCGTCGGCCGCGGGAACGATCGTCGTCTTGTTGCCCGACTCGCAGACCGCGATCACGAGGAACTTGCCGTTGCCGCTCAGCGCGAGGCCGCGCGGATCCTCCATCGGGATGTCGAACGTCTTGTCGATCGCCCGCGTGGTCGCATCGATCGAGACGACCTGGTTTGCCTGCGAGCAGCTGACGTAGGCACGAGCGCCGTCCGCCATGAAGACGATGTCGGCCGGTTCGTCGGGGACGGCGATCGTCGCGACGGCGCGTCCGAGCGACACGTCGACGATCGTGACGTCATCCGAGATGTGGCCGATCACCCAGACCTCGTTCGGATGCCCCGGACGCGGCGCGACCCCCACCGGCTCGAGCCCGACCGGGATCTCGGTGATGAGGCTCGGCGGATTCGAGGTCAGATCGAACACCGACAAACGGTTGTCCGGTGTGTTGACGACAAACAGCCGATCACCGAGCACGGAGATCGCGTGGTTCGACTGGGGGCTCTCGAAGTTCACGAACGGCCCCTGCGCGGTCGCGGAGACCGCCGCGAACAGCACGAGACACAAGGTGAGCGAGGCGGGGAGGAAACGCATGTGTCACCACTCCTTTTCTCGGACCCGATGGTGATGATTCGACGGCGTCGGCGTGGGCTCCGGCGCATCCTTTGGATCGTCGGCCAGTGTATCCGGACGCCCCGAGAGCCGCAAGACGCGCCTTGCACCCGAGCGGGCCTCGTCCTACGCTCCAGCCGTGCTTACTCCCAGCAAGGAGGACTCACCCATGCTCGCGAAGCTACGCGCCTTCATCCGGACGACGATCCTCGGTGGGGTCGCCGTCCTCCTTCCGGTCGCACTCTTCATCATCGTGTATTCCTGGCTGTACGGAGTGCTCGCGGGGATGATCGAGCCGCTCACCGCCGAGGTCGAGGAAGTCGCGGCGCCCGGCGCGCGCTACCTCGCCCAGGGGATCGCGATCGGCATCATCGTCCTTTCCTGCTTCCTGGTCGGTCTCGCCGTCCGCACGCGCATCGGTCGCTTCGTAAGGGTCACGCTCGACGAGCGGCTTCTGAAGCGCTTCCCCGGCTACACGCTCATCCGCGAGACGGTGTCGCAGTTCTTCGGCAAGCGGAAGTTCCCGTTCTCCTCCGTCGCGCTCGTCCAGCCGTTCGGCAACGACACGATGATGACGGCCTTCGTGACCGAGAAGCACGACACGGGGATGACGACGGTCTACGTGCCCGCATGCCCGAGCCCGATGGCCGGCAACGTGTATCACCTGCCGGACCGCTTCGTGCACCCGATCGACATCCCGGTCGAGGTCGCGATGCGGTCGATCTTCGGCTGCGGCGCGGGCGCCGGCGAGCTGCTCACGAAGGTCGAGCTCAGCGGCTGACCCGCGGTCCTGCGGGCCACATCCACGTCAGCTCGTGCTTGTTGTGGACGAGGTGCACGATGCGGCTCCGCTCGATCGCGGCGAATCGCTCGGCGACCGCGTACGGATCGTCGCCCTGGAACTTGATCGTGCAGACCAGATTCGAGACGCGGCCCGACTCCACCCATCGCGTCACCCATTCGAGCAGGCGCTCCGGGTAGCAGATGACGTCCGAGAAAATCCAGTCGTAGGGACCGTCGGTGTTCGGCTGCTTCGCGAAGGCGCTGCCGATCTCGTGCCGGACTCCCGGCATCGCGGCGACCGAGGGATCGAGCGGCGCGCGGTCGACGGCCACGACCTCGGCGCCGAGCTTCGCGAGCACGTACGTCCATCCGCCCGGGCTCGCTCCGGCATCCAGCACGCGCTCTCCCGGTCCGGGATGCCGTCCGAGAAGCGTCAGGGCTTCCTGCAGCTTCAGGTACGCACGATTTGGAGGGCCCTCGCGATCTTCGACGAAGCGGATCTCGCCGTTCGGGAAGGCGTGCGTGCACCGCGGCGACGCGAGGATCGTCTCTCGATCGAGGAGCATCCACGAGCCGAGCGGAGCGGCCGGGACGGGAGACGGAAATACGAGCGGACGGGCCGAGATGTGCGGGAGCTTCTCCTGGATCAGCGTGGCGCGGCGATGATGCCCCGTGGAGCAGAGCGCCCAGCCGCGCTGGATCGAGCGCAGCTTGCGCGCGGCATCGCCGATCGAGTCGATCGAGATGCGCATCGGCTCGAGCCAGACGTTGCGCACGAACCAGGCGGGCTGAGGGGGTCCGGCCGCGAGCACGAACCGATCGCGCGTGTCGAGGACGTCGCGAAGGGAGCGAGCGACTTCGTCTTCGAAGCCGGGCGCGGCGAGATAGCCGGTCGCGTCGAGGGGCTGCGCCGGCACGGCCGAGGGATCCATGGCCGCGATTCTACATTCAGCCGGCGTCGTCGCGCCTCACCAGCCGGATCGTGCCGAAGTCGAGCACCGAGTATCCGCTCCCGGCGAAGGCGCCGCGCAATCGCTTTCGCGAGAGGCGCTCCGCATCGTGTCGGACGACGACGGTGCCCGTGAGGACATCGACCGTCGAGCCGTAGTAACCGGGCAGTCCGTCCAGGACCGCATCGACCCGGATGGGTCACCAGACGCCTCAGTGCATCCCCGAGACCGACAGATCGACCTCGTAATAGACCTCCGGCAGCGTCTCGGCCCGCCGTTTCGTCCCCTCGAAGGCGACGAGCGCGCCCGCGGTCACCAGGGCGATCGCGCCGAGGATCCAGGGGAAGCGAGAGCCGGTTCCGCGTGCGGTTCGTGTGCGTGGGGTGTCCATGCCGCGCCGAAACGGACCGTGTCCCGTTCTATTCGATCGGAATCGCGGGCGAGTCGCCCCGCTTCGGGAGACCCCCTTCCCGGCCCCGCTCGCCGGCGAGGTGCTTCCCCCCGCCCCGCCGTTTCGCTACGCTGGCCGGACACCTCGCCACAGCGGAGATATCCCCATGCACCAGCGTCCCCGAGTCGGTCTCGTCCTTCTGCTCCTCTCCTGGATCGCCCTGTGCGGCGGCTGCGGCCCCGGCAGCGACTCGACGTCGTCCGGTTCCGAATCGGGATCGTCCTCGAGCTCGTCTGACGCCTCCACCGGATCCGATTCGACGCCCGTCGATTCGGCATCGTCCTCCGAGACGAGCGAACGGATGGAGTCCGCGGGATCCGAATCCGAGAACCCGGACGCCCGACCGAAGCGACGCCTCGACATCAGCGGAAGCTGGCGATGCTGGCTCGACAGCCCGGGCGGAGAGCTACCGTTCGGACTCATGCTCGCGAAGCAGGGCGGGACGACCTACCGCGGCGTCATCGTCAACGGCTCGGAGCGCATCGCCATCCCCGACTGCACGTTCGACAACGGCAAGCTCGTGATCGACATCTCGCACTACGATTCCAAGATCGAGGCGACGATCGGAGACTCGCCGCGCGGTCGGTTCGAAGGCCGGTGGAAGAAGCGGCGCGGCGTCGATCGCTACAGCGACATGGCCTTCCACGCCGAGCGCGGCAACGACCGACGCTTCCCGTGGCCGCCGGACGCGGCCGCGGCGACCGCTTTCGAAGGACGCTGGCTCGTCGACTTCGAGAGCAGCGAGGACCCCGCCATCGGGATCTTCGAGACGGGGCCGCGCGACACGCTCGTCGGCACGTTCCTCACGACGACGGGCGACTACCGCTACCTCGCGGGAGCCGCGCGCAAGTCGTCGATGAAGCTCTCGTGCTTCGACGGCGCCCACGCGTTTCTGTTCGAAGCGCGCTTGAAGGACGACGGGACGATCGAGGGCGACTTCTGGTCGTCCGACTCGTGGCACGAGACGTGGACCGCGTCGAAGAACCCCGACGCCGCGCTGCCCGACGCGTACAAGCAGACGAGCTGGACCGGGCCGACCTCGCTCGGTGACGTGAAGTTCCCCGATCTTCGCGGCACACCTCGCTCGCTCGACGATCCGGAGTTCGCCGGCAAGGCGCGCATCCTCCAGGTCTTCGGGTCGTGGTGTCCGAACTGTCACGACGCGAGCGACCTGCTGGTGAAGCTCCACCGAGAGTACAAGGGTCGCGGCCTCTCGATCCTCGGCCTCGCCTTCGAGCACACCGGCGACTTCGATCGCGACGTCCTGCAGGTGCAGCGCTACAAGAACCGTCACGACATCGAGTATCCGATCCTGCTCGCCGGACTGTCCGACAAGGGCGAGGCCACGAAGTCGCTCGGTCTCCTCGACCGCGTGCGCTCCTATCCGACGACCATCTTCCTCGACGCCGAGGGCAACGTGCAGTCGATCCACACCGGATTCGCGGGCCCGGCCACCGGCGCCGCCTACGAGGAGATCGTCGCGAGCTTCCGGTCCCAGATCGAGGATCTGCTCGGCGACGGCTGAGAATCTCGGGATCCTTTTGCGCGCGAGCGCGGGACGATCGGAAAGCCGGCGTGCGGTCCTAGCGCTTCCCGGCGAGCTGGTTCTCGACGGGTCGCAGCGTCTCGCGATGCCGGCGCACGATCTCGCGGATCTCCGCGATCACCTCGGGATGTTCGGCCGCGACGTCGCGCTTCTCGCCCGGGTCGTGCTCGAGGTGGTAGAGCAGCGGCGTCTCGTGCTCGGTCGGCTTCGATCCGGCCTTGTACTCGGCCTGGGTGATGAAGTGCGCCTTCCACGGTCCGCTCCGCGCCGCGTACACGCGCGCCTGCCGATAGTACAGGACGGTCTCGCGCGGGCTCGGTCCCTCGCCGAACAGCGCCGGGCGAAGGTCGACACCGTCGATCACGCGATCGTCGGGGACGGCCGCGTCGGCGAGCGCCGCGATCGTCGGAAGGAGATCCATCGTCGACCCGAGCTCGCCGATGACTCCCGGCTCGACGCGACCCGGCCACCAGAAGAGCCCCGGCTCGCGCATGCCGCCTTCGAACGTGCCGCCCTTTCCGCCGCGCAGGATCCCCGCCGAGCCGCCCTGCTCGCCGAACATGAGCCACGGACCGTTGTCCGAAGAAAACACGACGAGCGTGCGGCGATCGAGTCCGAGCTTCCGGAGGGTCGCGAGCACCTGCCCGACGCTCCAGTCGATCTCCTCGATGACATCACCGTACAGTCCGCGGCGACTGCGATTCGCGAACGCCTCGGATCGGAACAGCGGCACGTGCGGCATGCTGTGCGCGAGGTACAGGAAGAACGGACGCTCGCGATTCGCGCGGATGAACCGCACGGCCTCTTCGGTATAGCGGCGCGTGATCGTCGTCTGATCGCAGGGCTGCTCGATCGTTTCTTCGCCGCGCAGGAGCGGGACGTTGTAATGCTCGGTGCGCGACTTCTTGAGATCCTTCACCGTCCATTTCACCGGGTTCATGTCGTTCGAGTACGGGATGCCGAAGTACTCGTCGAACCCGTGGCGCGTCGGGAGGAAGGGCGGAAGATGTCCGAGGTGCCACTTGCCCACGCACGCCGTCGCGTACCCGCGCTCCTTCACGAGCTCGGCGATCGTGAGCTCGCCGTCGGGAAGCCCGCCCGTGGAGTCCGGGAAGAGCACCCGACGCTTCTCGTGGGTCATGCCGTTTCGAACCGGGAGGCGTCCGGTGAGGAGTGCTGCGCGGCTCGGTGTGCAGACCGGCGCGGCGACGTAGAAGTCGGTCCAGCGCTGGCCTTCCTGCGCCATCCGATCGAGATGCGGGGTGCGGATCGTCGGATGCCCGTAGCAGCCGAGATCGCCGTAACCGAGGTCGTCCGCGAAGATCACGACGACGTTCGGTCGATCGTCGATGGCGCGTTCGGTCGGAGCCTCGAGGCCGCCCGAACCCTCCTGCGCCGCCGCGAGACCCGCCCCCAGCACCAGCCACAAAATTCCGATCGTCGTCCGGATCCGCATGTCACCACACTCCCGGGAATCCCCTCACGCGACGGCGATCTTCCCATGTCCGCGGTCGATTTGCGACAATGGAGGTTCGAGGGTACCGGGCGCGACTCGAAGAACAGGAAAACCGAGGAACGCAAGATGCACGCCGTGATCCCCCGATCGCTCTTCCCGAGCGCCGTCGCCGCCTCCCTGATCGGACTCGTCTCGCTGGCTTTCGCACTGGTCGCCTGCGGACACTCCGAGCCCGGGTCCATCGCGGCGGGAGCGGGCAGCGCGTTCGCCGACCGAGACCGAAACGACGACGAGGAAACGACACACGTGGGCACGGAAGACAGCGAGAGTTCGGGCAGCGCCACCGCCGTCGCGACATTCGGCGCGGGCTGCTTCTGGTGTGTCGAAGCCGTGTTCGAGCGCCTCGACGGCGTGAAGGATGTGGTCTCGGGCTATTCCGGCGGCCACGTCGCGAACCCCACCTACGAGCAGATCTGCCGCAAGACGACGGGTCACGCCGAGGTGTGTCAGATCACCTACGACCCGGAAGTCGTGAGCTTCGTCGAGCTGCTCGAAGTCTTCTGGCAGACCCACGACCCCACGACCAAGAACCGGCAGGGCAACGATCTCGGCCCGCAGTACCGCTCGATCATCCTCTACCACGACGACGAGCAGAAAGAGCTGGCGGCATCCTACCTCGAGAAGCTCGATGCATCCGGTGCGTTCGACAACCCGATCGTCACCGAGATCGTCCCCTTCGAGAAGTTCTGGGTCGCCGAGAAGAAGCACCAGAACTACTTCGAGCTGAATCCCGATCAGGGCTACTGCGCCTACGTGATCGCGCCGAAGGTCGACAAGTTCCAGAAGGTCTTCAAGGACAAGCTCAAGAAGGGCGCCAAGAAGTAGGCGACCCGCGCCGCGCGATCGAGATCAGCGCTTGCGCAGCTTCACGGAGCGCACTTCGAGCGGAGCTTCCGTCGAATCGTCGAATGTGACCGACGCCTCGAGCCCCGCCATCGCGATCGATTCCGCGGTCTTGTAGCGATCGTACACCGCGTGCATCGCTCCGAGCGCGTAGCGGAACCCGGCCCCCACCGCGTAGAACTTCGTGTACTCCTGGACCGAGCGCAGGCTGTAGAGCCCGAAGATGCCGGCCGGGTTCACGATGAGGCAGTCGAGGTGGGACGGCTCGAACGCGTCGTGCTCTTCCTCGCGAGGGATCAGGTAGTAGCGATCCTTCAGCACCTGATGCATCGTGCGCGCCATCTCGAAGATCTTCGCGCGCGAGGTCAACGCCGGCGGACGCTTCTTCGAGCCGAAGTGACTCTGCAGGACGAGCTCCCACGAGTCGTGTCCCACGGCGCCGAGCCAGCTCGTCCCGACGCGCAGGATCTTCGTCGCGCTCGCCACGTACTCGGCGCGCTCGAGCGTGCTCCCGAAGAGAGTGACCGTATCCGCACCGATCACCGCCGTCTGACCCTTCCTCACCGCTACGATTGTCGACATGCGCGCTCCTCGCTTCGTGCTTCGGCGATTCCCGGTCGAGAGTCTATCACCCGCCCGGCGCCCGCCGCGTTTCCGGGCGACGCAGGTTCGCGACCGACTTGAGGCCGTGGCCGGTGCTCACGACGACCACGCGATCCGACGGCGCGACGTGTCCGTCCTCGATCGCGCGCCGCAGCCCGACGATCGTCGTCGCGCTCTCCGGACACGCGAAGATCCCTTCAACGCGCGTCAGGTGACCCACCGCGTCGAGCGCCTCGTCCGTCGAGACGGTGTACGCGGTGCCGCCCGTCTCGCGGATGCGTGCGAGCACCTCGTCTCCGCCCGGCGGCGTTGCGGCCTTCAGCCCGCCGGGGAGGATCCGGATGTCGTCCCAGGGGCGAACGCTCTCGTCGTCCTCTCGAAACGCGCGCACGATCGGAGCGCACCCTTCGTACTGCGTGATGACGAGGCGCGGCAGCGATCCTTCCACCCAACCGAGCTCGAGCAGCTCTTCGAACGCCTTGTAGATCGCGATCGGACCGAGGCCACCGCCGGTCGGATACACGAGGACGTCGGGAAGCTCCCACCCGAGCTGCTCGGCGATCTCGAAGCCCATCGTCTTCTTGCCTTCGAGGCGGAACGGCTCGCGAAGCGTGCTCACGTTGAACCACGAGCCCGACCGTGCCTCCTCTTTGAGGATACCGCCGGCGCTCTGCCATCGCCCTTCGACGCGCAGAGTGTCGGCTCCCGAGAGGACGCACTGGTTCAGGCTGCCGCCGAGCACGTCGTCGGGGAGAACGCTCAGGCACTCGATGCCGCCGCGTGCGGAGTAGATCGCCCACGCGGCCCCGGCATTGCCCGAGCTCGCGAGCGCCACGCGCCGCACGCCGAGCTCGCGAAGCCTCGTGACGCCGACCGAAGCACCGCGATCCTTGAAGGTTCCCGTGGGATTGCGTCCCTCATCCTTGACGAGCAGCCGCTTCAGGCCGAGCTCGCGTGCGAGCCCGAGCGCCGGCAGCATCGGGGTCCACCCCTCGGACAGCGTCACCGCCCGATCGGGGTCCGCCACCGGCAGCAGAGGAGCGTACCGCCAGAGCGACGGCGGTCCTTCGGCGATCGATGCGCGATCGACGCTCTCTCGCACCCGCTCCAGGTCGAACCGGGCGCGCAGGCCGGGAGGCCATTCGAACGGATCGACGTCGTTCGCAATCGGCTCGCCGGTCTCGGGTGAAATCAATCGGTAGTGTTCGCTCATGGCGTGGGGATTGTACATGAGAGACTGGAGTCGCCGCCGCGAGGAGAATACGCTCTGGAGCGGAACGCCCAGGCGAAGAGTCGGACGACCCGGTATCGAGGAGGCGACGGCCGTGCGCGACATGGCGGCACGAATCTACGAGGCGATTGCGGTGCGCGTGCGGGCGCGCTTCCGTCGTGCTCTCGCGGCCACGGGCATCGTGAGCCGACGCGAGATGACGTATCGCATCGTCTACGCCGACCGCCTGTGGGGCCGCCACGAGACCGAGCGCTTCTACTCCGGACCCGGCTCCCTTCCCGAGAACCTCGGCCCGTACCTCGAGGCCGTCGGCGCCTACCTTCGCGAGCACGACATCCAAAGCGTCGTCGATCTCGGGTGCGGCGACTTCCGCGCGAGCCGCGCGCTCGATCTCGGCGAGGCCACCTACCTCGGCGTCGACGTGGTGGCCCCGCTGATCCGGTACAACCAGACGGAGTTCGGTTCGGACCGTATCCGCTTCGAGCATCTCGATCTTCTCGAGGCCGACACGCTTCCCGATGCGGATCTGTGCATCGTGAAGCACGTCCTCCAGCACTGGTCGAACGAGGACATTCTGCAGTTCCTCCCGAAGCTCGACCGCTATCGACACGTGCTCGTGCTGAACGGGCGCTTCGCACTCGACGAAGAGGCCCCCGAGCGGAACGACGACATCCGGACCGGCGCCGCCTTCCGAACGACCGGGCTCCATCTCGATCGCCCGCCCTTCGACCTCTCGCTGGAACCGATCCTCACGTACCGGCTGGCCGACGACAGCGAAGAGATGCGTCTGATCCGCCTCGCGCGCTGATCGAGGCCCTCGAGATCATGCCCTTCCGTCCACGCGGGGAGCCTTCGTCCTCGACGGCGCCTGGCGCTAGGTCTCGGCGGCGCGTCCCGCGTCAGCTCGCGACGAGCGGAACCATCTCGAAGCGGTCGACGTCGACGAGCCCGCGGTTCGTGATCTTGAGCTCGGGAATCACCGGGAGCGACAGGAAGCTCAGGGTCATGAACGGGTTCGGGAGCGAGGTGCCGGTCTTCCGCGACGCATCGAGGAGCGCGCGAAGGTCCGCGGCCACGCGACCGACCGGCTCGGTGGACATCAGGCCGCTCACGGGAAGCGCGAGACTGGTCGTCTCGCCCCCGAGGCTCACGGCAAGTCCCCCGCCCTCTTCGACGAGTCGCCGGGCGGCCGCCGCCATCGACTCGTCATCGGCGCCGGCGACGACGAGATTGTGGCTGTCGTGCGCCACCGTCGACGCGATCGCTCCATGACGAAGGCCGAGCCCGCGCACGAAGCCGATCGCGCGGCTGCCGGTGGCGCGATGGCGTTCGAAGACCGCGATCTTCGCGACGTCTCGGGTCGGATCCGTCGCGATCGATCCGTTCGCCGCTTCGAGCGAAACGATCTCGGTCGTCGTCACGAGGCTGTCCCCGCGCGCGCCGATGGCTCGCACGTCGACGCGATCCGTCGTTCCTTGCGCGGCAACCCGGAAGTCGGCCGCTTCGATCGCGGCTCCCACGCGCACCGAATCCATGAACGGCGTGTAGTCGTACGGGGGAAGCTCGCCGGTGAATCGCCCCTCGGACGCGACCCGGCGCCCTCGGCAAACGACCTCCTGCACGTCGAGCTCTTCGAGCGACCCGAAGACGACGAGGTCGGCGCGATGGCCGACGGCGATCGATCCGATAGGCGGCAGATCGTGGTAGTCGAAGAACGGCGCGAAGTGGCGCGCGGGCTCGATCGTGGCGAGCGAAAGCGCGAGCACCGCCGCCGCCTGTTCGTCCAACCCCGCGTGCTCGACGAGCAGATCGCGCGCGAGGCGCACCAGCCGGTCGACGTGTCCGTCACTCTCGACCTCGGCGGGGTCGACGTCGTCGCTGCACAGCGAGAATCCCGCGAGATCGGTTCCGTACCGTTCGAGAACACCCGGGAGGATCCGACCGACATCGCGCGCCGCGCTGCCGTCGCGCAGCAGGACGCTCACCCCCGCCTCGCGGCGCTCGATCGCTTCTTCGGCCGTCGTGCACTCGTGATCGGATCGGATGCGAACGACACCGTCGTCACGTCCGTTGCTCGCGTAGCGGCGAAGCGCATCCCCTCGCACGCCCGGCGCATGCCCGTCGACGACCTTGCCGAAATCGTGCGCGAGGTCGACCAGCGTGCGCGCCGATCCGAGCCCCTCGAGGATGCCCGGAAAGTTCATCATCTCCGCGAGCCCGAAGATCCGCGGATCGGGAAGCAAGGCGCGGACATCCTCGGCGTCGATCGCCGCGCCCGCGTCCTCGAGATCGGTCGCGGGAACGCACGAGGGAATCCCGACCGAGATGCCGATCGGCGCCACCGCCGCCTGCTCGAGGAACAGGTCCACGCCGCGCCGGCCGCAGACGTTGGCGATCTCGTGCGGATCGACGAAGACGTGCGTCGTCCCGCGCGGAGCCGCGGCGGCCGCGAACTCGAGAGGAACGAGCAGCGAGCTCTCGATGTGCATGTGACTGTCGATGAGCCCCGGTGCGACGACCCGGCCGGTCACGTCGATCGTCGTCGCGTCGCGGTAGGATCCGCCCGGAGGTTCGACCGCATGGATCCGATCGCCGCGCACCACGATGTCGCCCTCGACGACACGCTTGCCGACAACGTCGACCCACCGGCCGCCTCGCAGCACGAGCTCCGAGGCGGCGTCGTCCTCCGCCGTCATGAAGGCTCCTCGCGGCACCGGTCCTCGTCGACGGCCACGATCTCCGGCAGCTCGCGGAAGCGACCGGCGGCGTCGATGCCGTAGCCCGCCACCCAGAAGTCCGGGATCTCGAACCCGACATACTCGATCGAGAGGCGCTGGCGAAGCGTCGCGACCTCGGGCGACGGATCTTCGAGCCGCTTGCGCATGAGCACGCAGCTGCGGACGGATCGCGCACCCTGCTCCTCGAGGATCTCGACGAGGCGGGAGAGCGTGAACGCCTGATCGACCAGGTCGTCGACGATCAGGACGTCGGCGCCTTCGAGATCGTTCGGGAGACGCTCCACCCGAACGATGCGGTCGACCTCGCCCACTCCCTTCAGCTCGTCGCCGTACGTCTTCGCGGTCACGAAGTCGAAGCGGAGGGCCGGTCCCCCCGCCCGCGAGATGGCGCGCCCGAGATCGGCCGCGAACACGAAGCCTCCGCGGAGCACGACCAGGACGCGAAGCTCATCGACGCCCGTGGAGTCCTCGGCAATCCGTTCGCCGAGCTCCGCGACCCTCTCGGCGATCCGGCTATGCGGCACGAGCACGCGAGCGATCCGTGGATCGTCGTATGCCGCCAGCGAGGCTTCACCCTCCGAGCCAAGCCCCTCTTCCGGCACCCATGCAATGTCCCCGATTCCGCTGACCATGGCTCAGTTCTTGAACTCGTGGGGACGCTTCTCGAAGACGATCACGTACTGCGTCTTCAGGATCGGAACCTCGCGGACGAAGTCGAATCCCGAGTCCTTGACCTCGTCGGTGACCGTCCCCTTCCCGCAGCGCACGTGCTCGATCGAGAAATCCGACGTGACGCCTTTGATGCGCTCGAAGTCGACGATGACGACGCGTCCTCCGGGCCGGAGCGCGCGGTGGATCGACTCCATCATGTCGAACGGGTACTCGAAGTGGTGGTACGTGTCGCAGATGAAGACCACGTCGACCGAGCCTTCGGGAAGCTTCGGCGAGTGATCATCGCCGAGCACCGGCACGATGTTCCGGATACCGGCCTCCTTCGACTTCTCATCGATGTGGTCGAGGAAATTCTGCGCGATCTCGACGGCGTACACCTTGCCGGTGGGTCCGACCTTCTCCGAGAACATGCGCGCGAAGAATCCCGTGCCGGCCCCGATATCGGCGACCGAACGGCCCTTCTCGAGGCCGAGCGTCTCCAGGATCTTCAGGCGGTTGTCGTAGATCTCGCGTCCATCGCGCTCGAACCGCTCGATGAACTCCTTCACGTCCGGGTCTTCGAAGGACTTGTTGATGCCCGGGCGCACGCTCTCTTCCTGGGCAGACGCGGGCCCGGCCAAGGCCCACAGCAAGGCGAGTCCGATGATCAGGATCGCCTGGGTACTCCGCATCATGGTTCTCGTCTCCTGGGTTCGGGCCCTATCTTCGACGCGCATGCGGCGAATGTCAACGGCCCCGAATCGTCACCCTCCGGTGCCTTCATTTCGAGAAAGACTCTCGATTTGAAGGGACACTCCGCCGGTCCGGACGGTGGCCCACCTCCCGCTCGATGCGCCCCAACTCGCGTTTTTTCAATGCCCTACGCCGTTCCACACGAACGGGACACCCCTTGGGCCCGGAGATTGCGAATGATTTCGGACGGTGATCCGGTCCGCGACCGTCATCGCCAGCCCGCACCCCGGCGAGATCGAGCGAGAAAGAGAAGGGAGTTTCGCCATGAAGAGCAAAGCGCGTCCCCCCATGGCCATGCATCTCCGGTATCCGCAGTCGAAGAAGCAGGTCGATCCGTCCTACTTCCTGCTCGCGATCGGATGCCTGGCATTCGTCGCGATGCTGCTGCTCGCGGCCAAGGCCGCCACGGCCGACGAGCATCCGCCCGGAGAAGGGCCGGCGCTCGGCGAGCGCCTCACCCAGGAGCGCATCGAGAGCGGTGAGCTGTCGCTCCTCGAGCTGCGCCGCGAGGGCCGCCGCATCTTCTCGACGCCGTTCAACCGGCTCGACGGCTACGGCGACGGACCGATGGATCCGAGCGATCCGCTCGAGCCCGGCAATCGCCCGACGCTGCAGAACAACGGCATGACGCTCCGGGTCAACGGACTCGACGCGCAATCGTGCCTCGAGTGCCACGGCGTCGTCAGCAATCTCACGATTCCCGCGCGCTTCGGCGTCGGCGGCGTCGGCGGCATCGGAGCCAACGTGCTCGCGGGGCCGAGCGACATCGACGTCGACGATTCCGACGGCAACGGCTTCGCGAACTTCGACGGTCGCTACATCAACCCGCCGTTCGTCTTCGGCTCGGGGGGCGTCGAGCTCCTCGGCAAGGAGATGACCCGGACGCTCCAGCGCCTGAAGGAAGAGGCCCGGCAGAACCCGGGCTCGGATGTCCCGCTGGTGGCCAAGGGCGTCTCGTTCGGCACGATCCTGTTCCAGAACGGCCAGTTCGACACGTCGCGCGTCGAGGGTGTGGACGACGACCTCGTCGTGCGCCCGTTCGGACGCAAGGGCGAGTTCACGAGCGTCCGCGACTTCGCCATCGGCGCCATGCAGTTCCACTTCGGGATGCAGCCGAGCGAGATCGTCGGCGACGGGATCGATGACGACGGCGACGGCACGGCCGACGAGATCCTGGTCGGCGAGCTCTCGGCGGTCCACGTGTTCGGAACGACGACCGAGCGCCCGAGACGGCGCGGCGCGACGCCCGAGAGCCGCACCGGCTTCGAGACGTTCCAGGCCATCGGCTGCGCCGAGTGCCACACGCCGTTCCTCACGACGCACTCGAAGGAGCTGACGTACAGCTTCCCCGAGGTAGCGACGGATCCGGACGCCAACGTCTACATGAGCGTCGATCTCACGGCGACCCCGATGGGCTTTCGCGAGCACCCCGGGCGCGACGGGATCGTCGTCCCGCTCTTCGCGGACCTCAAGCGACACGATATGGGCGACCGCCTCGCCGAAGGCACCGATGACGAGCTGGCCCGCGAGTTCACGACCGCGCGCCTGTGGGGCGTGGCCGACACGGCCCCGTACCTGCACGACGGACGCGCCTCCACGCTGACCGAGGCGATCCACTACCACGGCGGCGAGGCGCGCAACTCGCGCGACGCCTTCTTCGCGCTCACCGAGAACCATCGATCCGCGGTTCTGGCCTTCCTGAGGACGCTGCGCACGCCCGAACGGGTCGGCGTCGACCTCGACGGCTAGAGTCCGGCCGCCGCGTCAGGCTCCGTCCAGGGAGCCGACGCGCGGCATCCGGAAGCCGCCCCAGTTCAGCGCGACGAGAGTGCCGGCCTCGTCGCGCTCGAACTCGAGCGTCCCGTAGTCCTGCGGCGAATAGAAGCGCCCCTCGCCGATCGGGATGAGGACCCAGTCGTCCATGTAGAGCGCGTCGTCCCCGACGCGCGCGCTCAGCGTGGAACCCCGCCGAAGCTCGTACACGCCCTCGTAGGCTCGCAAGGCATCGCGGTCCACCGTGATGGGTCGGATCTCGGGCGGCGAAGCCGGATCCAGGCTCTCCCCCGCCACGATCGACGCCACGTTGCTGCGGACGAGGTCGTTCGCCCCGCTGATGCGGTTGGCGACGAGGATCACCGTGACGTCGGTCTCTCGATCGAAGTCCGCGAATGCGCGAAACCCGCCGGTCTGGCCATTCCAGCGCAGGCCGTTCGATCGCATCAACGCCGATCGGACTCCCGCGCCGAGCTTCCCGCTCACGAAGGCGCGCTGCATGCGAAAGAGGTCCCGCGCCGTCGAGTACACGGACCCCGCCCCGACCAGGAACGAGTAGTCCTTCAACGCGACATTGCGAGAACCGCCCTCGAGGGACGGCAGATAACTGTCCGCGCGACCCGGCAGCACCGTGCGGCCGTCCGTGTGAACCGTCCGCGTCAGACCCGCCGGCTTGCAGACGAAGCGTTCGAGCAGCTCGCCGTAGGACGCACCGCCCGCCAGCTCGAGGACCCGCGCCAGCACCGAGTATCCGCCCGAGCTGTAGATCGAGGCTCCGCCCGGCGACGCGATCGGGTCGGCGGCCTTCGCGAGCTCGACCATGTCGGCGGCCGTCCTCGGGACGGTCTCTTGCTCGGGCGTGGTCACGCGGTGGGCAATCCCCGCACGATGGCTGAGCAGATGCTCGATCGTGATCTTGTCGCCCCGCGGGAAGTCCGGGATCCACTGCGCGAGCGTCGAGGTCGGAGTGAGGCGCCCCGTCTCGAAGAGCTTCCCCGCGATCACCGCGGTCATCGGCTTCGTGATCGATGCGATGCAGTGTCGCGTCTCGTTCGTGTTCGGAACGCCGAGCTCGAGGTTCGCGAAGCCGTAGGACGCCTCGAACAGGATCTCGTCGCCGCGCGCCACGAGCAGGGTCCCCGAGAGATCGCCGGCTTCGACGAGCGGGGCCAACCACGCCTCGATCTTCGCGCCGACGTCTTCGCTCTTCGCGGCGGCCGGTGCATCCTGGACCGGCCCGCCCGGAGCGCAAACGACACAACAGAGCCACCAGACCAGCGGAAGCATCGCCATCGCAGGCTCCTCCAAAGTCATCGCCGGACCCGTCGCCAGGACTCCCGCCGGATTGTACGCGATGCGGCCCGACCCTGTAACGAAACCTCCCACCCCCGGGGCGCCAAGGCGGGTGCACCCACGGCACTTCGCCCCGAGACCTGACCTAGTGCCTTCGCAAGTCGATACCCTGAAAAGCACTTACAACTTCTTCAAAAATCGGTCGGGCCCAATGGCATACCCGTTGCTCTCTAGGCATCCCAACTGAAGCGTGTCTGTCCAAAACTATCCGCGAAGCAAGCAAGACCTGAAAGGATCTCTCCAGATGAAGACTCGAATCGCGTACCTCCTCGGACTGTTGCTCCTCGCCTTGTCGCTCGTCGCCGGCACCGCCTCCGCGCAGTGCCTGATGCCGGACAACCTCGAAGGAACCTGTTGCGCTCCCGCATCGGCTGACCTGCCGACGTTCCCGGACCTCGACGTGGGAGTGAAGTACATCTGCTGGCGCAACTGCGACGTGAACCTCGACGTGAACCTGCTCACGAAGGTGAAGCACATGCCGGTCGGATGCGGCCTCAGCCTCATCCGCTTCGACATCACGAACGCGAGCGGCATGGTCGACATCTGGAAGGGTAAGCTCATCGGTTCGTACTCGCGAACCTGGATGGAGATCTCCCCGACGTCGAGTGTCCCGAACACGCAGGTGTGGCGCTGGCTCGTGAACGGCGACTTCCAGATCGACCCGGCGATCGTCACCGCCTACGGCTCGAACCCGTGCGTCGTGCCGCCGTCCTACGCCGTCTACAACCGGATCCTCGTGACGGGCTACGTCGACTACGCCTACAACTGCGACACGAACACCTGGTCGATCGCCTACGCCCTCGGCCACGAATGTGACCTCTTCGAGCACGACAACACGTTCAGCAACCGCCCGGGATCGTTCGGCAACGCTCGCAGCTACAGCTGGGTCGCCCCGGCGGCGGGCTTCGTCCCGAACCCGCTCCTCCCGATCGCCGAAGGCAGCATCGTCAACGACGGCATCCGCGACTACGACTTCTCGATGCCGCTCGCGAACATCTGCACCGCCGAGCAGCCCGTCGCGCAGGGCAACCACTTCAAGACCGATGAGTACTGCCCGTGCCTCTCCGCGAACGCGCTGCCGCAGTTCACGATCTCGCGACTGAACGCCGTCTCGATCTGCGGAACGTCGGTCTCGAGCATCACCGAAGGCATCTGGCCGGGACACCTGTCGAAGAGCATCGGCCGCTGGACCGACCCGACGACCTACCCGGGCACCGAAACGCTCCACATGCAGCAGGGCTTCTTCGCCTACCAGGACGGTTGCACGGGTATCGACAACCGCTACTACATGAAGGGTGTGCAGACGCAGGGCGGCTACGATGTCCTCGACTTCGAAGGCACGATCCTCGTCCCCGTGTCGAACCGCCTGATCGACCTGGGCAGCGCGATCCCGCTCTCGCTCAACCCGTTCACGCCGGCCGTCGGTCGCCGCTATGTCTCGGACCGCATGGTCTACCTGAACGTCGACTGATTCATCCGCGCGCGGAGTGCGTGCAACCCATACAAACGCGAGGGATGTCGGCCGTACGCGGTCGGCATCCCTCGCGCCACTCCGGGCTCGAGTGAGAAAGAGCCGGAGCGAGAGATCAGGGGATGACGATCCGCACCGCGTTGGTGACTCCCGCCTGGCCCTGGGGCGCGGCGGTGTCGAGCATCAGACCCTGGAGGAACGCCTCGATCGATCGCCCCACGCCGCCCGGCTTGCTGATGAGCTCGAGCGGAGCCGGCGTCGACGGAAGCCCGGGCGTTCCGAGCACGTTCTCCTTGCCGATGTTGTTCCAGATCTTGCGCGGGTCGTCCTGCGGGCGCTTCGGATCCGAGCTGAGCGGCATCACCCGACAGGAGACGCCGAGGTCGAACGGAAGCACGCGAAGGCTCGACGCGTCGGTCGCCCCGACCCACGCGTACAGCGCGAATCGCGACGGCCCGGCCGGCTTCGACGGGGGCCCGGTGAGATCGATCGAGAACGCGTCCGTCGGGCCGAAGGTGACCGTCCGGTCCACGGGATCTCCCGCACTTCCGTTCACGAACAGGACGTTCGCGGTGAGGCCCGCGGTCGCGTTCAGGTTTCCGCGGCGGCAGTCGAGCTCGGGCACCAGCCGCAGCACGTCGAGGCCATCCGGCTCGGGCTGTGCCGACACGAGAGTGTGCCCCGCCTGCGCGAGCGCCATTCCCACCGGCGCCCCCGACATCGGGAGGGTCTCGAGGATCGCGCTGCGCTGCTCGGCCTCG
>CAZQZX010000028.1:0-39429 GCA_964597885.1 uncultured Planctomycetota bacterium
GGATTCGGCTTCCGGAACGGGCTCGAGGGGTGGGTACGAGCCGGCGGCGAGGGGGGATTGTAGAAAACGCGGCGGCGCGGGGCGTTCGGGCCCCGCGCCGCCGCTCGAAGTGTCAGAGCGTGCGCTCTTTCCAGCGGCCTCGCCGGAACAGGGTGATGTACGCGATCGACGCCGCCCCCTCCGCGACGGGGATCGCGATGAAGACGCCGGTCGGTCCGAGATCCATCCACGCCGCGAGCGCGACGGCGAGCGGGATCTTGAACACCCAGTGGAACAGGAAGTTGATCCATGAAGGCGTCGTCGTATCGCCCGACCCGTTGAACGCCTGCATCATGACCATGCCCCACGCGAAGAAGAAGTAGCCGACGCTGATGATGCGCAGACATCGCGCGCCGTACTCGATCACCGCCGGGTCGTCGATGAACAGTCGGACGACGGGGTCGGCGATCATCACGAGCAGGATGCCCACGGTACCGAGAAAAACCATGTTGTAGCGACCCGTGGTCCACACCGCTCGCTCGGCGCGCTCGGCTTTGCCCGCGCCGAGGTTCTGGCCGACGAGCGTGGCCGCCGCATTCGCGATGCCCCATCCCGGCAGCAGCGCGAAGATCAACACGCGTACCGCGATGGTGTAGCCCGCGAGAGCGGCGTCGTTGCCGAGCGCGGTCAGCACGCGCACCAGGCCCACGTACGACGCGGTGCCGAGCAGGAACTGCACGATGCCGATCGCCGACACGCGGATCAGCCGGATCATGGTCGCCGGGTCGATACGCAGCTCGCTGCGATGGATCTGAAGCCGCCCGAGACCTCGCGTCAGGATCGAGAGCTGATACAGCACGCCGATTCCGCGGCCGATGTTGGTAGCGATGGCGGCGCCGGTCACGCCGAGCGCGGGAATCGGACCGAGCCCGAAAATGAGGATCGGGTCGAGCATGATGTTGATCAGGTTCGCGAGCCACAACGCGCGCATCGCGAGCGCCGGGTCTCCGGCCCCGCGGAACACGGCGTTGATCAGGAACAGCATCAGGATGGTGCCCGAGCCGCCGAGGATGTGCGCCGCGTAACCGTGACCGGCCGCGACGAGATCCTGCGAGGCTCCCATCGCACGCATCAGGTCCTTCGAGAACCATGCGCCGAGTGACCCGAGAACCACCGACAGAGCGAGCCCCATCGCGATCGCCTGGATGGCGGCGACGGACGCTTCCTGATCCCGCTTCTCGCCGATGCGTCGTGCGATCGTCGCGGTCGTTCCCATCGCGAGGCCGAGTCCGACCGCGAAGATGATCGAGAGCATCGACTCGGTCACGCCGACGGCGGCCACCGCTTCCTTGCTGCCGAGCTGCCCGATGAACCAGGCGTCTGCCACAGCGAACACCGACTGCATGAACATCTCGAGCACCATCGGCACCGCCAGCACGAGAATGCTTCGGCCGAGAGCGCCCTCGGTATAGTCCCGGGTCGCGCCGCGCAGGCCGGCGAGCACGTCGCGCACGACGGATCGCCAGCCGTCCGATTCGGTCGGTTCTTCCCGGGTTTGTGAAGTGTTGTTCACGTCCTTGTCCTCTATCGAGATCCCCGGCGTGCGCGGGGCACGTCGGTGCCTTCCATGCGAGCCGAGGATGCGTTCGAGACGACACGGTTTCGCCACGAAGCGGGGCGGAGCCGATGCCGAGCTCGTTCGGTCAGGGTTCGATCGATCCGGGATTCGGGGCGTTTCCGAGCCCCACGCGGCAAAGCGTTCGGTCAGGCGCTGCGTTGTGCTCCAACGCTGCGTTTCGAACCAACACGGCGTTTCGAACTGACACAGCGGCGAGCCGCTTCGCGCCTAGCCGTCCTGGCCGTCCGGATCGAGAGGGGTGGGGTCGAGTGCCGCTCGGTCGCGCCAGTCGACATCCACGCCCGTGACGAGTGCCGTCGTCGTCGTCGGAGCCGTTGCGAGATCCGCAAAGACGGCGACCCGTCGAACCACGACCGAAGACCCGGACACGAGGAGAAGATTCGCGTTCTTCATAGAACGAACCTCCATGGGTTGGATGTCGACCCGGCTGCCGAGCACGGCTCGACGGCAGGGCAGGAAAAGGGAAGCGGGTATGATGCCGGATCGATCGGGGCCCGTCAAGCGCCGCGGCGACGCCGGGTCGGCCTAACCCCGCGTGAGGATGCGGTCGAGCGCGGCGAGCACGTCGCGTGCGATCGGCGTCGTCTTGAACGGGACCACCTCGGCCGGCAGGTCCTCCAGCTCGTCGTCGTCCACGTGAAGATCGGTGGAGAGCGCGAGGATGACATCGCGCGGTGCGTGCTCTTTCAGAACCTCGAGGCGCGAGCGGAGGCTGCCGCGTCGCCAGTGCCCGAGCAGCTCGAGGGCGACGACGAGCCCCGTCGGCCGATGCGTGAAGGTGTGGTCCGCGACGAGGACGCCCTGACCGCCGAGGTCGATGAGCTCGGCCTCGTCCGAGATCTCCCAGTCGCTCTCGAGCTTGGTGAAGCGCTCGGTCAGCCAGCCCACTTCCTCGGGCTTCCACTGCCCGCGAAGGGGCGCGATCGGACGAAGCCCTGCGGACGAATCGAGTCGGAACCGCACCTCGCGCCGCTTGGGCCCGTGGAGCACGTTCGCCTCGATTTCGAACGGATCGAAGTGGAGCAGCGTCGGCAAGAACATCGCCATCTGCACGCCGTACTTCTGCGACGACTTGAAGAGCGACAGCGGTCCGTCAATCGTGATCTCGTAGGTGCCCTCGCCGGCCGAGCGAACCTCGTGCAGCAGCCGGTGGAACTTGAGTGCCGTGAACAATGCGCGGAAACGCTCGGGAGTCGCCGGCCCGACGCGGATGACGAGCCGGTTCGCGCGGAGCAGAGCGGCCTGGGCAAGCGCGATGTTGTAGCGCGCCAGCAGCCAGTCGGGCTTGCAGGCATCGAAGCGCGTGAGGATCTGCTCGTCCTTCAGGTCGGCGTAGAGGTTTCGTTCGAACCGTTCCGCGTCGAGCTCGGTGTCGTCGCAGATCGCGGCGCGAACGCTCTCGCGGTCGAAGCGGAATCGATCTCCCTCGCGATACGCGGCGGCGGCTTTCCGGAACGCGGTCGCACGCAGCTCTTCGGGTGGGATGTCGGCCTGCACCTCGAGCTCGCATCGATCGCGCAGCAGCTTCGCGAGCCCGCGATGCAGCTGGAAGGCCGTTCCCGTCCCCAGGAACTCGCGGAGCTCCGTCTCGAGCTCACGCCGTGGCCGATCGACGGCGGCCTCGAAGATCGCGATCATGCGCGCCGCAAGGGCGACGGTGTCGGGATTGGCGGCGTCGACGTACTGCGGCTCGAGAACGCCTCGCCGCACGCGTGCGCGGACGAGGTCAGCGGTAAGCACTGTGGTTCCTCCGGCGGTCGCTCGTGAACTCCTCGGCGGTGTCCTCGGCGACGATCTCGTAGAGGGTGGCCTGCTTGCCTTCGGCGCGTCTCAGGATGCGGCCGAGCCGCTGCACATGCTCGCGGACGCTGGCCGATCCCGAGAGCACGATGCCGACGTTCGCGGCGGGGACGTCGACGCCTTCGTTCAGCACCTTCGACGTGACGAGGAACGGGTACTCCCCGTCGTTGAAGGCGCGCAGGATCTGCTGGCGCTCTTTCACCTTCGACTGATGCGTGATCGCCGGGATCAGGAAGCGGCGCGAGATCCGATAGACCGTCTCGTTGTCGTTCGTGAAAATGATCACCCGGTCGGAGCGGTGCTTCACGAGCAAGTGCTCGAGCGCGCGGATCTTCGAGGGCGAGGCCTGTGAGATCGTCTTCTGCTCGCGATAGGCGAGGAAGGCGCGCCGCCCGGCCTCCGTTTGCGAGGTGAGCGTGAGGAACAGTCCCCAGCCGCCGGGGCTTCCGATCCGCAGGTTGTTCTCGCGGACGAACGAGCGGTAGATCTCGCGCGCCTCGCGGTATCGGGTGTGCTCTTCTTCGGAAAGGCGCACGCGGATGGTGACCGTCTCGTAGTCGGACAGGTACTCTCCGGCGAGCGCCTTGATCTCCTCACGGTACACCGTCGGGCCGATCGCCCATTCGAGCTGGCGCTCCTCGCCGTCCTCGCGTTCGAGCGTCGCCGTCAGGCCGAGACGAAGCGGCGCGAGCGACGTCTCCGCGGCGAGTCGATACGACGGGCCGGGCAGGTGATGGCATTCGTCGAAGACCAGGAGCCCGTAACGATTGCCCAGGCGCTCCATGTGCAGGTACGCCGAGTCGTACGTGGAGACCGTCACCGGAAGCGGTTCATGATAGCCGCCGCCGAGAAGCCCCACCTCGATCCCGAAGCCGCTTCCGAGGACGCCGTACCACTGCTGCATGAGATCGATCGTCGGCGTGAGGACGAGAGTCGACCGACGCGCCCCCTGCATGGCGAGCTGCGCGACGAAGGTCTTCCCCGCCCCGGTCGGAAGGACGACCACGCCGCGGCCGCCGGCTTCGCTCCAGGCGCGGACCGCTTCGCTCTGGTGGGGGAACGGCGTCCGTTCGATCTGCAGTGCGAGGTCGACATCCTCGTAGGCGCGAGCGTCGTCCTTGAACTCGAGCTCGGCTTCCTTGAGAGCGAGGACCACCTCTCGATAGCGCCATGCCGGCGCGCGCCATGCGTTGACCCGTGCGTCGTGCACGCATCCCGGAAGCTTCAGCGCATCGACGGTATCGTGGTCGCCGCGTACGAGGAGCGTCCCTCGATCGAAGGCGAGGGCGAGATCGGCGTCGGTGGCAGGTTCGGGAGTCGACATCGGATCAGGATTATGCCAGCCCCGCCGTCGGATTTCACGCGCTCTCGCCCGGCATCGAGGCTTCGCGGTCGGCCGCGATCCCGCGATCCGGAAGCACGAGCTCACGACGGGCCCGCGGATCCGAAAGGGCCGCCTCGGTGTAGTAGCGAAGGAGAGGCGCGCGCGAATCCTCGAACAGGTCGTCGTTCCGGATGCAGAACTTTTCGTACGTCTCGTCGTCGGGTGCCTCCGCCCTGCGCTCATGGACGATCAGCACGTACGCGATCGTGATCGTGCGGTGATACTTCGACTCGGCGCCGAGCGCGGTGACGAGGCGGGCGAGGTCCCGCTCGAATCGACCCATCGCCTCGAGCAGCGGCGCGTCCTTCAGGTAGTGCCAGGCCACCTCGATGTGTTGCGCGTGCGAGAAGCCGCCAGGACGGATCGTCGTCTTGCGGAACGCCTCGAGAAGCTCCGTTCCACCGAGGACCTCGTCCGCCCCGCGGCTCACGAATCCGATCCCGCCTCGAACAGGCGATGACTCGCGCGCCAGTCGAGGTCGAGCTCGTAGATATTCTTGAGATCACGGATGCGCTTGCGGGATTCCGGACTGAACGGACAGCGCCCGTCGAACGCGTGGAGCACGATCCCTTCGAGAAGATCGCCGAGCGTGATGTCGTGATACTCGGCGAGGGCCTTCAGCACCTTCAAGAGGCGCTTCTCGATCCGCACGCCGGTCTGCACCCGCTCCACCGCGATCCGTCGATCCGCTGCCGCCGATACCTTCTTCGCTTTCTTGGCCATGGGTACATATGTACCACGGTAACAATGGAAGTCAAGCGGCGAGCACGCGAGCCACGCTCTCGAGGGTCACGGCGATATCGCGCGCCTGTTCGAGGAGCGCCCAGGCGATATGCCGCTCGCCGGCGACGAGGCGGGCCTTGAACCGGGGCGACGGATCGACGTCATCCGGATCGCCGACGCGGTACGCCACATCGACGGGCCCGGCGGTCGTCCGGAGCTCGACGTACCAGTCGATCCGATCGGCGGCGGGGTTGAGGCCACCGACGCGCGCCCGGAACTCGACCTCGGGCTGCCCGGGGAAGGCGAGCCAGCCGCTCCACTCCCGATACGCCATCGGCGCGCCGCCGCTCAAGATGGTCGGCACGGGCCACCCGTCCGGCAGCTCGGCCGCCTCGTTGGCCTCGGTGACTTCCTCCATCAGGTCCGCGATCACGGGACCTCCGATTCGAATCGTCGATTCCTGCTTCATGGCGCTCCACCCGTTGCTTCGGCCGTCCTGAGTCTCGGGGCCGGTCCACCCGGCGCCTCCGTCCCTCCCTTGACGGCCCCGTCCGGGTGCTTACCGACCGTCTCGAGAAGGCGGCCTCGGGCGGGGGCCGGATCCATGGGGTTCGGCGGGCCGGAGACTACCCTCCCTGGGGGCTTGTCCGCGGGATCCGGCCACCCGGGCAACTCTCCGCGAAACGGGCGCGGGGAGCGAAGTTGTGTCCGGGGGCGGCGTGGCGTAGAATCGTGGCCGACGTCCCCGACCGGGGGACCGCGACCTTCCGGACACGAAACGAGAGAAAGTGGAATCCATGGCGAGGATGTCCAACCGCGAGCGGATCGAGCGCCTGGCGGCCGAGAAGGCGGCGGCCGACGAGGAGAAGAAGACGACCAAGGCGACGAAGAAAAAGACCACCAAGAAGAAGACGACCACCAAGAAAACCACCAAGAAGACGGCGGCCAAGACGGCCGGCGCGAGTGGCGTCCGCAAGGTCTGGAAGGTCTTCAACAACAGCTTCAAGGAAGTCGAGACCTTCAACTTTCCCGACAAGGCCAAGGCCGACAAGCTGGCGAAGGATCTCACCGAGAAGACGGGACACGATCACTTCGTCAACGCCGTCGAGGTCCCGATGGAGTAGGGGAAGGGCGTTGACGCGGCACGAGTCCGGAACCGGCGTCGCCCTTTCTTCGTGCTGGATCTTCGCGTGGTTCGTCGTGTCGTGCGTGGTGCCGGGATGTCGCCCGCCCGAGACTTCCCCCAGTTCTCCCGCCGGATCCTCCGGCGGACGTATCGTCGTGCGCGAGGTGTCGTCACCGATCGATCCCGAATCCCGGGGGCCCCGTATCCTGTGCGTGGTCGCGCACCCCGACGACGAGATCGCATTCGCTGGGACGCTCTATGCAACGGCGACCTCGCTCGGGGGCGTGAGCGATGTGCTCCTGATCACGAACGGTGAGGGCGGCTACAAGTACTCGACGCTCGCCGAGCCGGTGTACGGCGGTCGGCTCACCGACGAGCGCGAAGGGCGATCACGTCTTCCGGAGATCCGTGCCGACGAGATGGTGGCCGGTTGCCGCTGGCTTTGCGTGCGGCGCATCTTCATGCTCGGCGAGATCGACCATCGCTACACGCAGGACGAGAACGAAGTGCTCGGCCCTGACGCGGACGTCTGGGATCTCGACTTCGTCCGGCAATCCATCCGCGAGCAGATCGAACGCGAGCGCTATGACTTCGTGCTGGTGCTCGCACCGACCGCGACGACTCACGGTCATCACAAGGCGGCCGCGATCCTGGCGCTCGAATCCGTGTCGTCGCTTCCCCTCGAGGATCGCCCGGCGGTGATGTGCGTCCGAAGATCAGATGGCGACGAGCCGCCGCCCGAGGCGCCCGAGCTCGAGGGGTGGCCGATCACGCGCATCACGGACGCGCATCCGCTCGTCTTCGATCGAGCGCGTCCGTTCGGGCAAAAGGATCGGTTGAACTTCAAGATCATCGCCAACTGGGCCATCGCGGAGCACAAGTCCCAGGGAACGATGCAGCTCCTCGCGGGCGGCGGCGATCGCGAGAACTACTGGGTGTTCGCGGAGAGCGGCCCGTCGGCGCAGGAGCGCGCGCGAGCGTTCTTCCGGGATCTGGCCGAGACGCCCGTGCACGCCGCGGTCGACGCGCACGGTGGCCGCGTCCGGGCGCACCCGAACGCGAGCGAACGTCGATGACGGCCGAGCGCGATTCCCGAAGCACCACGGCTCCCGAGAGCTCGCCGAAGCCTGCGCGGCTCGTCTCGCTGGACGCGCTTCGCGGATTCGACATGTTCTGGATCATCGGCGGAAGCGGCTTGTTCGTGGCCGCGGCGGAGACGACCGACCTCGCGTTCTTCGACGCGCTCGCTCGACAGTTCGAGCATGTCGAGTGGAACGGCTTTCGATTCTGGGATCTGATCTTCCCGCTCTTCATCTTCGTGGCCGGCGTCGCGATGCCGTTCTCGCTCACGCGACGTGCGGAGCGAGGGGACGATCGTGCGGCTCTCCGCAGGCATGTCGTGTTTCGCGGCGTGGCGCTGGTCGTGCTCGGGGTCGTCTACAACGGGCTTCTCGAGTTCGACTTCGCCGAGCTTCGCTGCGCGAGCGTGCTGGGGCGGATCGGGCTCTCGACGATGTTCGCGGGACTGATCGTGCTCGCGGTGTCGGTGCGCGGCCAGATCGTGTGCGCGGTGTCGATCCTCGTCGCGTACTGTCTCGCTCTCGCGGTCGTCCCGGTGCCGGAATTCGGCGCCGGCAATCTCGAACCGGGCGCGACCCTCACCGACTGGGTCGATCGCATGCTGCTTCCGGGCAAGCTCTACCGAGGCGACCGCGATCCGGAGGGGCTGCTCTCGACCGTGCCCGCGATCTCGACGGCGCTGCTCGGCGCGCTCGCCGGGCACTGGTTGCGTCGCGGGCTCGATCGCGGCGTGCGGCACGACTCACCCGACGGGACGCGAAAGGCTCTCGGTCTCGCGGGAGCGGGCTTCGGGTGTCTCGGCGCGGGGCTGCTCTGGGGACTGTGGTTCCCGATCAACAAGAACCTGTGGACGAGCTCGTTCGTGCTCTACGCGGGCGGATGGAGCCTGCTGCTGCTCGCGCTCTTCTACTACGTCATCGACGTGCGCGGCTATCGACGATGGGCGTTCGTCTTCGTCGTGATCGGCATGAACGCCATTGCCGCGTATCTGCTGCGGCGCTTCGTCGACTTCGACGGCATTGCGGGCATCACGTTCGCGCGTGCCGTGGGTCGCGTGCACCCCGCGATCCTGGCCGGCGGCGGAGTCTTCCTCGAGTGGCTCGTGCTCTACGTGCTGTATCGACGCCGCGTGTTCCTCCGCCTCTGAGATCGCGCGCTCTGAGATCGCGCGGCGAAGGGCCGAGGCCGACGCCTACTCGCCGATGTCTTCGTTCCAGACTTCGGGATTGGCGCGGATCCAGTCGCCGAGCATGCGGATGCATTCGTCGGAGGCGAGATCGATCACCTTCACGCCGTTTTCCTCGAGCCAGTCGCAGCCGCCGTCGAAGTTGACGGATTCGCCGACCACGACGGTTCCGATCTTGAACTGGCGAACGAGACCGCTGCAGTACCAGCACGGCGCGAGCGTCGTCACCATGATCGTGTCGCGATAGGAGCGGCGTCGTCCGGCGTTGCGGAACGCGTCGGTCTCGCCGTGAACGGAGGGATCGTCTTGCTGGACGCGTCGGTTGTGCCCGCTCCCGAGAAGATTTCCCGAGGAATCGAAGAGCGCGGCGCCGATCGGAATGCCGCCTTCGGCGAGTCCGGTGCGGGCTTCGTCGATGGCCACCTTCAACATGGCGTCATAGTCGAGGGAATCTGGCATGGCTGCGAGTATAGCAGCAGATTCCCTGGGTGTGGGGGGCAGACGAACCGAGGGCATTCCTGGTACAATCGGTCCGAATCACGGGGAATGCCAGCAGAACGGAACGCGTCACGTCCGGCGAAACGACGACGCTGTTCCCGTCAAAACGAGCTCTTCATGCCGCAGTCAAGGTTCGACCCAGCCCGCGAACGCGTCGCCTACCACGAATCCGGGCACGCGGTAGCCGGGCATCTTTTCGGAAGACGGGTCGTCCGCGTCACGATTCTTCCCGAGAGCGAAACGCTCGGGCATGTGACGCATGCGAGCGTGGCGGGCGATGCGATCGACATCCGCCGGTTCGCACGAAGCGAGACGTATCGCGATTCACTCGAGCCCGAGCTGGTCGACGAAGAGGTCGTGTCGCTCCTGGCGGGGGCCGCCGCGACGTTCATCCACGCGGGCCGCTTCGATCCCGCGGGCACCGGCGGCGATCACCAGGTCGTGGCGCGGCTGCTCCGCGAAGACCGCATGCGATCGCCGCAGCTCCGCATCGATTCCGAGCCGCGCGAACGACTCTGGGGCTGGACGCTCGCCCTCCTGCGAACCCCTGCCGTCTGGGCGATCGTCGAGGCCGTCGCGACGGCCTTGCTCGAGCGATGGGTCCTCTCCGAGAGCGACTTCCGCGAACTGGCTGACGGCGAACCGTTGCCCGATGTCGAGACGCTGATCGAGCGCGATCGGTGGAACCGGGTCTCGGTCGCGCCGAACGCCCTCGAGGCTTTCGTGCGGTATCGATTCGGCGCCGTCTCGGAAGGTCGCGAGGAGTGGTCGTGGGGAGCCAGCCAGGTGCTGACCTCGCTCGGCTTCGAGACCATCGCCGACGTCGGATCCTGCTTCGTCGACTACGATCCCGAGCGTCTGACAGGGCTCCTCGAGGGAGACGTCAGCAGCCCGGCGAGCCTGGTCGAGAACGCGCTGCTCGCCGCCTTCGGAGACGAGTACATCGCCCATCACGAACTGTCGCACTCCGATTCTTTCGTCGATTCGTGCTACGACCGCCTGCGTCGCCTGGTCGGGCACGGCGTGCAGACCGGTCGCTTCTCGCTCGAAGAGGCCGGCCAGCGCGGACACGCGGCAACGGCCTGAGTCGGATGAGCGAGGCGTTCGATGCGGTCGTGGTCGGATCCGGCCCGAACGGCCTGGCCGCCGCGATCGAGCTCGCGAGGAACGGCTTCTCGGTGTGCGTGCTCGAGGCCGCGGACACGATCGGCGGCGGGATGCGCACGCTCGAATCGACCCTCCCCGGCTACCGGCACGATGAGTGCTCGGCCGTGCATCCCCTCGGCATCCTCTCGCCGTACTTCCGCGAGCTGCCGCTGGCCGAGCACGGGCTCGAGTGGGTCGGCTTCGATGCGAGCGTCGCGCATCCGCTCGACGACGGTCCGGCGGTGTGCCTGACGCGCGGGGTCGAAGAGACCTCGGCCGATCTCGATCCTGCGGATGCGGCAGCCTGGGAGCGGATGGTCCGGCCGTTCCTGCGGGAGCCGCACGATCTGCTGGCCGATCTTCTCGGTCCGATTCGATTGCGTCCGCGGCGTCCGGTGCAGATGGCGCGCTTCGGAATGGGCGCGGCCTGGCCGGCGACGCGATACGCGCGTCGGAAATTCCGAGGTCCGAGGGCGCAGGCGCTCTTCGCGGGGTGCGCGGCGCACGCGGTGCTCCCGCTCGACATGCTGTTCACGGCGGCGCTCGGGCTGGTGTTCGCGGTGACCGCCCACGTCGAGACCTGGCCGTGCGCGCGAGGCGGATCGGCGTCCATCGCATCCGCGCTCGAGAGCCTCCTCCGGAGCCTCGGTGGAGTGACGCGATGCAGCTCGCCGGTGCACAGCCTCGCCGATGTTCCCGATGCGCGCGTGATCCTCTTCGACCTCGCTCCACGCCCCTTCGCCCGCATCGCGTCGGACGAGCTGCCGACCGGATACATCCGACGGCTCGAGCGGTACGTGTACGGCCCGGGCTCGTTCAAGCTCGACTGGGCGCTCGACGGCCCGATTCCGTGGCGGGACTCTCGCGTGAACGGGGCGGCGACGGTGCACGTCGGCGGAACGCTCGAGGAGATCGCCGACTCGGAGCGGGCCGCATGGGAAGGCCGCGTGCACGAGCGCCCGTACCTGATCCTGTGCCAGCAGAGCGAGAGGGATGAGACGCGCGCGCCCGCCGGCAAGCACACCGGCTACGCCTACTGTCACGTGCCCAATGGATGCGACGAGGACATGACCGAGCGGATCGAGGCGCAGGTCGAGCGATTCGCGCCGGGCTTCCGGGATCGGATCCTCGCTCGCAACGCCACCGGCCCCTCGGGATTCGAAAGCCTGAACCCGAACTACGTGGGCGGTGCGGTGACCGGCGGCGCGGCGCATCTGCCGCAGCTGTTCACGCGGCCGGTCGCGCGCCTCAACCCCTACACGACGCCGAACCCGAAGCTGTTCCTCTGCTCGGCGTCGACGCCCCCGGGAGGCGGTGTCCACGGGATGTGCGGCTATCACGCGGCGCGCGCGGCCATGCGGCGGCTGCGTCGCGGGAGCTGACCGCGCCGGAACCGCGGGACACGATCAACCTTTGCGCTCGCAGTGCGCCTTCAGGGCTTCGATGTGCTTGTCGAGGCCCGATCGAAAGACGCCCTTCATGATCGGGTTGAGAAGGCGTGGCAGGAGCTTGTGGGGGCGGGCATCCATGATGATGTCGAGTCGGGTGCCGCCGTCGCCGGTCGCGCGCACGCGGAACAGGGTGTCCCACACCGTGCCGTGGGCGTCCGAGATCATGCGGGTGGATTCGTCGGGGACGAGCTCGACGATCTCGAGATCGGTCGGGTGCTCGCTCTTGCCCATGCGCCGGATCTCGCGGAACTTCGTGCCGACGCCCTCGCGCTGCTCGGTGAGAAGCTCCACGGAGACGATGTCGGGATTCGTCTCCGGGAGCTTTTCGATCTGCGTGATCGCGCCGAACACCCGCTCGACGGGCGCGGCGATGTCTCGTGTGACCTGGACGCGCGTCACGAGCTCGCCGTCGACTCGTCTCGCGCCTGCGCCTCGACGAGCTCGCCGAGCATGGCGAGGCCGTTCGTCCAGCCACCGGTCACGATGTTGCACATCTCTTCGCCGGGAAGGCCCGAGTGCGTCAGCGTGAGCTCGGTCTTGCCGCCTTCGACTTCGGCGAGCTCGAAGCGAACCGTCAGCTCGGGCGTGCCGAAGCCGGGGTCCGGATCCGACGTGAACGCGAAGACGCGCGGCGGATCGACCTCGATGACGCGGCCGGTCGTGCGGGCCTCGAACACGCCGGGCTTGGCCATCTTGTAGTCGATGGCGCCGCCCACGCGGACTTCCCAGCTCGTGATGTCGAGCGTGGCGTCGGCATCGCACTTCATCCAGTTGCGGATGTGCTCGCCTTCGCTGCAGGCACGGAACACGAGGTCGATGGGCGCATCGAACGTGCGCTTCAGCGTGACGGATCGGAGCTCGGGCATGTCGGTCATCGTTCTTCGTTCCTTTCTCGGGCTTTCAGCACTTCCAGATAGTCCGCCAGATCGTCGAATCGCGCTTCCCAGAACTCGCGGATCTGATCGACCCACTTCTGCGCCTCGTCGAGGGGCCGCGGATCGATCTCGCACCGGTGCACGCGCCCCTGCACGTCTCGCTTCAGCAGGCCCGCGCGCTCGAGCACCTTCACGTGCTTCGTCACGGCACCCTTCGTGATGCCGTAGGGCTCGCCGAGCTCGCCGACGGTGGCCTCGCCGCGCGCCAGCCGATCCACCATCCCTCGTCGGGTGGGGTCGGCGAGTGCCGCAAAGACCAGGTTCAGTCGCGTGGCTTTGTTTACCATGTGGTGTACTATATCGGCGACGACCGGGCGGGGCAAGAGGCGGAACGGATTTTTTCCTCGGCGCCTGGGTCGGACCCGGGCTGCGGTTTCCCCTATGATGGATGGCCTGGGATCCTCCCTGAGGGATCCATGGTTGCCGTTGTCCTGATCCGGAGGTCGATTCGATCATGAAGATCGCGATAAGGCTCGCCACGCTCCTGGCCGTGCTCGTCACGGCGCTCGAAGGGAATGCCGACACCATCCGCGGGCGCGTCGTCAACGAGGACGGCGAGCCGATGCGAGACGCTCGGTGGAGAGTCACGGGCTACGAGAACCCGGAGGGCGGCATCGACATGCCGTCGGGTCGGGCGTCCGAGGGAAGGACCGACGCGGAGGGTCGATTCGAGATCGAGGTGAGCGGCCGCCATCGTTACGACCTTCAGTTCGATCACGACTTCGCCGCCCCGGCGTTCTTGTACCGCATCTCCGGCGACACGAAGGACCTCGTCGTGACGCTGCGCAAGGGCTACGTGGTGCGCGGGCGGATCGTTCGTTCGGATCCTGCGCCGGAATCCTCCTCCCGACGTCGATCGATCCGCTCGCTCGTCACCGTCACGTTGCCGAACGGGCGGGGCACCTGGTACCGCAAAGAGGTCTTCACCGATTTCTCCGGCCGATTCGAGTGTCGCGTCGACTCGGCCCCGACACCCCCGAGCGGTTCCCCCGGGCGATGGCAGGTGCAGTTCGCGGGAGAGGTCGTCGAGCTGGGCCCGATCGCCGAGGAAGCGAAGGAGGAGATCGTGTTCGAGATCCAGGTGCGAGCTCGTCGCGCGACGCGAGACGAGTCGGATCGGTGAGCCTGGCGGAGGCAGGGGTTGCCTCGGATCGAACGACTGTCGACGAGCCTATCGAGCCACCCTGGGCTGGTCGCGGCCCGTGCAGCGGAGTCGTTGCGTTCGTTCGATGGATTCTGCCCTTGGTCATGGTCGGAGTTCCGGTGCTGACGGCGCATGGCGCCTTGCGAAGAGTGCCTGAAGACCGACCCTCGATCCAGGAAGCGATCGACGCCAGCGGAGACGGGGATACCGTCCTGGTTGCAGCAGGACTCTATCGGGAGCGTATCGACTTTCGTGGAAAGTCGATCCGTCTTATCGGAGAGTCAGGAGCCTCGAAGACGGTGTTGCACGGCGAAGGTGGTGGAAGCGTCGTGACGTTTGCCTCCGGAGAGCCATCGACGGCGATTCTCGAGGGATTCACGATTCGTGGCGGCTCGGGACAAAGGCTCGGCAGCCTTACGTACGGTGGCGGGATCTTCTGCAGTGGCTCGTCACCCACGATCCGAGCGAATGTGATCGTTGACAATTCCTGCGATCATGGAGGCGCGATTGCGTGCTTGAGCGCGAGCTCGCCCCAGATCATCGCGAACGAGATTCGACAGAATGAGGCCGTGCGTTCGGCCGGCGGTGTGTTCTTCGAGCTCGACTCGTCCGGCACCGTTCGCGAGAACAGCTTCGATGGCAATGCGGCGCCTCTCGGCTCGGTGATTCATGTGACGGGAGCATCTTCGCCGGTCATTGCGAGCAACCGGATCGAAGGCAACACCTCTGGTACCGCGAGCCTCTATATCGAGGGGGCTTCGTTTGCGATCGTCGAGGGCAACGCGGTCCTCGGCAATGCGGAAGGGGGCGTTGTCTGCAAGTCAGTGCAGCAAGGCCTGGTGCAAATTCGGGAGAATCGGATCGAGGGCAATGCCGGGAGTGGTGTTTTGTGCTCGGAAGGCTCGTCGGCGGTGAGTGTCCGTTCGAACATCATCCGGTGGAATGCATCCACATATGGTGGCGGGGTGTCGTGCACGACAGGCTCCTCACCTTCGATAGCAGGCAACGTCATCGTCGGCAACGAAGTGTCCGAGCTCGGGGGTGGCCTCTATCTCGGTGTCGAGTGTAGCCCCTTCGTTGCGGATAACATCATCGCGTCGAACGACGCGAATGGGAGAGTCCTGGATGGGCCAGGGGGCGGAATCTACAGCGCTCTCAATGCTCCTCTCCTGTTGAACAACACGATCTCCGGCAACTATGCCAATGGGGGCAGCGGTCGATGGGCAGGGATCGGCCTCGGGGGGAGGCAGGGCGCGGCGCGAATCGTGAACTGCATCATCTGGGGTAATCACGGCGCTGATCAGATTGGATTCGATGATTTCTGGCTTTCGCCGGTCGTGACCCACTGCGTCGTTGAGGGAGGATGGACAGGAGAAGGCACCGGCAACCTCGATTCCGATCCACGATTCGTGGACCCGAACAAGGCCGATTATCACTTGCGCCTGGGGAGTCCATGCGTCGACTCGGGGGATAGCAGCCAAGGACTCCGAGAGTGGGATGTCGAAGGAGATCCGCGCATCGTCGACGGAGATGCGGACTCGAATGACGTCGTCGATATCGGTGCCGACGAGCTCCTTGTAGAGTTCGCCGTTCGTTTCGGGACAGTCACGGCCCAGGATGGCGCCTTGTTTGATCCTCTCCGGGTCAACGGTCACTCGGGGGATGGTCGAAGAGTTCTGAGAGTCGTCCCTGGCGAGCCGATTCGAATCGAGATGCTGGGCCGGCCGGCGGGACCGGTGCCGGCACGGTTCGCCTGCTACGCGTGGAATGACGAGCCGGACTCGACCACGATATCGCCGCAGCCCTACGGACTGGGGCTGATGAGCTTCCCGACCTTTCTTGCGGGCGGACCGCTCAATCTCCCGGATCGGGTGTGGAACAATCTGGGTCGCCGTAAGAGGCTTGGCCACCCGGATTCTCCGTCATCGCCCGCCCCGACGCTTCTGCTGGAGCTGCCGGCAGGACTCTCCGGAGGCGAGAGATTCACGTTGCAGGGCTTCATCGAAGATCTCGCGTCCGGCGCCCAGGGGCCCGTGAGTGTCACGAATGCCGTGGTCGTACGCGTCGAGTAGTTATCGCGTGCCGCCCGGAGACCGCTTCCGCGTGAAATCGGGACCCGTTTCTGGCATCCTGTGCCGGTCATGGGTGAAGCGACGTTCGAGAAGCTCGTTGGCGTGGGCGTGTACCTGGCGGCGTTGCTCGCGATCGGCGTGGTGGCGGCGCGGCGGATGCGCGACCTGCGCGACTACGTGGTGGCGGGGAAGAGCCTCGGCTTCCTTTCGGTCGCGTTTTCTGCGCGGGCGACGGGCGAGTCGGCGTGGCTGCTGCTCGGGCTCACGGGCATGGGCGCGGCTGCTGGCGTGCGCGCGTTCTGGGTGGTCGTCGGCGAGGTGATCGGCGTGGCCGGGGCGTGGCTGCTGCTGTCGCGTCGGTTCAAGCGGCTGACCGATCGCTACGACTCGCTCACCGTTCCCGACTATCTCGAATCGCGCTTCCGCGATAACGGGCACCGGATCCGCGTGTTCTCCGCGGTGTCGCTCGTGGTGTTCGTGACGATCTACGTCTCGGCGCAGATCGATGCGACCGGCCAGGCGTTCGAGCGCTTCGTCGGGGCGAACTACTTCGTCGGCGCGCTCATCGGGTTCACGGTCGTTCTCCTGTACACGATGGGCGGCGGACTGCTCGCCGTGGTCTGGTCGGACGTGTTCCAGGGCGCGATGATGGTGTTCGGCCTGGTGCTGCTCCCGATGGTCGGGCTGATCTCGATCGGCGGGCCGGGGCCGCTGTTCGCGGGGCTTCGCGAGCAGGATCCCGCTCTCCTCTCGATGGCGGGCCCCACGGGGTGGACGCCCGTCGACATCGCGGGTCTCCTCGCGTTCCTGTGCATCGGCATCGGCTTCCTCGGATCGCCGCAGATCTTCGTGCGATTCCTCGCGATGCGGTCGGAATCCGAGATCCGGCGCGGGGCCGCGGTGGCGATCACGTGGACGATCCTTGCCGACAGCGGCGCGGTGCTCATCGGGCTGCTCGCCCGGCACATGCTCGGGATCGACGGGGAGCAGGCTCTCGCCGGCCTCGTCGAGCATCTGCTGCCGGCGGTCTTCGTCGGCCTCTACGTGGCGATCGTGCTCGCGGCCACGATGTCGACGGCCGACTCGCTGCTGGTCGTCGCCTCGAGCGCCGCCGTTCGCGACTGGTACCAGCGCGTGCGTCATCCGAACCTCTCGGACGAGAGTCTCGTGCGGGCGAGCCGGCTGGCGACCTTCGCCATCGCGATCGTGGCGCTCGCCGTCGCCATGATCATCGCGGTCGCCACCGCCGAGCGAAAGATCTTCTGGTTCGTGATCTTCGGCTGGTCGGGCATCGCCGCCACATTCTGCCCGACGGTGATCCTGTCGCTCTTCTGGCGCGGGTTCACGGCTCGCGGCGCCCTCGCGGCGATGATCGCGGGCTTCGCGGGTGTCCCCCTGTTCAAGTTCGCGGCGCCGGCGCTTCCGGGCGAGCTCGGCGCGTTCTTCGCGGCGCTCGAGGAGCTCGCGCCCGCGTTCGTGCTGTCCGCCCTCGTCGGCGTGATCGTGAGCCGATTCGATCCCCGCGGCCGCGACACGCTCGCCGCCGCGGTCGACGACGAGCTGCGAGAGGCGGCCACATGACCCGATCCCTTCTTACACCGACTCGATGGCCACAGGAGCTTCCGATGCGATTTTCGATGATGGCGGCACTCGTTCTTTCGTTCCTCTCGATTCTCGGCTCGGCGGACGACGCGGTGCCGACCGGGGCGCCCGAGGAAGGCTTCGTCTCGATGTTCGACGGGACGACGCTCGAGGGCTGGATGCAGAAGAACGGCACGGCCACTTACCGTGTGAAGGACGGGGCGATCGTCGGCCGCACCACCAAGGGCTCGCCGAACTCCTTCCTGTGCTCGAATCGCGAGTACGGAGACTTCGAGCTTCGCTTCGAGGTGAAGCTCCACGACAACGAGCTGAACTCGGGCGTGCAGATCCGATCGAAGACGGCGCCGTCGAAGGGTCCGGCGTTTTTCGGGCGCGTGAACGGGCCGCAGGTCGAGATCGAGGCGTCGGGATCGAAGGGCGCCGAGGCGGGCTACGTGTACGGCGAGGCCTGCGGCGGCTGGATGACGCCGAAGTCGCGACTGATCCCGCACAAGAAGTTCAAGGACGGGGAGTGGAACACCTATCGGATCGTGGCCGAAGGCGCTCGTATTCGCACGTGGGTGAACGGCGAGGCGGTGGAAGATCTCACCGACGCGGCGAAGCACGAATCGCATCCGAAGGGCTTCATCGGCCTGCAGGTGCACGGCGTGGGCGATCGCGGACCGTTTCAGGTCGCGTGGCGGAACATCCGTATCCGCGAGCTTGGCAGCGAGTAGCGCGCGCTCGGCTCGGATTCCTATCGCAATTTCGAGGTGAGCCCCTAGAATAGTCGGTTTCGTCGCGTCATCGCGGCCGATATCAAGGGTTTGACCTTGTAGCGAAGCGAGGATCGCAAGATGGCACGAGTGGTGAGGGGTGGTCTCATCCAGATGAGCACCACGCACGACGGTTCGGCATCGCCGGCGGAGATCCGCACGGCGATGATCGACAAGCACATGGGGTTCATCGAAGAGGCGGCCAAGAAGGGCGTGCAGGTGCTGTGCCTGCAGGAGCTCTTCTACGGACCGTACTTCTGCGCCGAGCAGGAATCGCGCTGGTACGAGATCACCGAGAAGATCCCGGACGGCCCGACCGTGCAGCTCATGTGCGAGACGGCCAAGCGGCTCGGCATGGTGATCGTCGTGCCGATCTACGAGGTCGACCTCCCGGGCGTCTACTACAACAGCGCGGCCGTGATCGATGCGGACGGCACCTATCTCGGGACGTACCGCAAGAACCACATTCCGCACTGCGCGCCAGGCTTCTGGGAGAAGTTCTACTTCCGTCCGGGGAACCTCGGTTACCCCGTGTTCGAAACGGCCGTCGGGCAGATCGGCGTGTACATCTGCTACGACCGGCACTTCCCCGAAGGCGCGCGCCTGCTCGGCCTCAACGGCGCGGAGATCGTCTTCAACCCGTCGGCCACGGTCGCGGGACTCTCGCAGTACCTGTGGAAGCTCGAGCAGCCCGCGCACGCGGTCGCCAACGCGTACTTCGTCGGCGCGATCAACCGCGTCGGCACCGAGAAGCCGTGGAGCATCGGCGAGTTCTACGGACAGTCGTACTTCTGTGATCCGCGCGGGCAGATGCTCGCCGAAGCGGGGCGCGACACCGACGAGCTGGTCGTCGCCGACCTCGATATGGACCTGATCACCGAAGTGCGCAACACCTGGCAGTTCTTCCGGGACCGTCGACCGGAGACCTACGAGGAGCTCGTCGATCTCTGATCGATCGGCCGAGTCCGACCGAAGCGAACGCCGTCGAAGCGACAGGAACGTGAACACCGAAGCGAGTACCGCCATCGTCGATCTGGAGCCCGCGGACGCCGCCGCCGTCCGCGAGAGCCCGCTGTACAACGACGATCTGGCGCCGGTGGGATCGGGCGATCGCAAGTGGGGCATGTGGAACATCGCCGCGCTGTGGGTCGGGATGTCGGTCTGCATTCCGACGTACATGCTGGCGAGCGGGCTCATCTCGAGCGGGATGAACTGGTGGCAGGCGATCCTCACGGTCGTCCTCGGCAACCTGATCGTCGTCATCCCGATGGTGCTGAACGCTCACGCGGGGACCCGCTACGGGATCACCTTCCCGGTGTTCGCGCGCGCTTCGTTCGGCGTGCTCGGCGCGAATGTCGCGGCGACCCTCCGCGCGATCGTCGCGTGCGGCTGGTTCGGCATCCAGACCTGGATCGGCGGCTACGCGATCTACAAGCTCGCGCTTCTCGTCGCGCCGGGCCTCGGTAATAGCGCCGTGATCGGGATCCTGAGCGGCGAGCACATCGACGTGAACGTCGCGCAGTTCGGGTGCTTCCTCTTCTTCTGGGCGGTCAACGTCGGCCTGTTCCTGTGGAAGGGGATGGACAGTATCCGCTACGTCGAGAACTGGGGTGCGCCGCTGCTCTTGATCCTGGGCGTCGCGCTCCTGGGTTGGGCGTACGTGAAGGCGGACGGCTTCGGCCCGATGCTGTCGCAGCCCGACCAGTTCGAGACGACCGGCGACTTCTTCCGCGCGTTCTTCCCCGGTCTCACCGCGATGGTCGGCTTCTGGGCGACGCTCTCGCTGAACATTCCGGACTTCACGCGCGGTGTGCGCACTCAACGCGACCAGGTGCTCGGGCAGATTCTCGGCCTGAACACGACGATGCCGTTCTACGCGTTCATCGGCGTCGCGGTGACGAGCGCCACGGTGGTCATCTTCGGGGACGCGATCTGGGATCCGGTCGACCTGCTCGCGAAGTTCGATAGCGCGGGGCTGATGCTCGTCTCGATGTTCGCCCTGACGCTCGCGACGCTCACCACGAACATGGCCGCGAACGTGGTGGCGCCGGCGACCTCGTTCTCGAACCTGGCGCCGCGGCTCATTAGCATGCGTGCGGGATGCGTGCTTACCGGCCTCGTCGGGATCCTCTTGATGCCGTGGAAGCTGGTCGCGGATCCGAGCGGGTACATCTTCACCTGGCTGATCGGATACTCGGCGCTCCTCGGCCCGATCGGCGGCATCCTGATCTGCGACTACTTCGTGATCCGCAAGACGCGACTCGAGCTGCGCGATCTCTACATGCGCGGCGGAAGCTACGAGTACGCGGGAGGGTTCAACCGGGCGGCGCTCGCCGCGCTCGTCCTCGCGATCCTTCCGAACATTCCGGGATTCCTCGGAGCCGTCGGCATGAGTGTCGGCGACTTCTGGACGTCCCTCTACAGCTACGCGTGGTTCATCGGCTTCATCCTCGCGTTCATTCTCTACTGGGTATTCATGTCGCTATCGGCGACCGGCAGGACATCGGAGACGAGATGAGAACGACCAAGACCCCCGAGCTCCCCCCGATCGATCACGAGCCGCGGCCCTACGACGGGCCCTCGTTCGACGCGGTGATGAAGCTGCGGAAGAAACATCTGACACCGTCGCTGGTCACGTTCTACCAGCAGCCGATCATGATCGTGGAAGGCGTGATGCAGTACGTCTACGATCAAACCGGCAAGCGCTACCTCGACTGTCTCGGCGGAATCGCGACGGTGGGCGTCGGGCACTGTCATCCCGACGTGATCGACGCGACCCGGCTCCAGCTCGAGACGCTGCAGCACGCGACCACCATCTATCTGCACCCGACGATCGGCGAGTACGCGAAGATGCTCACCGACCGGATGCCCGAGGAGCTCGACACCTGCTACATCCTGAACTCGGGCTCGGAGGCGAACGACCTCGCGGTGATGATGGCGCGCGTCTACACGGGTAACTACGACATCATCGCGCTGCGAAACGGTTACCACGGCGGCGTCGCCACGGCGATGAGCCTGACCGCGCACAGCACGTGGAAGTACAACACGCCGCAGTCGTTCGGCATCCACCACGCGCGGGTGCCGGATCGGTATCGAGGACCGTTCGGCTACGACGACCCGGATGCCGGCGAGAAGTACGCCGCGGACGTGAAGGAGCTGATCGACTACGCGTCGCCCGGCCGCATCGCGGGATACCTCGCCGAATCGATGCAGGGCGTGGGCGGTGTGGTCACCTATCCGCACGACTACCTCTCGCGGGTGTACGAGTACGTGCGCGAGGCGGGCGGCGTGTGCATCGCCGACGAGGTGCAGACCGGGTTCGGCCGTACCGGCGAGCACTTCTGGGGCTTCGAGGGGCATGGCGTCGTTCCCGATATCGTCACGATGGCGAAGAGCATGGGGAACGGCGCGCCGATCGCCGCCGTCGTCACGACGTCGAAGATCGCCAAGGCGCTCACCGATCGCATCCACTTCAATACATTCGGCGGCAATCCGGTTTCGTGCGCGTGCGCGAAGGCGGTGCTCGAGGTGATGGAGCGCGAGGACCTGCAGACGAACGCGCGCGAAGTCGGAAAGCTTCTGCTCGAGGGCTTCCGCGGGCTGTCCGAGCGGCATCCCCTGATCGGCGACGTGCGAGGCTCGGGCCTGATGATCGGCGTGGAGCTCGTGCGCGATCGCGAGACCAAGGAGCACGCCTCGGAAGAGACGGCTGCGCTGATGGAGCGCGCGAAGGAAGCGGGACTCCTCATCGGCAAGGGCGGCCTTCGCGGGAACGTCATCCGTATCAAGCCGCCGCTTTGCCTGACGGCGGCCGACGTCGACTTCGTGCTCGACGTCATGGATGTCGTCCTCGGGGAGCTCGAGGCCGAGCGATGACCGAGCTTCGCCCCAGACTCGACGCCGAGACCGCGGCTTGCAACATGGGCGAGATCGAGCCGGCGTACACGGACCAGGAGGCGAGGGTCGAGGCGGATCGTTGCCTCTACTGCTTCGACGCGCCGTGCATCCACTCGTGTCCGACGGGCATCGACATCCCGGCGTTCATCAAGAAGATCGCGAACGACAACGTGACGGGCGCGGGGCGGACGATCCTGCAGGCGAACGTGCTCGGTGCGAGCTGCGCGCGGGTGTGCCCGACGGAGGTGCTCTGCGAAGGCGCGTGCGTGATGCTCGACCGCGACGCGAGCCCGATCAAGATCGGACGCCTGCAGCGCTATGCCACCGACCACATCTACGACAACGACATCCGCGTGCTCGAGGCTCCGAGCGAGAAGAGCGGGAAGCGGGTGGCGATCGTCGGGGCGGGCCCGGCGGGGCTCGGGTGTGCGGCCGAGCTCGCGAAGCTCGGGCACGAGGTCGTTGCGTTCGAGCGCAAGCCCGAAGCCGGCGGCCTCAACACGTACGGCATCGCGTACTACAAGCTGACGCCCGAGACGAGCCTCGCCGAGGTCGAGCTGGTGAAGAGCCTCGGCGTCGAGATCCGCACGGGTGTCGAGGTCGGGCGTGATGTCACCATGGACGAGCTCCGTCGCGATTTCGACGCGGTCTTCCTCGGGGTCGGCCTCGGGGGAACGCGCGCGCTCGGGATTCCCGGGGAAGAGCTCGAAGGCGTCGTCGACGCGCTCACGTTCATCGAGGAGCTCCACACGAAGCCGCTCCACGAAGTGCCGATCGGAGAGCGTGTCGCGGTCATCGGCTGCGGCAACACGGCGATCGATGCGGTCACGCAGGCCATCCGGCTCGGCGCGCGCGAGGCGACGATCGTCTACCGTCGCGGCGAGGACGACATGTCCGCGTACGAGTACGAGTACGAGCTCGGCAAGACCGACGGCGCGCGCTTCCGGTTCCACACGACGCCGGTCGAGGTTGTGGGGACGAACGGCGCCGTGACCGGCCTCGTCGTCGCGAGAACGCGCATCACCGAGAGCGGCAGCCTCGAAGTCATCGAAGACACACGAGAAGAGCTCCGCGTCGACATGGTGATCGCGGCCGTCGGGCAGGAGGCGATGCGGAGCGCGCTCACCGCCATGCTCCCCGACCTCGATCTCGACCGCCGGGGCGCGATCCAGCGAGACTTCGCCACCGGGCGGACCAGCGTCGAGGGCGTCTGGGCCGGCGGTGATGGCGCGAACGGCGGCTCCGAGGTGGTCGACGCCGTGGCCGAGGGCAAGCGCGCGGCTGCCGACATCCATCGCACGTTCACGGGCGAGTCGCACAGCGCCGGTCCCGTGCAGACGACGCGGCACGGCGTCCCGGGCGGCGTGCGTCTGGCCGGCCTCGATCGACCGGTCCGCGTGCCCGATCTCGAGCGCGAGTACCACGCGCAGACGAATGGAGGATCCACCGATGGCTGATCTGTCGGTCGAGCTCTGCGGGATCCGATCGCCGAACCCGTTCTGGGTCGCATCGGGACCGCCTTCGAACACCGCTTACCAGGCGCATCGGGCCTTCGAAGCCGGGTGGGGCGGCGTCGTCTGGAAGACCATCGGCGAGCCCATCGTGAACACCGCTTCACGCTATTCGGCGATGCACCTGGCCGGGCAGCGCATGGTCGGCTTCAACAACATCGAGCTGATCAGCGACCGCTCCGTGGAGACGAACTTCCGGGAGATCGCCGAGGTGAAGGAGCGCTGGCCGGATCACGTCGTGATCGCGTCGCTCATGACCGACACGCGCGAGAGCTGGCACGACTTCCTGAAGCGATCGGCGGACGCGGGCGCGGACGGCGTCGAACTGAACTTCGGCTGCCCGCACGGCATGTGCGAGCGCGGCATGGGTTCGGCCGTCGGCCAGAACCCCGACGTCATCGAGACGATCACCGGCTGGGTGGCCGAAGCGTCGACGCTCCCGGTCATCGTGAAGCTGACCCCGAACATCACGAGCGTCGCGCACGCCGCGCGCGCCGCGCAGAAGGGCGGGGCCGACGCGATCTCGCTCATCAACACCATCAACAGCATCACGCAGGTCGACCTCGATACCTTCGTGCCCGAGCCGATCGTCGACGGTCGCAGCACGCACGGCGGCTACTGCGGCCCGGCCGTGAAGCCGATCGCGCTGAACATGACGCACGCATGCGCGTCCGACGCCGAGTTCTCGCTCCCGATCTCGGGTATCGGCGGCATCGGCACCTGGCGCGACGCGGCCGAGTTCCTGTGCATGGGCGCGACCACGCTGCAGGTGTGCACCGCAATCATGCACTACGGTTTCCGCATCGTCGAAGACATGATCGAGGGCCTCTCGGATTATCTCGACGCGAAGGGATTCTCGTCGGTCAACGAGCTGGTCGGCAAGTCGGTCGGGAACGTCGACGACTGGCAGACGCTGAACCTCAACTACAAGCGGATCGCGAAGATCGACTACGAGACGTGCATCGGCTGCAACCTGTGCTACGTGGCCTGCGAGGACGGAGCGCACCAGTCGATCGACCTGGTGGATCCGGCGCCGTACGGGCTCGGCCCCGGGCGCGTCCCCGGCAAGCCCGTTCCCGCGATTCGCGAGAAGGACTGCGTGGGATGTAATCTCTGTACGCTCGTCTGCCCGGTCGACGGCTGCCTCACGATGGTGGAGCAGCCGAACGACAAGGACGCGATGAGCTGGAGCGAGTATCAGGCGAAGCTCGCCAAGGGTGAAATCGATCCGATTCCCGCGCACCCGTAATCCCGTCGTGCCGGCGAATCGATCCAGGAGACGAATACGATGAGTGCAGCCACCGAAACCGCGTGTCCGATTCTGATCGGTCACGATTGGACGGTACCCGAAACCTCGGAGACGACGCCGGTTCACAACCCGTCGACGGGTGAGGTGATCGCGCGCACGCCGATGTGCGGCGCGGACGTCGTCGACCAGGTCGTGCAATCGGCCCACGACGCGTTCCCGGCATGGGCGGAGCTTCCGCCGATCGATCGCGCGCGCGTCCTCTTCCGCTACAAGATGCTCCTCGAGGATGCCTTCGAGGAGCTCGCCGAGCTCGTCACGCGCGAGCACGGGAAGACGCTCACCGAGGCGCGGGGCGACGTGCGTCGCGGCATCGAGGTCGTCGAGTACGCGTGCGGCATCCCGGAGCTTCTGAAGGGCGAGAGCCTCGAGAACATCGCGCCCGGCATCGACTGCCAGACAGTTCGTCAGCCGCTCGGCGTGTGCGTCGGCATCAACCCGTACAACTTCCCTGCACTCGTCCCGATGTGGATGTACCCGATGGCGATCGCGTGCGGGAACACGTTCGTGATGAAGCCGAGCGAGAAGGTGCCGCTCACCGGCATCCGGCTGATCGAGCTGCTGGTCGAAGCGGGGCTGCCGCCGGGCGTGCTGAACGTTGTCCATGGCGGGCGCGAGTGCGTCGACGCGCTCCTCGAGCATCCGCTCGTCCGCGGCGTGTCGTTCGTGGGCTCGTCGAAGGTGGCGAAGTACATCTTCGACAAGGGCACGCAGCACGGCAAGCGCGTGCAGGCGGCGGGCGGCGCCAAGAACTTCGTGTTTGTGATGCCGGACGCCGACCTGACGAAGGCGGTCGACGGGATCGTCGACGGGGCGTTCGGATGCGCCGGCCAGCGTTGCATGGCGGCGTCGACGGCCGTGGTGGTCGGCAAAGCCGCGGACGAGTTCCTTCCGCCGCTCGCCGACGCGACGCGCTCGATCCGCGTCGGTGCTACCGACCGCGACCCGAACGCGCGGATGGGCGCGGTCATCAACGCCGAGCACCGCGATCGGATCGAAGGCCTGATCGAGGCGAGCACCAAGGAAGGCTGCGAGCTGATGGTGGACGGCCGTGGCGCCAAGGTCGACGGCGCGCCGGGCGGCTTCTACCTCGGCCCGACGGTGATCGATCGCGTCGAGCACGGCATGCAGATCTGCGAGACCGAGACCTTCGGGCCGGTGCTGAACGTGATGCGCTTCGACGATCTCGAAGAGGCGATCGAGACCGCGAACCGCCAGGCCTATGGCAACGGCGCTTGCATCTTCACCAGCTCGGGAAGCGCGGCGCGCGAGTTCTCCCACCGGGTGAAGGCGGGCATGGTCGGGGTCAACGTCGGCGTGCCGGCGCCGCTCGCGTACTTCCCGTTCAGCGGTTGGGATCACTCCTTCTTCGGCGATCTTCACGTGCAGGGACGCGAGGGCGTGATGTTCTACACGCGGCAGAAGGTGATCACGAGCCGCTGGCACGGCGTATCCGATGTCTGGCACCGAGACTGATCCGCGAAGCACGACGAGAGGCGAGGAACGATGGGACTGCTGATTCGAAACGGCGAGATCGTGACCGCGAGCGAGCGGTACAAGGCCGATATCTGGTGCGAGGGTGAGACGATCACGCGCATCGCTCCCGGGCTCGAAGCCGGTCCGGACGACGAGGTGGTCGATGCCACGGGCAAGTACGTCTTCCCCGGGTTCGTCGATCCGCACACGCACATCTATCTGCCGTTCATGGGGACCTTCGCGAAGGACACCTACGAGACCGCGAGTCAGGCGGCGCTCGTCGGCGGCACGACGTGCTTCATCGACTTCGTCATCCCGAGCCGGCAGGAAGAGCCGCTCGACGCGCTCGCCATGTGGAACGAGAAGAGCGAAGGCCGTTCGGCGTGTGACTTCACGTACCACATGGCGGTGACGCGCTACGACGAGAAGATCGCGCCACAGCTCCGACAGATCGTCGAGAAGGAAGGGATCGCGTCGTTCAAGGTGTTCCTGGCGTACAAGGGCGCCTTCGGGGTCGAGGATTACGAGCTCTTCCATACCCTTCGTACCGCCAAGGAGCTCGGCGCGATCGTCACCGCGCACTGTGAGAACGCCGACGCGGTCACCGAGCTCCAGAAAGAGCTTCTCGCCGACGGAAAGACCGGCCCCGAGTGGCACTACTGGTCGCGTCCCCCGCGCGTCGAGGCGTGCGGGACGGCGCATCTCATGACCTTCGCCGAGCTGACGGGCGCGCACGTGTACGTCGTGCACCTGTCGTGCGGCGAGGCGCTCGAGGAAGCCATGCGCGGCAAGAGCCGCGGCGTGCACGCCTACGTCGAAGCGCTGATCCAGCATCTGCTTCTCGACATGACGTACGCCGAGCGGCCGGAGTTCGAGGGCGCCAAGTACGTGATGTCGCCGCCGCTTCGCGACAAGCGCAACCAGGACATCCTGTGGAACGGCCTCGCGCATCAGTTCGTGAGCACCGTGGCGACCGACCACGCGCCGTTCGACTTCGAGGCGCAGAAGCGCGCCATGGGCAGCGACGACTTCACGAAGATCCCGAACGGCATCCCCGCACTCGAGGATCGCGTGAACCTGCTGTACACGTACGGCGTGAAGCGGGGGCGGATCGACCTGCATCGCTTCGTCGATGCGGCGAGCACGCAGCCCGCGAAGATCTTCGGGCTCGCGCCGCGCAAGGGCGTGATCCAGCCCGGCGCCGACGCGGACCTCGTCGTGTACGACCCGGACTACCGCGGCAAGATCAGCGCGAGCACGCAGAAGATGAACCTCGACTACAGCGCCTTCGAGGGCACCGAGATCGAGGGACGTCCGCACGTCGTGACCGTCCGCGGCGAGATCGCGGCGCGCGACGGCGAGTTTGTCGGCACGATCGGACGAGGCCGACGTCTGCTTCGCGAGGCGACGCACGGAGCGTGAGCGGCGGCGCGGACGACATCGACATCCGGCCGGTCCGGCGCGAAGACGCGGCGGCCGTGCACGATCTCACGGCTCGCGCATTCGCGGCGAGCGAGCTCGGGCATCACGGAGAGGCCGACCTCGTGTCGCGTCTGCGGGAAGCCTGTCCGGACGCGATCGAGCTCGTGGCCGAGAAGGGTGGCGCCGTCGTCGGGCACATCCTGTTCACGCCGGCGCGTCTCGAGGGCGACGCCCGCGTTGTCCACGGCCTCGGTCTCGCACCGATGTCGGTCGACCCGGCGTTGCAGTCGTCGGGAATCGGCTCACGCCTCGTTCATGCCGGCCTCGATGCGGCGCGTGCGACCGAGGCCGCGTTCGTGATCGTCCTCGGCCACGAGAAGTACTATCCGCGCTTCGGGTTCACGGTCGCGTCGGGCCATGGTGTGCGATGCGAGTTCGACGGGATCCCGGACGAGCTGTTCCTGATCCAGGGCCTCCGGGACGGCGCGCTCGAAGGAGCCGAGGGCACGGTGGCGCGGTACCACGCCGAGTTCCACCGGCAACCGGACGCCGCCGAAGACGAAGGATGAGAACCCCGCGAACGTAGGTTCGTGAGGAGCCGAGGACGATATGGGAACCGTTTACTCGACCGAGCACGGCCGCATGTGCCCGGAATGCGAGAACCCCGTCAAGGAATGCTCGTGCAAGCAGGCGAGCGATGCGATTCCGGAAGGCGACGGCATCGTGCGGGTTTCGCGATCGACTCAAGGGCGCAAAGGAAAGTGCGTCACGCTCGTCACGGGAGTGCCGCTCGCGGCCGACGATCTGCGCAAGCTCGCGAAGAAGCTCAAGCAGCGATGCGGCACGGGCGGCACGCTGAAAGACGGCGTCATCGAGATCCAGGGCGACCACCGCGACCTGCTCGTCGCGGAGCTCGAGAAGGCCGGATACACGGCGCGCAAGTCCGGCGGCTAGAAGGCCCCCCAGCTACTCCTTGTCGAGCTTGACGGCCGTGCCGAACGCGAGCAGCTCGGCGGCACCCGCCATCACCTGTGACGTCGTGAAGCGGATATTGACTACACCGTCCGCCCCGAGCTCTTCGGCCTCGGCGATCATGCGGCGAAGGCTCTCGGCGCGGGTCTCGCTGAGCATCTCGGTGTACTCCTTCACCTCGCCGCCGACGAGGGTTCGCAGTCCGGCGAGGATGTCCTTGCCGACGTGCTTGGCGCGGATGGTGCTCCCGCGCACGAGGCCGAGCGACTCGGTGATGCGATAGCCCACGACCGTCTCGGTGTTCACCAGGATCATCGTCCTTCTCCTTCGGGATCAGAGGTTGTCGTCGTAGTCCTTTTCCTTCCCGTGCTCTTCGAGGCGCTCCCAGATCACCGTCCCGAGCAGGATCAGGAATCCGATGGCGGCCGCACCGAGGCCGAGCTGGATCGGAAGGTCGAGCTTTCGGAACCACGGCCAGAACTCGCGCAGCGGAGTGATCAGATAGCTCGCGAGCACCAGGGCGCCCGCGATGATCATCAGCGTTCCGACGACTCGTAGCAATCGAATCATGAGAGCTCTTTCTCCGCCTGCATGTCCTGGTACCGCTCCATCACGAGAGAGACCATGACGAGGCCCAGGCCGCTCAGCATCAGGGCGCCCCCTACCTCGACCTCCCAGGGTAATTCGATGAATTGCAGAACGTAGCGGGCCGCCCGGAAGAACGAGTATCCGCCGGCGAGCGCGAGGCCGCCACGGAACAGGATCAGGCCGATGAGGGTCGAGGCGCGCAAGACACGGTTCCAGCGTCGATACGGGAATTCGAGGCCGATACGGGGGCCACGAGCGAACGGTGCGGGTCTTGGGTGTGGGATCCGGGTGGCAGCGCTCGGCCCATTGTACGCGCCATACAGGCGATGACAAGCGCCGCGGCGAGCGGGCACGGATCGCGAGAATCAAGAAGCGGGTGCCGGCTCGTCCGAACGGGGATGGACGTTCGATCGCAGGAGAAGATCAGGAGGTACGAGCCGGCCCCTCAGATCCGTCGGCCCGGGATGCCGAGCGTTGCGGACTTTTTCGGAGCAGGGGCGGAGCGGGCGATCAGGCCCCGCTCGGGCCGGGGCTCTTCTTGCGCGGGAGGCGGACGGTGAAGCTCGTCTCGACTCCGGGCGTCGAGCTGGCCTGGATCTCGCCGCCGAGCTGGTCGACGATCGCGCGGCTCAGCGCGAGGCTCAGGCCGTGGCCCTCGGTGTGGTGCAGGACGTCGCGGTCGTTGAACTCGTCGAAGACGTACGGCAGCTGGTCTTCGTCGATGCCCGCACCGTGGTCCGTCACGATCAGCTGCGTCCCGTCGGTGCAGTCGGTGAGCTCGACCTCGATCTGTCCCGTGTCGTTGCTGAATCGCACGGCGTTGTCGAGGATGGAGTCGAGCACGATCGCCAGGTAATCCGGGTCGGCCGACACCGCGACGGCTCGCGGCGACTGTACCGAGATCTCGAGCTCCTTGGCGTCGGCCTTGGGACGCAGCTCGTCGACCTTGCGATCGAGCAGGCGCACGAGGTCGACGGGCTCGCCCGAGACGTCGATGCGACCGGCCTTGCACTGCGACAGCAGCACGACCTTCTCGAACAGGCGCTGCAAGCGCTCGGTGCCGTCGAGGATCATCTGCGCCCACTCGCGTCGCTTCTCGGGCTCCATCTCTTCCTCGGAGAGCAGGATCTCCGCGGGCGCGATGAGCATGTTGAGCGGCGTACGCGTCTCGTGGCACAGAAGGTTCAGCACCTCGGTCTTGAACTGGTTGACCTCCTCGGCGAACTTCAACCGGAGGAAGACCTCGACCTTGGCCATGAACTCGTCGGCGTCGAACGGCTTGATGATGTAATCGTCCGCGCCCGCCTCGTATCCCATCAGGCGATCGGTGATGATGCTTTCCGCCGAGACGAGCACGATCTTGGCGAACTTGAGCTTGGGGTCGGACCGCAGGCGGCGGCACGTCTCGTAGCCGTTGATCCCCGGCATCATGATGTCGAGCAGCACGAGGTCCGGCTTGAAGCGCGGCGCGATCTCGAGGGCTTCCTCGCCGCAGCGCGCGATCTCGAGGCAGTACGAGTCCCTGAGCAGGAGCTCGTAGATCTCGATGTTGACGTCCTGGTCATCGACGGCCAGGATTCGCTTTTTCTCGGTGTTGCTCATGTAACGGCGGGGTTCCGGCAGGGGTGCGGATGCAGGTGGTGTCAGCCGTCGACAGGGCGACGGTGACGTGCGGCGGGGCCGAGAGGGAACGGGCCCGCGGATCGGTGGCCCGAGAGGTTCGGCCCGGAAGTCTACCCCGGGTGCGGCGGCCCGGCCAACGAGTTGGCCAAAAAAAGAGCGGGCCCGCCCCGTGGAGGGCGAGCCCGCTTCCCATTTTCCCTTGCCCCGACCGGAGCCGGGGCCGGTTTCTCCTTCGTGAGTCGCTTACTTCTTCGGCGTCTTCGGCTCTTCCGGATAGAACCAGTCGCCGTCTTCACCGTAGGTCACCGGCGGCGAGTTGTAGTCCTCGCCCTCGATCAGGACTCCCTCGTTGTTGTTCTGGAGAGAGCTCGGGTCGGCCACCGAGCCGGCCCACTGATCGACCAGTGCCCCGTGCGACCACAGGATCGTGTCCGGAACCGTGAAGGTTCCTTCTTCGATGCCCGGGAAGTCGCCGTGCGTCCACAGGATCGTATCGGACCACAGGATGTAGCTCTCGTTCATGTGGGTCCAGAGGATCGTGTTGGCGTACGCCGGCAGCAAGTAGGCCATCATGGTGTCGAACCACAGCTCGCCGTGGGTCCACAGGATGGTGTCGCTCCAGATGCGACCCTGCCCCCAGACGGCGTTCGGATCCATGATGACGCCGTGCGTCCAGAGGATCGTGTTGCCGTACACGAGCGACGAGCCCCACCAGACGTCTTCGCCGGCGATGTTCGTCATCGGGAGCACCATGCCTCGCGCGTCCTTCGGAGCGCCCGGCAGACGGAAGTCACCCATCGTGAGGGCGTCGACGTCGGCGCGGATCGCGAGCGACATACGCACGGCGCCTTCGGTGTTGAGGTAGCCGGCACCCTGCTCGAGCAGGTCCGGCTGGGTCATCTTCTGGGCCGTGTACATCAGGATGGCCTTCGCCGCGTTCGCGTTGAGCGCCGGGTTGGCGCTGAACATGAGCGCGAGCGTACCGGAGACGACCGGAGTCGACATCGAGGTGCCGTTCAGGGTCATGTAGAAGTTGTCGTCTCCATCACCGAGCACGTGCGAGACCTCGTAGTTCGCCGTGATGTAGTTCTCGGAGCGCGGGCGGCAGTTGATGACGCCCGAGCCCGGCGCGACGAGGTCCGGCTTGATGAGGCCGTCGATCGGCGTCGGTCCGCGCGAGCTGTAGGAGGCGACCGTGTCGTCCGATCGCTCGACCGTGCCGTTCGGGTCCGTCGCTCCGACCGTGATGACCCACGGCGCGTGTCCCGGCGAGTTGATCGTGCCGTACGCCTTTTCCGAGGCGCTCGCGCCGTTGTTCCCGGCCGACGCTACGACTGCGATGTTCGCCTGGACGGCGTACGCGCAGGCGATCGCGAGCGGATCGTTCAGGAACGACTCGAAGACCGGGTGTCCGAGCGAGAGGTTGATGACGCGGATGTTCAGCTCTTCCCGCTTCATGATGCAGTGTCCGATCGCGTCGATGAGCGTACTGGTGTAGCCCATGCCGTTGCGATCGAGCACGCGCACGCTGTAGATCGAAGCGCCGGGAGCGACGCCGTAGACCGGCACGTCCGGCGATCCGCCGCTCTGCATCGCCTGCAGATAGCGGTTTCCGTTGCCCGCCACGATGCCCGCGACGTGCGTACCGTGACCGAACTTGTCGTGCGGCTTCTTGAAGTACGTGTGCTCGCGGACGCGCGTCCCGCCGGACTGCATGTCCTGGAAGTCCGGGTGGTAGGCGTCCACACCCGAGTCGATGACGGCGACGGTCACGCCGGAGCCGTCGTAATCACCCGGGTAGTTCCAGACCTGGTTGGCTCCCACGACCTCGGTCGGGAGGTTCGGGGCTGCCGTTTCGCCCGTCGAGTAGATCGGAGCGTCGAGCGAAACGCGCGACACGCCCGATTCCGAAGCGACGGTCCAGATCTCGTCGGCGCTGATCTCGAGGACCGTGGCGCCGATGAAATCGAGCGAGCGCGGCGAGTGCAGACCCTCGCGCTCGGTCATCTCCTGGAGGGCTTCGAGGCGCGGCAGGCCGTCCTCGCCCTTCGTGGCCTGGACGATGACGCGAATGCGGTCGTGGTCTCCGGGCTCTTCGAGGAGAGCGAGGAGGTCGGCCGACATCTTCGAGCTGGGTTCGACGGCGGTGTCGTGCTCGAGGAGGTCATCGGCACCCGGAGCCGCAGGTGGTTCCGGAAGCGTAGGGGGTGTCCAGGAGGGTGGCAGGGCGCTCGGCGCTGCCCAGGAAACACGATCGCCGGCTTGCGCGGGCTCGTGCGTGTCCGTGGTCGTCGTTGGCGACGGCCGTCCGATCAGCATCAGCCCGGCAATTAGTGCCAGAGCCGTGAGACCGGCAATGCGACGACGGAACAGGGTCGTCTCTCCCATCTTCTTACTCCTTCCCGATTCGAACGGATCGAATCTCTTCTGCTGTACCCGACGCTGGAAGACTACCCCGGGATCGCACGCGCGCCAGGAAATCGGGGAAGAATTGGTCCCCATGGCCGCGGGATGCGATCGAGTCCGGGTGTTCGCTGGCCTCGACCCGATTCGTGGGGTAGTCTTTCGAAGGGACCCCGTCCGTCATTCCTCCCGGTCTCTCGTTCGTTCACCCCTCCTGCGAGCCTCCTCGTTCGCGTCATGCGTCGACTTCATCGTGCATCCCGGTTCTCGTTCCTTTCGCGCTCGCGGTGCGTCGTCGTCGCGCTGCTGGTCGGAGTGTGCGTGCTTCCGGCATGCGACAGGAGAGGCGAGCCGGCGACGCTCACGAAGGCGCCCGTCGATCCGAAGGTGCTCGCGTCGAAGCGGACGGGCGGCGAGCTCCGGCTGTCGCTCAGCGGTATCATGACGCTCGATCCGGCGCGCTCGACGAGCCTCAGCGAGAACATGATCCTGCACCAGCTCTTCCAGGGGCTCGTGCGTTTCGACAGCCATCTGCGCGTCGTGCCGGACCTCGCGCATCGCTGGTCGCTCTCGCGTGACGGGAAGACCTACACCTTCAAGCTCGATGAGACGGCGCGCTTCCATCACGGGCGACCGGTCGAAGCCGAAGACGTCGTCTACTCGCTCCGGCGACTGCTCAATCGCCGCGTCGGCTCGGGCGCGTACTCGTACTTCTCGGCCGCCCTCGACGGCGGTGAAGAAGCGATCCAGAGCCCCGAGCCCGGCGTCTGCACGGTCCAGCTGAAGGAGCGGGATCACGTCTTCATCAACTTCCTCGCGCAGCAGTACGCGAAGATCGTTCCTCGCGATCTGGCGGACCAGCGCAGCTTCCGTCGCGAGCCGGTCGGCAGCGGCCCGTTCCGTTTCGTGCACCGCGAGCGCGGTGAGATCGTGCTCGAGGCCGCGCGCCACGGCATCCATACGCGGCCGTACCTCGATCGCGTCGTGTTTCTCGATCTCGATCGACAGGGCGAGCTTCACGCGCTGCGGGACGACGCGCTCGACTTCATGATCTGCGCGCCGGACGAGGTCGACGAGATTCCCGGGCTCGCGGCGTTCCGCCGAACGCGCGTGCCGACGCTGTCGCTCCACTTCCTGGGGATGAACGTGAGTCGGCCTCCGTTCGACGACCCGCGGGTGCGGCAAGCGATCTCGGTCGCGATCGACCGCTCGGCGTTCGAGGTCGCGATGCAGGGGCGCGTGAAGGAAGCGCGCACGATCCTGCCGCCCGGGATGCCGGGGTACGATCCGACCGCCAAGCCACCGCCGCACGATGCCGAGAAGGCGCGCGAGCTCCTCCGGCAGGCCGGTTACGGCGAAGGGCTCCGTGAGCTTCCCGAGATCCACCTGCTCCTCGGGCGAATTCCCGAGCAGGTCGCGCTCACCGAGCGGTTGACGGCGGACCTCACCGAGATCGGAGTTCGCCTCGACCTGGACGCGACCGATGACTACGGCCGGTTCCTGGCGGAGCTCGAGAGTGCGGACGCCGTCGTCCTCGGTTGGGGGGCGGACTATCCCGACCCGGACAACTTCTTCTTCAACCTCTTCCGGACCGGCGGGCAGTACAACTTCATGGGCTACTCACGCCCGGAGGTGGACAAGCTCGTGGAGAAGGCGCGCTACGGCTCGGGGCGAAAGCTCGAGCGAGCGCTCGCGTATCGGGAGGCGGAGCGCATGGTGCTCGAGGATCAGCCGATCGTCCCGCTCTTCCACGACGCGGCGCTGTACTGCGTCAACGATGACGTCGATGGTCTCTTCGTCAACGCGATGGGGATCTACTACACGCGACTCAGCTCGGTGTGGATTCGCGATCGCGAACGGCGGCTGGCCACCCGGCCGGTCCTGACGTCCGTCGAGGCGGCGGCGGACGAAACGTCATCCGAAGAAGTCGACCCGAGCGAGACCGAAGAAGCGACGAAGCCCCGCTAGCTCTCGTCGTCGTCGTGCTCGTCGACCGTGGCCGGCACCGCGATCTCGAACGTCGTTCCCGTGCCGCTCTCGCTCTCGCATCCGATCGTCCCGCCGTGCGCCTGGACGATCTGCTTGCAGATGTCGAGCCCGAGCCCGGTTCCGCTGTCCTGTTTCGTCGTGAAGAACGGCTCCCAGATCTTCTCGCGGTTCTCTTCCGAGATGCCGTCGCCGTTGTCGCGAATGCGCAGGGTGGCCGACGTTCCGACCCGGTGCAGCTCGACGCGGATGTTCCCCTGGCGGTCGCTCGGGATCGCCTGCGCGGCGTTCTTGATGAGGTTGATCAGCACCTGCTGGATCTTGTCCTTGTGGACCATGGCCCCGAGCTCGTCGTCGAGGTCGGTCTCGATCTGGCAGCGCGCCACATCCCGATCGTACGTCAGGAGGCTCAGCGTCTCCCGGACGGTCGCCGACAGCATTCCTTCGGTCAGCTCGAGGTCGCGGTTCTGCGCGCGCGTGAAGTCTCGGATCTCGCGCACCATGCCGTGGATCATCATGAAGGAGTTGCGGATGATCGCGAGCTTCTCGGAGAGGAACTCGTCGTCGGCGTACTTCTTGAGCAGCAGGCTCGACAGCGTCGTGGCCGTGAGCTGGTTGCCGATCTCGTGGGTGAGTCCCGAGACGAGACGTCCGACCGTCGCGAGGCGCTCTTGCTTCAGGAGCTCGTCGGTCAAGGCTTCGTTCTTCCGGCGGAGCTCGTACGTCTCGAGCGCGTTCAGGATCGTCTGGAGAAGGTCTTCCTTCTCCCATGGCTTGTAGATGAACTTGTAGACGTTACCGCGGTTGATCGCGTCGATGATGTCGTCGACGTCGGTGTAGGCGGTGAGCACCATGCGGATGGTGTCCGGCCAGCGTTCCCGAACGACGGCGAGCAAGTCGACACCGGTCATCTGCGGCATGCGCTGATCGGTGACGATGACGGGGACGGGCTCGTCTTCCTTCTCGAGCAGATCGATGGCGTCCTGCGCGGAGCTCGCGGTCAGCACCGTGAACTCCCGCCGGAACGTGCCGCGGAAGATCGTCAGGTTCTGTTCCTCGTCGTCCACCACGAGGATGCGCGGCTTCTTCTTTCTCTTGCGCTGCGTCTCGGTCATCGCGTCACCTCGTTGCTGTCCTCAGGGCGGTTGTCATCGGTCTTGGAGCTCGGGGATGACGTCGCGGTGTCTTCGTCCGGGTCGTCGTCGATCTTGGGTATGGCCAGCGGGATTCGGACCCGGAACACGGATCCGACGCCCACTTCGCTCTCGACCTCGATCGACCCGCCGTGCTGATCGACGATGCCGAAGCTGATCGAGAGCCCGAGGCCGGTGCCTTCGCCGACGTCCTTCGTCGTGAAGAACGGCTCGAACACCCGGCCGACGTTCTCTTCCGGGATGCCTCGCCCGGTATCGCGGATCTCGATGACGGCGTGGCCGTCCTCGCTCCGCGTCGACACCGTGACCGTTCCCTTCTCGTCGATCGACTGCTCGGCGTTCGAGATCAGGTTCATGAAGACCTGGTTCATCTGCGCCGGCCGGAACTCGAAGTCGGGGATCGAGCCGAAATCGCGAACGACCTCGACGCGCCCCTCGAGCCGCGGCCCGAGCAGGTTGAGCGTTCCCTCGAGACCTTCGTGCAGGTCGGCGACCTTCAGATCCGCCTCGTCGAGACGGCTGAAGTTGCGCAGGTCCTTCACGATGATCGTGGCGCGGCGGGCGCCCTCGTTGATCGTGTCGAGCAGCTCATCGACGCTCTCGACGGTGTCCGTGAACTCGATGTCGTCCTTGAAGTCCTCGACCTCTTCGCGCCGTTCGTCGGGGATCGGCGACTCGTCGAGCATCGTGACGAGCTCCTTGAGATCGTCGATCGACTCGCGGAGCGGGAGGATTCCGTTCGAGATGAAGTTCAGCGGATTGTTGATCTCGTGCGCGACGCCCGCGACGAGCTGACCGAGCGAGGCCATCTTCTCGGACTGCACGAGCTGGCTCTGCGTCTCCTTGAGTCGCACCATCGCCTGCTCGAGATCCTCGTTGGCCACGACCAGCTCGTGGGTGCGCAGCCGGACCTTCTCTTCGAGGCCTCGGTTGAGGTCTTCGATCTCGGCGAGGTTCTGGTGGATCTGCCCCGCCATGTGGTTCAGGTTGTCGGCGAGCGAGGCGATCTCGTCGCGCTCGCGGACCTCGATGCGGTGGTCGAGCTCGCCGCCCGCGTAGCGAAGGGCGCCGGCCGCGACACGTTCGATCGGCCGCGTGACGCGCTTCGACAGCCACCACGAGAGCGCGCCACTCAGAACGAGCGCCGCCCCCCAGAGGTAACCGAGGCGCTGCTGCATGAGGCCGATCTCGCCGTAGATGCCGTCGAGCGACAGGCCGAGTCGGACCGAGCCGATGGTGCGGCTCTCTTCGGTATCGTCGGCGACGTAGACGACCGGTCCCTGGATGTCGAGGAATCGCTCGGCGCCCGGGAGATCGTTTCGCTCCTCGTGGATCGGTGCGGCCAGCTCGGCGTCGCCTTCGGCCTCGGCGAACGGAGCGTCGACCGCGTCCTGCGCGATGTCATGCCGAGACGCAAACGCCCATTGCCGACCGTCGTTGTCGAAGATCGCCACGTACGTGATGTCGTCGAGACCGGAGATATCGACGGCATCCTGCGTGAGCGACGACTGGTCGTACACGAGGAGCGACTCGGTGCTGCTCGCCGCCACGCTCCGCGCGATGGCGAGACCGCGCTTGGTGGCCTGCTCCTTCAAGACGGAGGTCTGGCGCGAGATCACGACGGCCATGACCGTCGTCATGATCACGACGACCAAGCCGGAGAAGTGCAGGATGAACTTGTTTCGAAGGCGCATGGATCCGGATCCCGAGATGTGCCGAATCTGGCACACTCGGGAGATATCGGACGGGAGGCCCTCCGGACTGGAATCGAGGGGTGGCGGGGGCGGGGGTCATGGGGCCGTAACCCTCTCGGCCCCTGACCGATGAAGCGCCTGCTCGAGGTCTCGCAGGAGGTCTTCCGGGTCCTCGATCCCCACCGACAGGCGGACCAGGCCCTCGGGGAGGGGCCGGGCGCGGCGCTCGGCCTCGGGGATCGACGCGTGCGACATCGACGACGGAAGGCTGACCGTCGAGTGGAGGCTGCCGAAGCTGACGGTGGTCGAGAACAGCTCGGTGGCGGCGACGAACGCGCGCGCCGCGTCGGGGCTCGAGGCGCGGAACGAGAGGACGGCTCCCGCGCCCGACGCCTGGCGTTCGTGGGTCGCGCGGTCGGGGTGCTTCGCCGAGCCCACGAAGTAGACCTCGCGCACCCGGTCGTTTGCCTCGAGGTGCGCGGCGACCCGGGCCGCGTTCTGCTGCTGACGGTCGATGCGGATCCCGAGCGTCTTCAGCCCGCGCAGGAGCAGCCAGGCCTCGAACGGCGCGAGCGCGGTGCCCTCGGCATTCCGGATGAACGCGATGCGATTGGCGAGCTCGTCATCGCGTGCGGCGACCGTCCCGGCCGTCACGTCGGCGTGCCCCGAGAGGTACTTCGTCGCGGACTGGATCACGAGATCGGCGCCGTGGTCGAGGGGCCGCTGCAGGTACGGCGACATCATCGTGCTGTCGACGACCGAGTGCGCCCCGTATCGATGGGCGATCGCGGAGACGGCCGCGATGTCGGTGACATGGTGCAGTGGATTGGACGGCGTCTCGAAGAGCACCAGCCGCGTGGGACCTCCGGCCACCGAC
>CAZQZX010000029.1:0-38806 GCA_964597885.1 uncultured Planctomycetota bacterium
AATCAGGGGTTTCGCGGTATTGAAGCTCGGGATCTTCAATACCGCGAAAACCCTGATTGCCTCGGCCGCCAGCGTGATTCCCTCGGCGTCGTCCGACCGCAGCCATCGATCGGCGAGCTCCGTGAGATCGAGCGCCTCGCCCGGATTGCCCGCCTGCAGCTCGATGCGAGCGAGCTTGAGCGCCGCCACGGGATCGCGCCCGTTACGACCGAGGATGCGCCGCAGGATCTCCCGTGCGCGATCCGGATGCTCGAGGGCGATCTCGCATTCCGCCTCGAGATGGAGCACGAACAGCGAGGCACGTGCGGCGGCCTCGAGAGCGTCGAGCTCCTTGCGTACGCTCGCGAATCGACCGGCCGCGGCGGCATCCTCGATTCGAAGGACCTCCTCGTCGAGAACGAGAACGTCCTTCGGGTCCTTGGGGGCGGGGACGCGGAAGGACGATCGAGCCCGGAGCTCGGCCGCCCGATCGAGCGGCGGGGCCGCCACATCACGCCGCTTCGGACGCGGCACGCCACCCGTCGCGCCCACCGACGAGCCCGGCGTCGCCCGGCTGACGTACCCGAGCGTCTCCAGGCGACGCGACGCCACCGACGCGAGCTGTGGAGGAAGCCGCACGAAGGGATGCGAGGACTCGATGCGCTTCGACAGGTCGTCCATAGCCTCTACGAGGTCGCGCTCCTCGGGGGTGCGTGAGCGTGTCCCGATCAGTCGGTTCTCGCGCTCGCCGGGATCCGCCGCGAGGTCGTAGAGCTCGGGGAGCGGGGCATCGATCCACTTCGCGCTCCCGGTCCGGATCGCCCGCGTCTCGGCCCAGCCGAGGCCGAAGCGCGGATACTGGGTCTCGAGGTAGATGGGCCTCGCAGGATCGGGGCCGGCGGCGTCCGTTCCCCCTCCGAGGACGAGAGCCCGCAGCGATTCCCCATGTACTCCCGACGGAGCCTCCAACCCGAGCAGGTCGAGCATCGTCGGAAGCGCGTCCACGAGCGCGACCGGTCGCTCCACGACGTGCCCCTCGGGAACCGTCCCGGACCAGTGGAAGATCCAGGGGACGCGGACGGCCTCCTCGTAGAGCGTCATCCCGTGGGTCGCCTCGCCGTGGTCGCCGAGTCCCTCGCCGTGATCCGCCACGACCACGACGAGCCCGGGCTTCTCGCCGCACTTCGCCCGGAACGCCTCGATCAAGCGCCCCAGCTCACGGTCCGTGTAGGCGATCTCGCCGTGGTACAGCGATTCGGCGTACTCCGCCGCAAACGGGGCCGGCGGCTCGTACGGGTCGTGCGGGTCGTAGTAGTGGGCCCAGAGGAAGGGAGACGGGCCGAGGTCCGAAAGCGCGTCGATCGCGAGGTCGGTCACCTCGGAGGCGGGGCGCTCGGGCGGCTGGTTTCCCCACTGCGACGGATCGAGATCGTCGAAGAAATCGACGAACGTGTCGAAGCCCTGATCGACGCCGAATACCGAGTCGAGGACGGCCGAGCCGACGACCGCGGCGCAGTCGTATCCCGCGTCCGCAAGGTGCTCGGCCAGCGTCTCCATCGAAGCCGGGAGCGCGAACTGGCCGTTGTGGCGCGCGCCGTGACCGGGCGGGTAGGTGCCGGTGAGGAGCGTCGCATGCGCGGGCAGGGTGACGGGAACGCTCGTCACCGCGGTCGTGAAGCGCGCGCCCGTCGCGGCGAGCGAATCGAGGACGGGCGTGCGAGCGCGGCCCCCGTAGCAGCCGAGCGCATCCGCCCGCGTGGTGTCGAGCGTGACGAGCAGCACGCCCGGGCGTGAGTCGAGAGTTCGACCCGTCGACTCGGACGGTCCGCAGGAGGTCACGACGGACACCAGGAGCCCGACGGCCATCCATCGGACCAACTTCGATCGTGTTCCCGATGCGTTGCGAAACGACAACTCTGTGCTCTCCTGACTGATTTCCCGGAACCGGCGTTCATTCTACTACCCGCTTGCGTGGCGGCTGCTACAATCCCGGTTTGGCCTCCGGGAATCCCATGTTCCAGCAGATCACCGTCTTTCTCCGACTCATCCGCTTCTCGCACACCGTCTTCGCGCTCCCGTTCGCGATCATCGGTGCGCTTCTCGCGGCCGGTGGGCTGCCGTCGGCGAGCGTCTGCCTGTGGATCCTCGTGGCCATGGTGGCCGCTCGTACCGCCGGGATGGGCTTCAACCGGTTCGTCGACGCCGAGATCGACGCCGAGAATCCGCGCACCCAGGGGCGCGAGATCCCTTCCGGTCAGATCGGGAAGCCGGCGGTGGCGGCGTTCACCCTCGGGAGCGCGGCGCTGTTCGTCTTCGCTGCGGCGCGGCTGAACCCGGTCGCGCTCGTCCTGTCGCCGGTGGTGCTCGTCGTGCTCTGCGGCTACTCGTACACGAAGCGATTCACTCCCGCTTCGCACTTCGTCCTCGGTCTCGCGCTCGGCCTTGCCCCCGTGGGCGCCTGGGTCGCCATCCTGGGCACCGAGAGCCTTCCCGGCATCGCGATTCCGATCACTCTCGGGACGGCCGTCCTGCTGTGGGTGGCCGGTTTCGACATCCTCTACGCGTGCCTCGACATCGACTTCGATCGCAAGCGCGGTCTGCACTCGGTGCCGCGGCACCTCGGCGTGAAGCGCTCGCTGCGGCTCGCCGCCGCCCTCCACGCGGGGATGGTCCTGCTCCTGGTCGCCGTCGCGTTCCTGGCCGGCGCGGCGCCCGCGTTCCTGCTCGGCATCGCGGCCGTGGCCGGCCTGCTGATCCACGAACATCGCCTGGTCCGCCCCGACGATCTCTCGAAGATGAACCAGGCGTTTTTCACCGTGAACAGCATCGTGGGGCTGCTGCTTCTCGCGGCCGTGGTCATCGATCTCGTGGCGTTCGGACGCGTCCCCTGACGGACCCCGCTGTGCTACAATCCCGCGATCCCGAAAGGGTCGGGCACGCATCCGAAGCCTGACGTTCGGGAAGGCTACGGGATCGGGAGGAAGGGGCGGATGAGCGCCGCGCGAACGCCGCGCACCACGAAGAAGAAGAAGACTTCGCGGAAAGCCTCTGCCGACTCCGCCGAAGATCTGGCGCAGTCCCGCTGCATCGCGCTCGTGGGCGAAGAGGCGTTCTTCCTGAACGACGACCTCACCCGCATCGAGCGTGTGCTCTTCGGTGAGAAGGGCGCCGGCCCTTCGCGAGTGGAGGCCCAGCTCAAGCCCAAACCGGGCGAGGACTCGAGCGAGCTGCTCGGAATCCTTGACGACATCCGCACCCCGTCTCTCTTCGGCGGCAAGAAGCTCATCGTTCTGCGCGGCGCCGAGTCCCTCGTCGAGGCGGATCGCGACTCGCTGATGTCCGCGCTCGACTCGATTCCGCCTCCGATCACCGTCGTTTTCCTGATGGACAAGCTCCGCAAGAGCTCCAAGCTCGAGAAGCACCTCCTGAAGGTCGGCGTCGTGAAGCGCTTCAAGGCGATGTACGATCGCCCCGGCCCCTGGCAGAAAGGTGCGGCCGAGCACGATCATGAGCTCGGTCGCTGGGTCACCGGCCGCGCCCGCGAGCACGGCCTCACGATCACGCCGGTCGACGCGCATCGCCTCGTGAAACGCACCGGAAATCATCCGGCGCGACTGGACGGCGAGCTCGAGAAGCTCTCACTCCTCCTCGACGAGGGCGCCACGGTCAAGGCCGAGGATATCGACGCGCTTTCCCCCGACAGTCAGGAGTTTCGTTCGTTCGATCTCGCCGACGCGGTCATCGACCGGCGTCGCGCCCACGCGCTGCATGTCCTCGACGCGATGCTTCGCGAAGGGATGGTCGGCTCCGATCACTCGCGGCTCGTGTTCCCGGGCGCGATCGGCGGGCTCGTCATCGGTGCGCTGCGCTCGAAGCTCGTCCTGCTCCTGCGGGCGCGCACGCTCCTCGACGGCGGCCAGTCCTCGACCGATGTCTTCACGGAGCTGCGTGTCGCGCCCTTTCTTCGGGACGCGGTCTCGCGGCAGGTCCGATCGTGGACCACGACCGAGCTCCGCGAGGCCATTCGCCAGCTGTTGCGGACCGATCTCGATCTGAAGGGCGGAACCGCATTCCCGGAAGCGACGCTCGCGCGTCTCGTCGTACAGTTGACCGGCGGAGGCCCGCGCGCCTGACTCGCCGTTCGAGGCCATAAAGGAGGCCTGATCTTTGGGACGCATCCAGCAGCTGTCGCCGCACATCGTGAATCAGATCGCCGCCGGCGAAGTCATCGAACGCCCGGCGTCCGTCGTGAAGGAGCTGGTCGAGAACGCGCTCGATGCCGGTTCGACCCGAATCGAAGTGAACGTCGAGGAGGGCGGCTCCCAGCTGATTCGCGTCAAGGACGACGGCCACGGTATCGAGCCCGAGGATCTCGAGCTCGCCTTCGCGAGTCACGCCACGAGCAAGCTGCGCGACCCCGAGGATCTGTTCCACATCGACTCCCTCGGATTTCGCGGCGAGGCGCTCGCGAGTATCGCGTCCGTTTCGACCACGACCATCCGCACGTGCGCGCATGGTGCGCCCTCGGGATACGACATCGAATGCCAGGCCGGCATCGTCGGCGAGAAGAAGGAGGCGGCGGCGACTCCCGGAACGACCATCGAGGTGCGTAACCTCTTCGGGAACGTGCCCGTTCGACGGCGATTCCTCAAGTCGGCATCCGTGGAGCTCGGACACATCACGGAGACGATGACGCGGTTCGCGCTCGCCCATCCGGGCGTCGGCTTCCGGCTGACTCATGGCAAGCGCGAGGTGCTGTCTCTCGAGCCCGCCGAGGATCTGCGTGAGCGAATCCGCCGCCTTTACGGCGCCGATCTCGCGTCGGAAATCCTCTCGGTCGAGACGTCGGGCGAGGGGTTTCACGTATCCGGCTTCATCGCGCCGCCGCACATCGATCGTCCGCGGCAGGATCGCCTCTACGTCTTCCTGAATGGCCGCTACGTTCGCGATCGTTCGCTCGTACACGCCGTCGCCGAAGGGTACCGCGGCTTCCTCATGGTGCGTCGCCATCCCACGGTGTTCCTCTCGATTCGGCTCGACCCGGAGGAAGTCGACGTCAACGTGCACCCGACGAAGATCGAGGTCCGCTTTCGAGACAGTCGACCGCTGTACGGTGCGATCCTGCGGATGGTACGCGAGGCTCTGTTCGCGGCCGACATGACGCCTTCCATCGATCCTGCGCGAAGCGGCTCGGGCAGCCCGAAGCGATCGGATGCGGCGGGAGCCCCCGCGACCGACTCCAAGGCCGCGCCCGCGGAGTCGAAGCGAGAGATCCAGACGGTCGTCCAGGACTACCTTCGATCGAGCGGTGGCTTCGGGGCGGCGCCACCGAGCACGGACGCGACACCCCCGTCGACACGCCCGACACCTGCCGCCTCGAGCCCTTCGGCTCCGACCCGATCGACGCCTGGATCGACGGGGCCCGTGGACGGCACGTCGAATCCGTCGAGCTGGAAGGAGATCGAGACGTCCGAGCGACCGGACCGCGATCCGGGAGTCCGAGCGCACGCGCCGAGCGGAGAGAGCGAAGTCCGTGAGGCCGAGTCGTCCGCGGCCGGCACACCGGCTCCCGCGGATCTGCCGGATGTCGGACCGCGCCCGCATCAGCTTCACGACACGTACATCGTGCGCGAGACCGAGGACGGCTTCACCATCACCGATCAGCACGCGCTTCACGAGCGCATCCTCTACCATCAGATCCAGGACCGCGTGCGCAACGGACGCGTCGCCGTGCAACGCCTCCTGATACCCGAAGTCATCGATCTCAGCGCCGCCGAGACCGAGCTCTTGCTCACGCGACGCGAGGATCTCGCGCGCATCGGTTTCGAGGTCGAGCGATTCGGAGATCACTCGGTCGCCGTGCAGGCGATTCCGGATATCCTCGGTCGGCTCTCGCCGAAGGATCTCATCCAGCAGATCCTGATGGAGCTCGGCGAGAAGGAAGGTGGCGAGAAGGACTTCATCGACGCCCTGATCGAGATGTCGGCGTGCAAGGCCGCGATCAAGGCCGGCGACCCGATCGACGAGAGGGAGATGCGCGAGCTGCTACGCCTCGGCGAGGACCTGCCGACGTCGTACTCGTGTCCTCACGGTCGGCCGACGACGCTTCAATTCACTCTTGCCGATCTGGAGAAGTGGTTCCGCCGTCGGGTGTAGCCTCGTCCGGCAAGACGTAGCCGAGCCGGCGTAGTCGATCGCGGGCCTTCTCGTCGAGCTCGACCGAGCCCGAGCCCCCGGACGGGAGCGCTCCCTCGAGACGGCTGTCCTCGAGTCTGGCTCGCAGCTGCTCGACCCGCTCTTGCTCGCGATCCGCCAGGTCTCGCTTCTCTCCAGGATCGGCTTCGAGGTCGTACAGCTCGACGCGTCCGGCCGATTCGCCCCCGTGGTGCTCGATCATCTTCCAGCCCTCGAAGCGGATCATCTTGCGCTCCGGGCCGTAGCACGACTCGGCCACGTACGAGCGAGACGCTCCGTCGTTCGAGTCCGCGCGGATCCGCGACAGGAAGCTCGCGCCGGCAACTCCGTCCGGCGGCGAAGCGCCGAACCACTCGAGAAGGGTGGGCATCACGTCGACCAGCCCGACCGGGTCCTCATCGACGCGCGCGACGGCGGCGCCCGACCCGAGCACGACGAGGGGAACCCGGAGCTGCTCGTCGTAGAGCGTCCAGCCGTGACCCGTCCCGCCGTGGTCGTGGAACTCTTCACCGTGGTCCCCGGTGAACACGACCAGCAGCGAGTCGAGGAGTCCTTGTTGCTCCAGACGATCCAGCAGCCGACCGATCTCTCGATCGAGAAAACGCACCTCCGACCGATACGCGGCGCGGGCTTCGGGCATCACGTCGTCGATGTTCTGATCCGGAAACACGGCGCCCGTCTCGTGGTCGTAGTACGGCGCGTGCGCATCCATGTACTGAGCCATGAGGAAGAAGGGGCCGCCGTCGTAGCGTTCGACGGATTCGACCACCGCATCGGTCACCGCATCCGCTCGCGCGTACGGGCAGTGGGCCGTGGCCCCCAGCACACGACGGATCGCGTACAGAATCTGCGAATCGGGGGAGTCGCGAAGCATCCGGTACGAGTCGAATCCTCGATCGACACGGAAGGCCGGCTGCAGGTACGTGTTGTTCACGAGAGCCGCCGTGCGCACGCCGGCCTCGCGGAGCGACTCGGCAAGGGTCGGAACCCCGTCGGCGAGTGGCGTGAAGCGATTCCCGTCGCCCGGGTTCTGCGCCGCGCCGTGCCCCGATGGGAAGCGTGACGTGAGAAGGCTCGCGAACGACGGGAGCGTCCATGGCGCCGCCGAGACGCAGGAGTCGAACCGAACGCCGCGCTCGGCGAGCGCATCGAGCCTGGGCGTATCGCTCGCGCCGCCTTTCCGAGGCCGATAGGATCCGAGCGCATCCGCGCGCAGCGTATCGGCGACGATCAGCAGCACGCCACGCTGCCGCGTCGTCTTATCGGTTTCGATCGCGCCGGGCTCACCGCCCACGCGAGGAAGGACGAGCAGGGCGACGATCGCAAGAAGAGCCATCGCGCCCCGTCCCAGGGTCGACGCACACGCGCCCACGAACGCCCGGGCGAGAAGCATTCCGGCGACGAGCGAGGCCAATCCGATCAAGACCGTCCCGACAAGGCTGGAAGCCGCGAAAGGGCTCAGAAACACGTTCGTATGCGCCTGAAACGAAACCACCGTGGCCAGCGCAACGCCGCTCCAGACCCCTCCACGCACCCACTCGGGCCACGTACGAGGAAGGGGAGTGCGACATCGAAGAGGGCCGATCCAGAGCGACAACGCCGTCGACCAACCCACCAGCGTCACGAACGGCAGCGTCGGTCCAAGGCGTTCCGAGATCGCGAGGCGCTGTGCGAGCTCGGCGGCGACCCACAGCACGGCCAGCGAGAGCGAGAGCGCTGCGAGCACGCGCTCGAAGGAAGCATCCGCTTTGCGCGCGCCGAGAGCCAATCCCACCACGAGACCGGCAACGATCGAAGGAACGAGATAGGAAAAGACGAACGGCGCCAGCCCGCGGTGACCGGCGAGGGGATCCGTGCCGAGAACGAGCTGCGCGATCCACTCCGTGAAGAGAACCAGAAGGCCAAACCCGATCCCGCCCAATCCTCCGATGACGAGAGGGGGCATGGTTGTCGGTGGCGGCGTGGGTCGTGACGACATCGGAGCGCGCGGCCCGGAGATCAGTTCGCGTCGAGGGTGAACTCGGAGGGCTCGATGCCGCCGTTCACGCGAAGCTCGTTGAGAAAGAAGTCCTCGGTCGGCTTCGTCGCGCCGCCGTGGTAGATGAGCATCTGCTTCGGAACGAAGAGATCCTTGTCTTCCTTGCCGTCGCGAAAGACCCGCGCGCGTGACTTCGAGAAATCGATGCGCATCGAGTCGCGCCCTTCGACCGCCGGAAGGAGAGCCCGAACCAGTCGCTCGGACTTCTTGTCGATGTAGAGGACGATATCGCGCGCGTCCTTGGCGACGCGACGGATCGCCACCGAGTCTTTCGGCGCAGAGGCATCTTCGTGCGACAGGAGCGCCACCTCGCCACCGAGCAGGTTCTCGAGGAAGAACAGCTGCAGCGTCTCGCGGATGCGAGAGATCTCCTCCTCGATCTTCTCGATGTCGCGGCGATCCTCGCGCCCCTTGAGATGACGGGAGAGTCGCTTCTCCTTCAGCCAGTAACGGCGACCGTCGAACCCCTTGGTCACGGCCTCGCGAGCGAGCTTGTCCTCGACGCGCGAGGCATACCACTCGTCGGCCGGATCCCGGCTCGGATCGATACGGTACGACTGGAGGATATTCAGCTCGATACGGTTGCCGTCTTCGTAGCTGATGACGTCGAAACGCGTGCGGAGATCTCGAATCGCTCCGCGAAGCCCTCGACCCTTCTGCGCGTCGATCGCCTTCTCGATCCAAGCGACCGCTTCCGGATCCGATGCGGGAACGAGGGCCGCTTGCGGGGAAGCGGCCTCTTCGACGACCGTGGCGGCTTGCTCAGCCGGTGGATCGTCGACGAGCGGCGCCGCGATAAGAACGAGCGGCCACATCGCCGCGAAGGCACTCACACAGAGGACTCGGATTCGCATCATCGGTCGGGGTTCTTCCGTTCTGCCGCCCTGGAACGGCGCCGTGCTGCGCATGCGGCAAGCCGCGCGTTGACATCCGGATAGAGTCCGCCTAGTATACAAGATCGACGATTGACCGAGCGAGGCGATCGCCCCCCCAAGCCGTCTTGGCGAGCGAGTGACGACCAGCATGTGGAAGAAGGAGGGGAGTTTTCACTCCCGTTCTCTGGGTCCGGGTGTCCAGCTTTTCGTCCACCCGACGACCAAGTTCAAGACCACGACGCTCAAGGTCTACTCTCACCACCGGCTCGATGACCGCGCTTCGCACAACGCGCTCATGGCATTCGTTCTGCGGCAGGGCACGTCGGGCCACCCCGATGCCGTGTCGATCTCCCGCGCGCTCGAGGACCTCTACGGCGCGACGCTCGAGCTCGATGTCTTCAAGCTCGGGGAGCGACAGATTCTGTCCGCTCATCTCGAGATCCTGAACGACCACTTCGCGAAAGATCGGACGCTGTTCGATCGCGGACTCTCGCTCGTTCGTGACCTTCTCTTCGATCCCCTCGTCGAGGGGCGCGGCTTCTCTCGCCGCTTCTTCGAACAGGAGCGGCACAATCTCATCCGTCTGATCGAATCGCTGACGAATGAGAAGGGACTCTACGCCGCCGAACGCCTCATCGAGGAGATGTGTGCGGACGAGCCCTACGGAATCCACGAGCTGGGCTCCATCGATCGTTTGCAGGAGATCGAGAACGACGAGCTGTTCGACTATCATCGTTCGCGCATGGGCCGTTGCCCGATCGACGTGTACGTCGTCGGCGACATCGACCGCGATCGCATCGCGGATCGGATCCTCGAGGCGCTTCCCGACGGAGCCGATCGCGAAGAGTTGAGCACGCTTCCCAAGACCGTGCATCGGCGCCCCCGTCGTGCACGCCGCATCGTCGAAGAGGCCGACATCCAGCAGGCGCGACTCGCGATCGGCTACCGAACGCCGATCGACTCCGCGAGCACGCTGGGGCTTCTCTACTGCGATGCGATCCTCGGTGGCGGCAGCGCTTCGAAGCTGTTCCGTCATCTCCGCGAGGATGCCGGACTCGCGTACTACGCTCACTCGGGCCTCGACCGACTCAAAGGGATCCTCTCGGTGCATGTGGGAGTCGATTCCGAGAAGCTCGATCAGGCGCATTCGATCGTGCAGCGTCAGCTGTCCGCGCTCCGCCGCGGCGATGTGACCGAGCACGAGCTGGAGTCGGCGCGCGAGAGCTTCCTTCATCGCGCGCGTTCGCTCGAAGACCATCCGGTCGCCATGATTCGCTCGACGCTCGTCGCGCGCGCCATCGGACGGCCGCTGAGCGCACGCGAGTCGATCGCGCGTCACCGGCAGGCCTCCGTCGAGCACATCGCGGAAGCAGCCGCCCTGATCCGCCCGGACACGAGCTTCTTCCTGCGTCGCCACGATTCGCAGACGACACCCGATGAGCTCGTCGAACAACCATCCGCAAAGAAGGGCGCCGGCGAGCGACCCGTCGCCGCTTCAGCCTCGGGGGGCGTCCCTTGCGCCTCCTGAAGGCGGAACGGGAAAGCCTTCGCGAGACGTTCTACTCGGGAAGGCACGAGTCGGGCCTCGAGGTCCTCGTCAATCCGAAGAAGGGCTTCTCGAAGACCATCGCGATTCTCGCCACGCGGTTCGGCTCGGTCGACAATCGCTTTGCGAACGGAAGCGGAGAGGTCTGCCTGCCCGACGGCCTCGCACACTTCCTCGAGCACGAGCTCTTCACGAAGAAGACGGGGGACATCTCGGAGCGATTCGCCCGGTCCGGCGCACATGCGAACGCGGGTACGGGATTCACGTCGACTTCGTTTTACTTCAGCTGCACCCGAGCCCTGAACGCGAATCTCTCGCTCCTGCTCGAGCTCGTCTTCAAGCCGTACTTCTCGGAAGAGCACATCCGCAAGGAGCAGAGCGTCATCCGGCAAGAAATCCGGATGTACGAGGACAGTCCGGACTGGCGACTCTACACGAACCTCCTCGAGTCCCTGTACCACCGCCATCCGATCCGCGTCGATATCGCCGGGACCGAGGAAAGCATCGAGAAGATCGATGCACACAATCTCGATCACGCCTACCGGACGTTCTACCACCCCTCCAACATGATCCTGATCCTGGTCGGGGAGGTCGATCCGGACAAGATCTCGAAGCAGGTCGACCGTTGCCTCGCGCGGCTCGACTTCGCGGCGGCGCCCGACATCCGTCGCGTACCGGCGCGCGAGCCCAAGGGCATCGTGCGACGTGAGGTCACCGAGCACCACCCGGTCTCCCAGCCCAAGATCCTGATCGGCTACAAGGATCCGACGCCTCCGATCGGCGGCCGCGAGCTGCTCGAGCGCGAAGTCCGCATGAACATGCTGCTGCAGCTCATGTTCGGCGGCAGCGCGCACCTCTACCAGGAGTTCTACGAAAGCGGTCTGATCGACGATTCGTTCAGCGCTTCGTACAGCGCGGACGGCGGCACCGGATTCACCGTCGTGGGCGGCGACACCGACTCGCCGGACGAGCTTCGGGGCGCACTGCGCTCCGCGCTCCGCCGGCACCGACGCACCGGTCTCGACGAGTCCGCCTTCCGCCGGGTCCGGCAGCGGCTCATGGGCAAGTTCTTCTTCGGCTTCAACTCTCCCGAGTCGACGGCTTCGACCCTGCTCGGCTTCTGGAACAAGGGAAGCGACGTCTGGGACTACCCCGAGGTCGTCCGCTCGACGGAGCTCGGCGATCTCGAGCAGGCACTCGAAGAGCGGCTCCAGTCCCGCTACTCGGCGACATCGCAAGTCCTTCCCGACGGCACCGCGAACGGGAGCGCCCCGCAGTGAACACCGACGCGGCCCCGTCCGCGCTCCCCGGGATCGTCGGGCCGACAGCATCGGGCAAGGAGAGCACCTCGATGCGGGTCGCCGAACACCTCGGCGCCGAGATCCTCTCGCTCGATTCGATGAAGATCTACCGCGGGATGGACATCGGCACCGCCAAAGCGACCCGGAGCGAACGGGATCGGATCCCTCATCATCTGGTCGATGTGGTCGACCCGCACGAGTCCTTCAACGTGAAGCGCTTCTTCGAGTCGGCCGACGCCGCGATCGCCGACATCCGGAGCCGCGGTCGATGGCCGTTTCTTTCCGGAGGCACGATCCTCTACCTGAAGGCGCTGCTTCACGGTCTCTCGGGGCCGCCGTCCGATCCGGAGATCCGGGAGCGGCTGAAGCGCGAAGCCGAGGACGCCGGATCGACTCGGATGCACGAGCGGCTTCGCGAGGTCGACGGGGAGGCCGCGGACCGCATTCACCCCAACGACATCCGGAGGATCGTCCGCGCCCTCGAGGTTCACGAGATGACCGGCCAGCCGATCTCGTCGTTCCAGACGGACTTCGCCCGTGAGCAAACCCGGTACGACGCCGTGCTCGTCGGGATCCGAAGGGACCGCGCCGACCTTCATCATCGGATCGACGCGCGGGTCGAGCACATGATCAGCGACGGGCTCGTCGAGGAGGTGCGCGCCATCCGAGAGGGTTCCGGCTTCGGCCGTGAGGCGTCCCAGGCGCTCGGGTACAAGGAGATCCTCGACCACCTGGAGGGGCTGCTGTCGCTCGACGAGGCCCGCGAGCGGATCTGCTACGCGACGCACCAGTTCGCCCGCCATCAGATGACGTGGCTGCGGCGCTTCCCGCAGATCCACTGGCTCGACGCCGAGCCCGACGAGCCGTCCGAGTCCCTCGCCGAGCGGTCTCTCGGCTGGATCGAGCCGCGCCTGGCGGGGCGCACGGCGTCCTCCTGACCCGCGACTCTTCCTGACCCGAGCCCGTCCCGACGCGCAACGGGGGGGGCACGAAAAAACGCCTGCCGCTCCGATGGAGCGACAGGCGTCAGATCCTGCTTGTGTGTAGCGTGGGTCGCGCGGCGGCCTTAGCGGCCCGCGTAATCCGTGAACGCGTACGGATCGTCCCAGGTGTAGTTGAAGAGGTGACGATCGACGAATCGGCTGATGTTGCGCAGCCCGCCAACCGCCGCGTTCACCTTACCCTGGATACTTCTGTCGACCTCTCGCTGGGAGAGCCCGCTGCAACCCGTCGAGCAAAGGCCGATCGCGAGGATCGCGACGACGGCTACGACTTTCCTTCTCATGTGCGTAACTCCTTGCGAGAAAGCGGCTCCCGCACTGTTCGTTTCCCTGGGGAACGCCCCCTGAAAATTCGCCGGTGAGTATAGGGGCTGGCCGGGTTCGCGTCAACCCCCCAAATCCATTGCCATGCCGAATTTATTCCGATCGGCGAAAGCCGTAGAGCCGGGCCGCCTCGATGTGCTCCCGAACCGCATCCGGGACGAGGTAGCGAATCGAGAGGCCGGCCTCGCATCGCTCGCGAACCTGGGAGGCGGAGATCTCGATATGCGGGGTCTCGAGCCCATGCCGGGCGAGATCCTCGATGGCGGCCTCGGGGAGCCTCCCGGCCACCCGTTCGAGGCCGTCGTCGTATCCAGGCCGTCGCAGGGTGACGAAGTGCGCCAGCTCGAAGAGCTCCTCCACGTTGCGCCAGGTCGGGAGCTCGGGGACCGAATCCGCGCCGATCAGGAAGTAGAGCTCGACGGCCGGGTCATCGGCCCGGAGCTCGCGAAGCGTATCGACCGTGTACGTCGTCCCCTCGCGCCGAACCTCCAGATCGAAGACATCGAGGCGTGGATTCCCCGCGGTGGCGAGTCGAACCATTTCGAGTCGATCCGCGGCCGGCGCCAGCCCCTCGGCGGCCTTGTGCGGCGGGGTTCCCGAAGGAACGAGGTACAGCACTTCCAGCTCGAGCGCCTCGCGGGCGCGCTCGGCGAGGATGAGGTGACCGTGGTGGACGGGATTGAACGTCCCACCGAGCATTCCGATCTTTCGTGCGCTCACCCGATCACCTCCGCCTGCGACTACCGCTTCGTGCCGCGCGATTCTACGGTCGCGTCGCTCCCTTCGTCAATTGCATCCCGCGTTCCTCTTGATCGCACTGTAACCCGGAGCCCTTCCGCCACGTCTGTCCGATACGATGACGCTCACCGCTTCCTGGATTGCGCTGACGTGCACGTTGTTCGTTGCGTCCACGTCGTCCGCCTCGCGCTTCGAGGTGCCCTTCGTGCTTCCCGAGATCGCGGGCGCGGGCGACCGCGTCACCTACGTGGTCGGCTTGCCGCTCCCGCGCGGGTGGCGCGCGGCGACCACCGGCGTCACGGTTCGAGGCCCGCTCGGTCACGACCTGCCGGCCCACGTTCGACCGGCGCTCGCGGAGCGCTCTCCTGCCGGGCAGGGGCCTCGCTGGATCGCCGTGTCCTTCGAAGGGCGTCCGGGCGCGCGCGGCCGACTGCGCCTCGTGACCGAGCGTGCCTCGTCGAGCGCGGCGCCATGGGCGGCCGTGGACGCCTTGCCCGATGCTAGCGAGCGGTTCCACGCGGTACACGAGGGCCGCATCGTCCGCGTTCAGACCGAACGTCTCTCCTTCCGGATCGATCCGGAGCAGGGCCCCCTTCCGATCGATCTGCATCTCGATGGAGCCCCGATCCTCCCGGGCGAGGGCTTGCGCCTCGAGTGGCGCCGGCCGGCCGGACGCGTCGGGCTGTCGACGGGGCCGCCGCCGCGTCTGAAGGTCGAGGAGGTCACTCCCGGTCACCTCACGATCCATGCCGAAGGCCGGGCGCTCGCGTCGGGCCGGGGTCTCGGGTACCGGCTCCGCATCTCGGTCCCGCGCGCCGAGCCTCGGATGCATCTCCGGTTGTCGGTGGCGCCGTTGCCTCATCCCGGCCGGAACGGCGGTTCCCGCACGGAAGGAGCCTTGGTCTTCGTTGTGCAGCCGGCCCTGAAGCTGCCCGTCCGCGGCCGGCTCGGTCGGGACGAACCGATCCGCCTCGCCCCCGACCGGGCTCTCACCGCGTCTCTCGACGAAGACGGGTACGCGGAGGTCGCCGAAGCAGGGGGCGGGTCGATGAGGTCGGTCCCTTCGGGCCGAGCGGAGCCTTCTTCGTTTCCGGGGGGAGCCACGCTCACCGGCGCGCGCCATTCGGTCCGGCTCGCGGTTCGGCACCTGGCCGAGCGATATCCGAAAGAGCTCCGAGCGACCGCGCGGGGGATCGAGTGCACGCTCCTGCCGGAAGGATCGCGCTGGCTGGCCGATGGAGCCCGCCGATTCGACGCGACGATCGACTTCGCGCCGCAGCCGACGGCGCCCCCGACCGACTTTCGTCCGGTCCCGGTTCCCGCAACGGTCGATCCGGCTTGGTATCGCGGGCACGCGCTTCCATGGTCGCTTCGCGCTCGTCGTGATCGCTCCCTCGCACTCTACGAGAAGCTCGAGTCGCGGATCCTCCGCGACGCTGAAGCCGGACGCCGCCGTGCGCTCGGGGAGTGGAACTTCGGGGACTGGCCGTTGTTCGACGGCTTCGGAAACCTCGAGTTCGATACGGCGGCGGGCTATCTGCTCTCGTTCTATCGCACGGGCGACGGGCCAAGGCGGGCTCGAGCGGAGGAGGGTGTGCTCCACTGGGCCGATGTCGACTGCGTCCGCGACCGCGACGATCCCGCGTTCGGGTTGCCCCGCGTGCACGGTACGGACCACGGGGTCCGCGTCGAGCCCGGCCACGTCTGGCTCGACGGCGCCTTCCACACGGCCGCCCTCACTGCGGATCCCTTCTTGCGCGAGTCGTGCGAAGAAGCCGCCCAGGCCACCGTCGCTCATCTGTCCACACGTCTCGTTCGTGAGGGTGAGCGCCTCGAGCGGGATGTGGCGTGGAGTCTGCACTCCCTGTCGGCCGTGCACGAGGCTACCGGATGTCCGCGTGCAGCCGCGCAGCTCCGGGACCTCTCGTCAACCCTTCTCGAGACGCTCGACCCCGTGACGGGGCTGCCGGCGGTGGAGCGACATACCCATCGCGAGATCACGCGGTATCGAAGCTCGCCGTGGTTGACGCTCGGCGTCCTCGTCCCCGGAATGCTCCGCGCCGCCGAGACCCTGGCGTCTCCCGAGCTTCGGCGCTCCGCGATCGACCTCGCGAAAGCCGTGCGCGATCTCGCCATCGAGCCGCGGGGCGCCGGCATCCGCGCGTTCATCCGATTCGGAGGGCCTCCGGGGCTGGAGCCCGAGCGAGGCCCGCTCCGCCTGGGCGAGCTCTCCCTGTTCGCAGCGCGCGGGCTGGTCGAGGCCGGCCTCGTGAGCGGCGACGCCCGTATCCTCCGGGAGGGACGCGACCTCGCGCATCGTTCCCTGGAGGCACTGGTCGCACGCCGACGCCCGCTGGACGGCCGCGAGCGGGCGCGCATCCTCCTGAACGCTCCACACACTCTTCTGCGACACCGCTGAGGCCTTTGAAGCTCACTTCGCCGAGATCCTTTCAATCCGACCTAAAGAAGGTCGGCCTCGCCTCTCGATATGAGAGATCCATCGGGACGGGCGGTCTCGAGCGAATCCAGGCCAATCGGAGACGCACGATGAAGGAATATGAAGTGGTGGTCGTCGACGACGACGAGCACATCCTGCGACAGATCGAGCTCTGTCTCGCGGACGAAGGATACAAGGTCACCAAGTGCGGCGACGGACGCGAGCTCTTCGAGCTCCTCAGCGAACGCATGCCGCACTGCGTCATCCTCGACGTGCAGCTCCCGGGCGATGACGGCATCACGATCCTGCGACGCGTCCGCGAGGAAACGACCGAGCTCCCCATCATCATCTCCACCGCCTACGGGACGGTGAACAACGCCGTCGAGGCGATGAAGCTCGGCGCGTACGACTTCGTCATGAAGCCCGTCGACCAGACGCGCCTCATGATTTCGGTCCGCAATGCCACGCGCATGTTCGCGATGACCCGAAAGCTCGAGCGGCTCGAATCGCTCACGCGCAAGCGCCACGAATTCGAAGGCATCATCGGCGTCAGCAAGCCGATGCAGGCCATCTACTCGACCATCGAAAACGTCGGCCCGAGCGACGTCACGTGCTTCATCACGGGCGAAAGCGGGACGGGCAAGGAGCTCATCGCGAACGCGATCCACACCCGGAGCCAGCGCGCCGACGGACCGTTCATTGCCATCAACTGCGCGGCCATTCCCAAGGATCTGATCGAGAGCGAGCTCTTCGGGCACGAGAAAGGCGCGTTCACCGGGGCCACGAGTACCCGAACCGGCTGCGTCGAGATGGCCAACGGGGGAACGCTCTTCCTCGATGAGCTGTGCGAGATGCAGATCGACGTGCAGGCCAAGCTCCTTCGCTTCCTCCAGGAACGCAATTTCCGGAAGGTCGGCGGGACGAAGCTCATCGACGTGGACGTCCGCGTGGTCGCGGCGACCAACCAGGATCCGCGCGCGTCGGTCGAGAACGGCGAATTCCGCGAGGATCTGTACTTCCGACTCAACGTCATCCCGATCGGATTGCCGCCGCTCCGAGGACGCCGCGAGGACATCCCTCTCCTGGCGATGCATTTCCTGGCGAAGTACGCGAAGAAGAGCGGCAAGGAGTTCACGGGCTTCACCGCGGAAGCACTGGAGCGCATGATGAACTACGACTGGCCGGGCAACGTCCGCGAGCTCGAAAACACGATCGAGCGCATCGCGGTGCTGGGCCTGCCTCCGACCGTCGACGAGAAGATGCTCCCGGAATCGATCCTGGACGCGTCGGCCTCGGCGGTGCGCGTCGAGGTGGGGCATCGCAATGGCGACCCCGATCAGATCCTGCCGTTCACCGAGGTGGAGAAGAAGACCATCGCCAACGCGATCTCGGCTTGCGGAGGCAACATCTCGATGGCGGCCAAGAAGCTCGGCCTCGGTCAGGCGACCCTCTACCGCAAGATCAAGAAGTACGGCCTATCAAGATGAGGCCGGCCCTGCTTCAGATCGAGACGGCCCCGAAAGGGCAATCTGAGGTGTGATGACGCAAACAACGGCTTCAGCACCACTTGAAGCCAATCAGCGAAACGGGCACGGGCCTTGCGCTTAAGCTCGGCGACCCGGATGGAAAGAGTCTCACATGAAGGATCGCAGCATGCACGACAAGTTCATCATCAAGGAAACGGTCGACCCTGAGGGTCACCGCGTGATCGTGTACGAGTTCAAGGAGGCCCCGAGTACGGGCCGGCCGCGCCCTCCGCGCAGCCGCCGCCGTCGGCTCCCGTCGAGCTCGTTCATCAAGGTCACGTTCGAAGGGAACCGCCGGAGCGACAACACGGACGGCGGCAACTCCTGACGAAGCCACGCCGGTCCCACCTGCGGAGCCGATCCGGGGCGGGACCGTTGCCGCGGGGCCTCCTCCGAGGGTTTGGTAGAATCCGGTCGTAAGTCCGGTTCCTGCCTACGGAGTGACCCAGATGGCTCCGCTGAATCCTCTCGCAACCAACCCGGTTTTCCGCATCCCGACGGCTTTCGTGCTCCTGTGCGGCCTGGCGCTCTTCGCGACCGGCTGCGGGAAAGGCGGAGGCGAGGGCGGCTCGGCGCGCCGTGCGGACGCCGATGTGAAGCCCCTCGAGATCACCGAGTCCATGGCGCTTCTCGAGCGCGCGAAGGCCCGGCCCGGGATCCAGATGCAGGTGCAAATCTGCGAGCAGATCCTCACCGAGTATCCCGATTCGCCCGAGGTCGAAGAGGCCCTCTACTTCCTGGCCAAGTCGCTGGCATTCCTCAACCGCTACGAGGATGCCGTCACGCGCTACCGCGAGCTGGTCGAACGGTTCCCCGGTGGCTCCTTCAACGTCGACGCGCACCAGTACATCTGGAACTACGCGCGGAAGGCCGAGAAGGATGAAGAGGCCTTCCAGAAGGCGGTCCAGACCGCGATCACGGACACCAAGCTCTACCTGTCGTCGAATCCCGAGGGATGGCTGTCCGCGCAGGGAACCTCGCTCGCGTATGCGTACCTCGAGCTCGAGGACTACGACGGCGCGCGCGACACCTACGAACGCATCGTCCAGTCCGAGCCCACCGACGATCCGCTTCGCGAGCAGGCGCGGATCACGGCGCAGTTCCACATCGGAAACATCTACCGGGAACAGGATGCGCGCGACGAGGCCATCGCCGCCTACGAGAAGGCGCTCGAGCTCGTGAAGGCTTCGGACGAGGTTCTCGCTCCGGAGACTCGCGACACCAACGAGGCGAGCATCCGGCAGGCGATCGGCGAGCTCCGCGGGGGCTGATCCGACCGACGAGTCGCGGGGGCTGATCCGACCGACTAGTCGCCTCGCGGCGGGGTCTCCCCTTCGGCCGGGGCCGCCGAGCCCGGCTCGATGCGAGAGCCAACACCGCTACTGTCGGCGGCGCGGGGCTGTCGCTCGGGCTCGCCGCGACGCTGGCGGTTCTCGTTGATCTTGCGATCGACCTCTTCGCCGAGCACCCTCACTCTTTCGTGGAATTCCTCCGGAAGGAGCCCCTCCAGCGTCGGGTTCGCCCAGGAGACGGCACTGTACGCGTACGAGGTGCGCACGCTCTGCTCGAGCCGGTTCTCGTCGGAGAGGATCCGAGGGCCGAAGAAGAGGATGAGGAGCAGGGCGACATAGGCGACGGCCGTGCTCTTCAGCAGGCCGAGCGCCGAGCCCAGCGCACGGTCGTAAGACTTCAGCTTCAGCTTCGCGATCCCCGATCGCAGCAGGAAGGCGAGGGGCAGCGAACCGAGGTAGATCGCGCCGAAGAGGACCGAGTAGGCGATGCCCTTGTTCATGGCGAACGAGAGCTTCTCGCCGGTCACCTGACCGAACCACTCGCCGATCGGCGCGCAGAAATGGCCGCTGACGAGGATCGCGATGGCCAGGAACACGAGGCGGACCACCTGCCACGTGAAGCCCTTGATCATGCCGCCGACGATCCCGAACAGGAGAACACCGCCGACGACCAGGTCCGTGACGTTCCAGCTCCATTCCATGGGATCGCCTCCGCCCTCGATATCGTTTGATTCCCGCGTCCCCGTGAGGGCGCACATCCTACAAATTTCCTCCAGACACTCGGAATATCGCGGGAAAAGCCGAGTCCTTTTCCTAGAATCCGCGCGGAGCATCGAAGATCTTGCGGGTCCTCCGGATCATAACCCGGCTCAACGTCGGTGGCCCGTCCTTTCACGTCCGCCACCTGGCCCGCGATCTGCCTGCACTCGGCGCGGAATCGCTCGTCGTCCACGGCACTCCCGAACCGGGTGAGGGGGATCTGTCGCCGCTCCTCGATCAGGACGGGTCTCCGCGCGAGCACGTCGCCGAGCTCGGCCGCGGCCCCCGCGCCTTCCGCGACCTTCGAGCGTACCGAGCGCTCGACCGGATCGTGCGCCGCTTCCGTCCCGACGTCGTGCACACGCACCTCGCGAAGGCGGGCGCGCTCGGGCGCATCGTCGCATCGAGACGGAAGGTTCCGGTCGTGGTTCACACCTTCCACGGGCATGTCTTCCGGGGCTACTTCCCGTCGGCCGTCTCCGCCGGGCTGCTTCGGATCGAGCGTGGCCTGGCCAGGCGTACCGACCGTCTGGTGGTGCCCGGGACGCGGGTGCGGGATGAGCTCCTCGAGCTGCAGCTGACGTCGCCCGACAAGATCGTGACGGTACCCCAGGCCGTCGACTGGAAGGGGCTCGATACCGAGACCGCTACCGATCCCATTCCCGCGCGCCCATCCGATCGCCCTGTAGTCGCCTGCATCGGGCGGCTCGTTCCCATCAAGGGCCAGGCCAAGCTCCTCGAGGCGATCGCGATCCTCGCGAAGAAGCTCGGGGATCGGGCGCCGATCGTCTGGCTCGCCGGCGAAGGGCCGTGTCGCCAAGAGCTCGAGTCGCTGGCGCGAGAGCTCGGGATCGAAGACTCGGTCCATCTGATCGGGCGCGTCTCGAATCGCCTGGGTCTGTACAGGTCGGTCGACCTCGTGGCCCTGCCGTCGCGCAACGAAGGGGTGCCGCTCGTCGTCCTCGAAGCCAGGGGCTGCGGCGTGCCGGTGATCGCTTCGAATGTCGGCGGCGTGGCGGACGCCGCCGGCAACTCCAGCTCGGTGACGCTGGTACCGCCGGACGATCCCACCGCGCTCGCGGATGCGATCGAGGGCACTCTGACGAACCTCGGGCGCCTCCAGGACGATGCGCGCGAGGGGGCGGAAGCCGCCCGCCGGGCGCACGATCCCGATCGCGTCGCCCGCCAGCTCTCCGATCTCTACCGAGACCTTCTCGATCGACGTTCAAGAGGGGAGCGGCGATGATGCTTCCCGAATGGATCCTCGTCTTCGTCGCGACCGCCGCCATCACGGCGCTCCTGGTTGCGCTGGCTCGGGCTCTCGCGATTCGGATCGGCGCGTTCGATCGACCGGTGGAGGGGACCCACAAGGTTCACGGCACACCGACGCCGCTTCTCGGCGGGGTCGCGGTGGCGCTCGGGACCGCGTCCGGCGCACTCGTCGCGGACGCGATGGGAGAGAGCGTACCGAGCGGCGTCCTCATCTCGGGTGCGGTGGCGCTTCTCGTCGGGCTGGTCGACGACCTCCGACGCGATGGACTGTCTCCCGCGCCGAAGCTCCTGGGGCAGATCGCGGCATCCACCCTGGCCGTCACGATGCTCGGAACGCCGGGCTGGCTCGGCTTCCCCCCGGTCGATGCCGTCCTCGTCGTGGTCGCGCTCGTCCTCATCACGAACGCCTTCAACCTGATCGACAACGTGAACGGGCTGTGCGCCGGGACCGGCGCCCTCGCCGCACTCGCGCTCGTCGCGTGGTCCGCCTTCGTCGATACGTCGACGGCCGTGGCTTTGCCTCTCGCTGCCGCCTGCCTCGCGTTCCTCCCGTTCAACTTCCCGCGCGCGCGCCTCTTCCTCGGCGATGCCGGGAGCCACGCCATCGGTCATCTCATCGGCGTGCTCGCGCTGCTCTTGCCGTCGCCGGCGTGCCCCGGAGTCCACACGATCTCGGTGCTCCTGGTGACGGGCCTGCCGTTCGCTGACGTGGCCTGGGTCGTCGCGATCCGGACCCGGGAAGGGCGGTCGATCCTCATCGGCGACCGCACGCACCTGTCGCACACGCTGCTCCAGATCGGCCGCTCGCTTCCGCAAGCCGTCGGCGCACTCTGGGGAGTCGCCGGGCTGCTCGCGACGCTCTCGGTCCTCGCCATCGCGAGTGGGCGGTTCGGCATCGCCGCGCTGCTCGGTGGGGTCGGCGGGGCGGCAACCCTTGGCTGGCTACGCCGCCTCGCCTACCTTCGAGCCCTCGAGCGGAGCCAAGGCGACGCCTAGCTGCCGCCCGCCGCTCCTCCGATCTCTTTCCCACCTCCGCTTCCCTGCGGGTTCAATCCGACAACGGGCGTCCGGAACGTCACGATCTCGGACCAGCTCACGTTCTGGGAGAAGTCCACGACCATCGCGGCCATCTGGTACTCGGTGTCTTCCTGAAGACCGCCGACGAAGACCGCATGCTCCTCGTGGTAGTAGTTGAAGTTCTTCCTCCAGAACATCGCACCGTCGGTCGGCCAGACGAACAGCACCCGCGCGGCCTGCTCGTCGGTTTCGAATCGCACGCTCGTCGAGGTTCCTTCGATGTCCGTGGCGCGCAGGTTCTCGACCACCGGAGCGGTCAGATCTTCGGCCGTCCGCTGGCGATGCCACATCTCCGCGTGACCGAACCGCAGGCGGAAGCCCGCGTTCTTGGCCGGCGTCGCCAGCGTGTTCGAGTAGTAGTACGGGAAGTTCCCGGTCGCGTGGACCGAGTCGTAGCTCAGCCGGGCCATGTCGATGTAGCCGGCCCAACCGGTCAGCAGGTATCCGTAGATGAAGCCGTCGGCCGAGGTCTGGCTGACGTTTCCGGAATTCGGCAAGGGCTCCTGGTTGGCGGGATCCCAGTAGTAGCACATGCGGTTTTCTTCGGGGACCCACGCATCGTTCGTGAGGAAGCCGAGGATCCGCGTGAGCGCCTCGAGCGCCGTCGGGTTGTCCTCGCCGATCGCGCGCAGCTGCATCAGATACCGACCGAGGCCCTCGGCAATGTACGACATCTGCCACGGGTCCACGCGATGGTCGCTGTTCACGATGTAGCCACCCGGCTGCAGCACGTCCATGATGACGACCGGAATCATCCGCTCGATGTAGTCGAGATAGTCGTCGTTGCCGCTGAACTCGTAGAGATCGAGCAGCGTCTGCATCACCCAGCCCTTGCTCCGGATTTCTCCGGAAAACTGGATCTCGCCGGATCCGGCCGGCACTTCAAGGTCGGTCAGCCAGGCGCCGATGTCCTGCAGGAACGTTCGGGCGAGCGGATCTCCCGTCATCCAGTAGTGGAGCTTCGCGCCCTGGACCCAGTGGTGGCTCAGGTTCGGCGCGCGAGAGTGATCCTGCACACCGTGCGCGTCGTGCTTGCGGATGCCGCCGTTGGCCCAGTACAGATCGCGATCCGTGTGGTAATGGTCGATGTCGTACAGGTGCCGCACCATGATCTGGCCGGTGTCGAGGAATCGACGATCGTGCTCGGGATCCCTCAGGAACGACAGCAGCATGCAGTACGAGAAGTCGAGCTCGTTGTTGCCGAAGTAGCGCGCGTTCGTGCTCTTCGATCCCGCACGATACGTATCGCCGAAGTTCATCCAGCCGTACGAGTCATCGTCGTAGCGCTCGTCGTAGATATCCCCCTGGGTGATGACCGAACCCGGGTAGTCGATGACCGCGTGCGCGCCCTCGTCGTAGTGCCAGAAGAGGTCTTCGTCCTCGGTCGCGAAGAGACCGAGCGCCTTCGAGTCGCGGTAGACCGCGGCATCCGCCGCCGCGACGATCGGGTCGTCGAACCCGGCCCTCACACTGTCGACCGCCGTCGAGCCGATCGCGTCTTCCTGGAACGAGACGAGGAGCTCGTGGGTCTTCTGGACGCCCCCGCGGAAGCGATGCGAGGAGGACCAATCCGCCGGGAAGAGCTCCAGCACGACATCGCCGTCCGGCTGGATGCGGATGCCCTTCGGGAAGTTCTCCCAGAAGTGACGCACGCCGACCAGAACGCCCGTGTCGCCGTCGTGGACCTCGCAGTAGCCGGAAGCGTGGTTCCCGGTGCTCACCACGTCGTCCGGGACCGGACCCACGCCGCTGTAGATCTCGTAGCCGCGGAAGCTCGTCGCGAGCAGGGGGTGGTTCTCCCCACCGGCAGGCGGCGCCCAGGATTCCGTCCCGCTCGAGTCCTGATAGATGCGCGCTCCCTGCCCGGCGGACAGCGTCCCGTTCCACGGCGTCTCCCCATGAATCCGGACGTCGCGGTCATCGCCGAGCGAAACGGGAATGCGCACGTTCAGCGACTCGAACTCGTGGTAGATCTCCGCGCCACCTGCGTGCTGGTTGAACTCGCGGCTCCGCTCGGGATACCGCACGGAGAAGAGCACACGCGCGTGCTCATGGTCGCGGTAGAACTCGTAGTAGACGGTGTACTCGAGGTGCTCGAGCTGCCCCTCGAAGATCGCGTTGTGCGAACCGCTGTCGAAGTCGCCGGTCACGCGAACCACGGTGCGCAGCGGGCCGCGCAGGACGACGTGCACGCTCGGGCCGCCGTCTTCGTCGTGAGAGAGGTAGGGCGATTTCCCGACCTGCGTGATCTCGACGCCGCCATCGTGACCCGGCACGACTACCTCGTCGGCCGCCGCGCCGTCGCGATCGACCCAGACCCCCTCGAGGAAGTTGAACTCCTCGCGAGAGATCCGGAAGACCGCGGTCCCGGTGTCGACCTCGACGTAGTCGGTGGTCTCCGTGACGAGCAGGTCCTCGCCGGGGTCGGCGCCGGTGCCCGAGTCGAGCTCGAGCGCCTTGGTCTCACCCGGATCGAGCGAGACCTGGAAGTCGAGCAGGACCCACCGGATGGGCTTGGTGATGTCCGAGACCGGGCCGTTCCAACGAGCCGTCACGGTGCACTGCACCGGGATCGGCTCGTCGGTCGCTGCGTCGACCAGACGCAGCGCGCCCGCGTCGGTCACCTGCGCGGCTTCAGCGATCGGAACGCCCATCGTGACCGGCTCATCGACGCGCTCGACGCCCGTCGGCTCGGTCACCTTCAGGGGGATGGGGAAGGGCGCCGGCTCGGCGCCCTTCGCCTGAATCCCCAGCTGAATCACTCCGATCGCGACGGCCGCAGCCAGGCACCGACGGATCCTGCCCCTCCCACGGATTCCCGGTTTCCCGGTCATTCCCATACTCCTTCCCTTTCCCGCATTCCCCTCGGCGTCGCCAGGAGGCGGTACCGAGTCCCGGTCCGACTGAACGCAGAGCGTCATCGTTCGGACGACGCGATGCATCCGGACAGACCGGTGCTCCGTTTGGTTTCGTTCGGAGGAGAACCTCGCCGGTCGGCGAGGTCGAGGTGTGCCGCGTAGCACAACCGAGGCTCCTGACGGCGAGACCGTCACTCGGTTGAAGTGGACACGGCGAGGAGGAGGACCCCTTCTTGTCACTCCCGTCTCGACACCTTGTGTCTTCGAACGAAGCCGGAAGCCGAGGATGACTTCCGGTTGGCCACTCACACGGGACAGACTCTCTCCGCGATGGAGTCAGCGGGGGATTCGCTCCGGGTGGGTGACCTCTTCTTTTGCCTGTGGACTCGAGTGTGCCGTGCGGCACCACGCGAGCTTGAACCGGGACAACTATACCCCAGGATCCCGTCGATCAAAAAAATTCAGCGGAAAGTCGCTCAAGTCCTTCGATGAAAGCCTCACGTCGAACGACCTCATTCGCGCGTTCCTATATACACGATTCAAACCGACGCGCTCCGAGACGCATTGCGACTGCGTCTTCGATTCCCACATGAGCAAGTCGTGTTGAATTTCTTCGACGTGGTTTTTGACCGACTGGGAACTTGGGATATACTTGCGTGCCTCAGGAGGATCAGGGCTCGGCAAGGATGTCACCACGACACCTGCACGGTCGAGTGCTGATCGAAGAGAAGAGGGGTCGATTCACGCCTCAATCGAGCGACAGCTCGATTCCTCTCCCCACCGCATCAACACGCCGTTCGCGCCCATCGCGCAAATCAGTCAAGGGTTCCTACCCGCTCTTTTCACGTCTACATCGACGGTCTCCGTCCGTCCGCGTTTCTGACCGAACGTCCGCGGATCGACGACACCCATAGCGTTTGCACCTCTCCGCATCCGGGGAGGAAATCAAGACAGCTGGACGGATCTCGAGCAAGGATCCGCCTCTCTAACGAGTTGGTATGTGAAAGGAAGGACACTCAGCATGCGAAACCAGAGGAATGAAGGCTTCACCCTGATTGAAATGATCGTCACGGTCGCGATCATCGCCTCCCTGGCGGCGATTCTCGTCCCGATCGTGTCGAGCGAGCTCGGTGACACCGCGCAGTCGCGCGCTCTTGGCGACGCGCAGCGCATCGGGACCGCGATCACGCAGTACATCAAGGACACGCGCTACTTCCCGACGGGTGCCACCGGCACCGAGTCCTTCGAGATCCTCATCGGTGACGGAACCGCGATCGATGCGGCGGATAACGCCCTGCTGGACGACGGTGGCGCCACCGGTAACCTCCTCGACTTCCTCACGAACGGCGCGGCCAACGGCGGTACGCTGTGGAACGGCCCGTACATGTCGGAAGTTCCGGCGGATCCGTGGGGCAACCACTTCGTCGTCAGCGTCGAGGGCTACGGTCCGACCGTCGATGAGCGCGTCTGGGTCATCTCGGCCGGTCCGGATGGCGAGATCACGACGGCTGCGGCCGCCTTCGAGCTCGCCGACGATGATATCGGCATCCTGATCGACTAAGTTCGCTACATCGCAACACCCAGCTTCACCGCAATACCAGCTTCACCGCAGTATCCAACGAAATCTTACGAGTGACGTCCCGTGAGCCGATCCCTGGCTCACGGGGCGGGGCTCGAAGCTCCACCCGCAACACTCATACATCATCATCATCATCGGGTTCATCACCTACCTAGCAGCATCGCCATCACGGCAACACCGAAACAGCAAGCACCTCGAATCACCTGATCCCCGAGGTTGGTCGTCGACTCGGATCTGGTTGCAGAAGCGTTTCCAAGCCATCCGAGAACACCAGACCGTCACGGGGCGAGCCGGATGCCAGCCGCTCGCCACCGGCGTTCGACCCAAGCGATCCTCCTTTTCGCAGTCTGCCGGGTCCGCGCCGGCGCCGCCTCGGGGTCATTTTCGAACACGATACACGCAGTACCGCAAGACAAGCTGAGTAACATCGGGTCCGGTAGACCATCTCTTCCTGCTCTCCTGAACAAGTGGTGTGACGGAAAGCGGGCGCAACGGAGCGCAGGGAGGATGGTCGCCCGGGCCCTTTCTTGCTCGGCTACCCATCCCGCCCCTTTCCTTCGCCCCCGTCACGCCCTTGGATACGCCCCAGTCAGGCACGAGCAGACCCGCGCAAGGTAGGCCCGATACGCTCGGGCAGTACCTGGTCTCCCAGCAGATTCTGACCGCTCCCCAGCTCGAGCTCGCCCTCCGCGAGCAGAAGCGCCTCGGTGAGTCGCTCGGATCGGCCCTCGTACGCCTGCGCTTCACGAGCGAAGAACGCCTCGCGGACGCGATGGCCGGGGTCCTGGGGCTACGCCGCGTCGAGTTGAAGGACACGAAGATCGACGCGACGCTCTTCCGCGACATCCCCCGAGAGTTCGCCCGGAAGCATTGCTTCATCCCCATCGAGCGACGCGGCCGGGTTCTCGAGATCGCGATGTCGGATCCGTTCGATGTCGTCGGCGCGGATACCATCCAGGAGACGACGGGCTCCATCCTCAAGATCCACGTCGCCACCGAGAGCGAGATCCGCGAGATCCTCAACGCGGCCGTCAGCTCCAAGGACAACACGCAGCGCAAGATCGAGAAGATCATCGATCGCGCCCTCGGCGAAGAGTCTTCTGCCAGCAACACGGAAGAGGGATCCTTCGGAGCCGCGATCATCGAGCTCGTGGACACGACGGTAAGCATGGGAGCGGCGGAAGGCGCGACCGATATCCACATCGAGCCCGAGGAGAGCCTCCTCCGGGTTCGCTACCGCATCGACGGCATCCTGCACCAGGGATTCGTCTGCCCGTCGAAGCTCCAGAACGCCTTCATCTCCAGGGTGAAGGTCCTCTCGGATCTCGACATCTCGGAACGTCGGCTTCCCCAGGACGGCCGGTTCCAGGTCGATCTCGAGACGAAGCAGGTCGATATCCGCGTCTCGATCATGCCGAGCGCCTTCGGCGAGAACATCGTCATGCGTCTGCTCGACAAGAACGCGGCGCTCCTCGACCTCACGTCGCTCGGGTTCCCCGACGACATCAAGAAGAACATCCTCGATCTTCTCGACTGCCCGTACGGGATCTTCCTCGTCACGGGTCCGACCGGTTCCGGTAAGTCCACGACCCTGTACGCCTCTCTGAGCTCCGTGAACAGCATGGAGAAGAAGGTCGTCACGGTCGAGGACCCGATCGAGTATCAGATGCCCCTGATCCGGCAGTCGCAGGTGAACGCCCAGGTGGGCTTTACCTTCGCGTCCGGCCTGCGCGCGATTCTGCGTCAGGACCCGGACATTCTGATGGTCGGTGAAATCCGAGACCTCGAGACGGCGCAGATCGCCATCCGCGCCGGTCTCACGGGACACCTCGTCCTCAGCACCCTCCACACCAACACCGCGGCCGGCGCGTTCAGTCGGCTCGGCGACATGGGAGTCGACACCTTCCTCATCAACTCTTCGCTCCTCGGCGTGCTCGCTCAGCGACTGGTCCGTCGCCTGTGCGTGAAGTGCCGCCAGGAGAAGACGCCGGATGGGGACGACATCGCGTTCTTCGCGCGCTATGGGATGCCGAAGCCCGAGCTCCTGTACGAAGGACGCGGCTGCATCCACTGCCGCGAAACCGGCTACAAGGGCCGAATGGGAATCTACGAGATCTTCATGCCCACGCCGGAGTCCCGCAAGATCCTCCAGACCGGAGGAGGGGAGAACGAGCTCCTGGAGTGCGCGACCAACGCCGGCATGAAGTTCATGATCCACGACGGCCTGAACAAGGCGACGCTCGGGGTCACCACGGTCGAAGAGCTTCAGCGAGTCCTGCTGACCCACGGTCACTGAGAGAAACCATGCCTACGTATACGTATAAAGCTATCGATCAGGCGGGAGCGCCGACCACCGGCAAGCTCGTCGCCGAATCCGAGATGGAGCTGATCGAGGCGCTGGAGAAGCGCGGCTGCTTCCTCGTGGAGTCCAGCTGCAAGGGCGCCTCCTTCACCGCGCGCAAGGTGTACCGCGGAAGCGTTCGCCCTCGAGAGCTCATCGACTTCACGTACAACCTGATCCTCATCCTCAACTCGGGTATTCCGATTCGCGAAGGCCTCCTCGAGATGGCCGAAGAGTTCGAAAACCCCGGCTTCAAGCGCGTGCTGGTCGACCTCGGCAACCGCATCAACTCCGGTTCGACGCTCACGGACGCGATGGCCACGTACCCGAAGATCTTCAACACCACGTACACGAGCATCGTGTCCGCCGGTGAGGCCTCCGGTTCGCTCGAAGAGGTCCTCGAGAAGCTATGCAAGTTCCTCGAATGGCGCGAGGAGAACAAGGGACAGATCATCCAGGCCGCGATCTACCCGGCGATCCTCTGCCTGGCCGTGGTCGGCCTGATCGTCCTTCTGCTCACGTTCCTGCTTCCGCGAATCGCCGGCATTTTCGAGAAGTCCACGGTCGAGCTGCCGAAGCCGACCTTGATCTTGCTGCAGCTCTCGGACATCCTCGTGAACCAGTGGCCGATCATCCTCGGAGGGCTCGGCGCGGTCGTCACGACCTTCATCGTCATGAGTCGCTTCGACCAGGGCCGGTACATCATCGACAGCATGAAGCTCAGGATCCCGTTCTTCGGGACCCTGATGAGGCAGGTCGCAGCGGCCAACTTCTGTCAGTCGCTCGCAACCATGACCCATGCCGGCCTCGCTCTTCCGAAGGCCCTGCACATCGTCTCCAAGGTACTGAACAACAAGGTCCTCGAACGTGCCGTTCTCTCCACGCAGGTACGCGTGGAAGAGGGAATGAGCATGAGCGAGGCGATCAAGGAGGTCGGCGTATTCCAGCCGCTCGTCGTTCGACTCGTGTCGATCGGCGAGGAAACCGGTAACCTCGAATCCGCCTTGGCCCACGTCACCGCCTACTACGATCGGGTCGTCCCTCAAGCCGTGAAGCGATTCATGGCGATGGTCGAGCCCTGCATCATCCTCTTTGCCGGCGCCACGGTCGGCTTCATCATCCTCTGTACGCTCCTCCCGATCTTCCGACTCCTCAAGGCGGTGAAGGGCTAGACCCTTCGCCGTCGGGGCCCCGCACGGGGCTCCATCCCACCTGAAACGCACGCCGGGCCTCCCTGGCCCAACAGACTCCCCGGAGTTCATGATGGATCCAAACAGCATCGATCCGTTCTCCGTCGATCAGTCCTCGTCACCGCAGGAAGTCGAACTTCCCGCGGCCGAGCCGCAGATCGAGGAGAAGGACGCCACGACGCGCCCGTTTCCCCCGCTCCCGTCCAAGAAGCGGGGCGCAGGCCGTTCTCGTACCGTGTTCGTGCTTCGCGGCGAACAGCTCATCGCCGTACAGATCGCGACCGGCGACGACACCATCACGGTCCAACGGTCCGGGGTCGCGCCCATTCCTTCCACGAACGCGCGCACGCACGGACCGGACCTGGTCGCCGCGATCGATACCGCGATCCAGTCGTTTCCGGACAAGCCGAAGCAGGTCGAGCTGATCCTGCCCGAGGACTCGATCAAGAAGACGATCGTGTCCCTCCCGGCGATCCAGCCGAAGAAGGCGTGGAAGGTCCTTCGGAATCGAGCGCTCCAGGTCTCGGGTCTCCCGGACGAAGAGTTGCTGTGGGCCGCTCGGCCCCTCGGGACCTACACCGCGGACGATCGCGAAGTCGCGAACTGGATGGTCTTCACGCTCTCGCGCCCGGCGCTCGCCGGATTCTGCGACGTCTTCAAGGAAGCCGGCGTTCGACTCTGCGGAGCGTTCCCGCCGACCTCGATGCTGACGAACCTGAGCTCGTCGACGCTACCCTCGGACACACCGAGCGAGGGCGTCTTCGGCGAGGTCATCCTCGCCGACGAGATGGCGATCTTCAACGTCATCGGCGACAGCACCAACCTGTTCAGCCGATCGATTCGTTTCGAAGGAACGGAAAGCGACGAGGACCGCCGCGACATCCTCGCCGGCGAGCTTCAGCGCTCGTTCATGTACTGCCAGCAGAACGTCACCGAGTCCACCCCGGAGAGCGTCGAGGTCCTGTTCGCAGGCTCGCCTCCGCCGCCCGGTCTCATCGACGCGATCGAATCCCAAACCCGGGTGACGACGGTCCCTGTCGACCTCGGAGCCTGGATCAAGGTTTCGGACTCGATCCAGCCCGGGGAGCTTCCGGAATCGGTTCTTCCGATGCTCGTCGGCGCCGGCCTCATTCCGCCGAGCGGACGAGAGCGGACCGACCTTCTTCCCAAGGACATGAAACCGCGAAACTGGAGCCTCTCCGCCAAGATCACCACGACGCTCGCCATCGTGGAGATCGGGCTCCTGATCTTCCGACTCAGCGGACACCTCGACGAGACGCTGGCCCGCAAGCGCGCGATCCTCAGCGACCACAAGGCCAGCCAGCGCGCTCTCGGTCCGACGCTCGACGCCCTGCAGACCGTGCAGAAGCGCGACCAGTTCCTGCAGGAGCTCGAGAAACAGTCGGCCGAGCTCGTTCCCGTGCGCTACGACTGGATTCCGCTCTTCCGAGACCTGTCGGCCGTCCCCGATGGCGACATCCACTTTTCTCGCCTCGAGATCGAGCTGGTGAAGTCTTCCAGCTACGTCAGCGGAAAGGGCGAGCAGCCGTCGGAAGAGTGGCGCATCCTGCTCGATGTGGGCTCTCCGCAGCCGTACCGCCAGGCCCAGCAGACCGTGCAGAGCCTCGTCCAGAACCTCAGACAGTCCAAGTTCCTCCGTACGGTGAACATGCGCCCGTCGAGCTCCAAGAAAAAGGACTCCGACCACAGCAAGTTCACCATCGAGTGCGAGCTCCACAAGTAGACCGGAGACGACTCCCATGAAACGTTCCACGATCGCGCGCACGACGCTGAGTGTTCGACTGGCACTCATTCTGGTCCTGACGCTCGGCTTCCTCTACAACTTCGTCCTCGTCAAGCTCACGAAGAGCGCGACCCTCGACGAGCAGATCGAAGAGGTATCCGAGAAGGTCGACATGGACCTGAAGCTCCTCGGCAGCGCGCGCAAGCTTCTCGAGATCGAACAGCGCGAGCACATGGAGTGGGAAGAGTCCGTGCTCGCGAAGATCCCGCTCGATCCGCAGCAGAACGAGATCCTCGACCGGCTGAACCAGCTCGCGTCGGAAGTCGGCCTTCGAACCCTCAACAGCTATGCCGATGGCGAAGAAGAGCTCGAGAAAGCCCGGGGCTGGAGCGCGAAGGACAAGTTCTATCGCACGCCCGTCACGATCGAGGTCGCGGGAAGCTTCGCCCAGGTAGCCTCCTTCGTGAGCCGCATCGCCGAGATGCCACGAACCGCTAAGCTCAAGCGGATTCGCATCGAGCGCCGGGACGAGTTCTTCCCCGGATCGAGCGGAAAGATCTCCCTCGACATTTTCCACTGCAAGAAGGACCCGGCCCAGGCCGCCCGCTGATCGGGCCCGGAGGAATCATGTCCAAACAGACCAAGATGCTCGTCATCACCCTGTCCATCCTCGGGGTGCTCCTGCTCTACAACTTCTTCTTCTTCGCGAAGAAGAAGAAGGCCATGCGACCCAAGTCGAAGCCTCAGGCCTCGAAGACGGACAGTTCGCGTGCGGCCGCCGTGGCGGCAGCTGCGGCAAACATCGAGGTGCCGGAGGTCCGCATGATCTCGTTCCCGTCGATGCAAAGCGACTGGGGCCGGGATCCGTTCCTTCTGCCGATCGAGGCCGAGAAAGGCCAGCCGTACGAACAGATCAAGCCGGTCGTCGTCGATGACGAGCCCGACGACGTCCCTCGCGTCGAGCTCCATCACCAGGCGCTCGCCGAGCTGAACCTGAACGGCATCCTCTTCGATGCGCGCAAGCCCATGGCCATCGTCAACCAGTCCCTCCATCGACGAGGCGCCCGCCTCGCCGAGATCTTCACCCTCCAAGACATCAAGCGCGATCGCATCGTGCTCGTGGCGGACGGTCACGAGTACGAGATCTCGCTCAACAGCCCCGCACTGAAAGAGAATTAGAAGGTGATCGTCATGAAATCGATCCGATCGCACTCCCACCCCGCGCCGCCCAGGCGCTGTGCGAGGACCCGGACGGCACTGTTCGGGCAGGTCTGCTGGCTCCTGTTGGGGCTGTCGCTCGCCTCGTGCGCGCTTCCGGGCCTGACCGATAAAAAGTCCTCCGAGGAGAAGGAACAGCAGCAAACCGAACGTCGCATCCTCGACCGCATGCAGCGCAAGAGCTGGACGGACTACTCCGAGACCGGAGCGGTTCCCTCCGATCTGCCCGACAGCGAGAACCCGTTCGAGGAAGAAGCGGAAGCGCTCGCCACGGCCACACCGAACGACGACGCCTCGCTCGACCCGACCGGAGACCTCGAGTGGGGCGGCGACTTCGACGCGGAAGCCGAGCCGGCGGAGGACGAGCCCCTTGTGGCGCCGCCGTCGGATCTCGAAGAAGAGGCCTCCTCGGCGAGCGAAAGCCCGGTCGAAAGCGACGCCCTCGTGGACCACGCCGAGCCGTGGTCCGACGATGATGTCGTTACCGAGGACGACACCCTCGTCGAAACCGTCGAAACGCCGGCACCGAGCCTGACCGATACGCTGAACCAGGTAGCGGCCACGCGCGAAGAGGTCCCCTCGCATGACGAAGCGATGACGGAGCCCGAGGTCACCGAGGACGCGGACGACTTCGTCCTGACTTCCGTTCGAGTCGACGGATCGGAAGACGCGGAGCCGGTTGTCGAGGCGCCCGCCGAAACCACCGTGGACGATCCGGTCCCGACCGAGCCCACGCTCGTCGAGTCGTCCGAGACGGCACCGGTCGTCGACCCGGCGGTCGACGCTGTCCCGGTCCCGGCCGCCGAGCCGGACGACGAAGCGAAAGACTCAGCGACGCTCGAGACTCCCCAGGTCGAGGTCGTGGTCACCGGAAGCCAGGCGCCCGCGATGGGCGAGGCCCCGGTCGTGGAGGAACAGCCGCTCGAGACCGAAGCCCCCAAAGCCACCTGGGCCGAGCGAGCTCGTCCGACGATCGCGCGCCTGGCCTCGGCTTTCGGAGCGGGTCCCCGTGATGAGGACGAGAACGAGGCCGCGCCTCCGCAAGAGGCCGACCCGATCGACGAAGGTACGGCCGAGGGCGAGCCGGTGGCGCAGGTCGCCGCGTACGAGCCCACGTTCCAGCCCGCCACGGGCGGACCGACCGACGCCGAAGCCGAGATGACCGACGTTCCCGACCTGTCGCTCGAGCTGCGCGACGTCGCGCTGAAGGATCTCGTCCGCGCGATCGCTCAGCGCGAGGGCTTCAACGTGATCGTCCCCGAGACGCTGACCGAGACGGTCAGCATCAGCCTGGAGGGAATCGATCCGAGGGCGGCGCTCGAGTCGATCCTCGCGGCGAACGGTTACCACCTGATCGACGACGGCACGATGTTCCGTGTCGAAGCGGTCCCGGAGCAGGCCAAGCTCATGTCGAGCCGCACGTTCACGCTGACGTCGGTCCCGATCGAGATGGTTCAGGAGTCCCTGGCCGCGATCGTGTCGGCTGAGGGCAAGCTGATCATGAACGAGGACTCGCCGTCCTTCGTGATGATCGACTACCCGGCGAACATCGGCGCGATGGAGGACTACCTCCGACTGATCGACCGCCGCGAGAAGCAGGTCCTCATCGAGGTCCAGATTCTCGAGGTCATCCTGAACGAGCAGGACGCCATCGGTACGGCGCTCCAGATCCTCGACATCTCGATCGATGACGTGACCGGCGCCTACGTGCACAACCTCGTGCCGCAGGACGCGCTGGCCGCGATCGCCATCGCCTCCAACAAGTCGCCGATCCAGGCGATGATCGAGGCCCTGTCGATCCGCCGGAACCTCAACATCCTCAGCACTCCGAAGCTCATCACGATGAACGGCCGCGAGGCGTTCATCGAGGTCCTCGCGTCGATTCCGTACATCGACTCCACGGCCACGACGAGCCAGAGTACCGAGGGTGGCGGCTCGACCGTCATCGAGCAGGTGCAGTTCAAGGAGTCGGGCATCAAGCTCGTCGTCACCCCGGTCATCAGCAACGACGGCTACGTCAAGCTGAAGATCACCCCGGAAGTCCGCGAGCTCGTCGACTTCTTCAACGGCATCCCGGTCATCGACTCGCGAAAGATCGATACCAACGTGCTCGTGAAAAACGGGAACACCGTCATCCTCGGTGGTCTCCTTCGCGAAGAAGAGCTCGACGAAGTTCAGAAGACGCCGCTCCTCGGGGACATCCCGCTGGTCGGCGCGCTGTTCCGCCGCACCGAGAAGAACATCAAGAAGTCTGAGCTTCTCGTGTTCATCACGCCCTACATCGTCGACGCGGAGAACGAGGGCGAGCTGACGCGTGAGGCGAACGATCGACTCGACCGATTCCGCCGCGAGCAGGAAGAGCGGCGACGCTAAGTCGAGACCGCAGTACCACCAACCAGGCAACGGATATCATGACTCGAGGGGCCGGAAAGCGATGCTTTCCGGCCCCTCGTCTTTTGAATGCTCGTGTGACCGCGATGGGTCTCGGTCGGTCCTAGTCGACCTGGATGACGACCGCGTTGGTGACCGACGCCTTGAACCGGCCGCGCGCGTCCGGGTTCTGCACGAATCCCTGCAGGGTCACTTCCGTGCCGAGTCCGATCTCGGCCGGCGTGTGCGCGAGGATCGTCGGCGCGGGCGTGCTCGGGAAGTCCGGCATTCCGGCGCGACCGTGGCGGCCCCAGTTGTTCCAGATGGTGTCCGGGTTGCCGCCGACCAGCACGGTCGGGAAGCAGAAGGTGCCGAGATCGTACGGCTGCGGCGAGACGGTGTGGACGCTCGGCGAGCCCGCGTTTCCGTAGAGGATGAAGCGCGCCTTGCCGGCACCGCTCGCGGTATCGACACCGATCTCGAGCGGCGAGGTGCCGTCGACGAGGACCAGTCGCTCGGCGCCCGAGCCGGTCGAACCGTTCAGCGAGAGGACGTCCTGCAGCGTTCCGCGGTAGGTGATGGTGTTGCCGGTGCGGCAGGTCAGCTCGGCGCCGTCTTCCGGGAGGTCCGCATCGGTGAGGATTCCACGATTCACGAACGCCTGTCGGATAGCGAAGCGGTAGCGGCCGCCATACAGCGCCTCGTCCGCAGCGACGAGCGCCATGGCTCCCTCGAAGAAGTCCGAGCGCGGGGTGCAGTAGAAGTGGCTCTCGAGGACGAGTCGCATCGACACGTCGCGTCCCGTCAGCCAGCGAAGATCCCAGAGCGCTCGCGACCAGATCTCGCCGTCCGCGTGCACGCTGCCCTGAAGGTCGCGCGGATAGATCTTGTTGAGGTCGACGCGGCGCAGGGCCGGCGGGTTGTTTCGGCTGTAGGAGACCGCGTCCCAGTCGCCGACGATCGCGTCGTTGCGCTCCGGGTAGTCGCCACTCGAGAAGTACGCCGTCGCGAGCCAATCGCCGAAGCCTTCGCCCATCGCGCCCGACTCGTGCGACTGTCCCCAGCCCGGGACCTGGTTGTCGTGGATCGCGTGGCCGTACTCGTGCAGGATGATGTCGCCATCCTCGGCGTCATCGACGCCGCCGTCGCCGAAGGTGATCTTCTTGGTCGAGGGGCTGTAGTAGGAGTTGTCGACCGAGGTGCCGTGCACGTCGGCGACCTGGCGGCGACGGTTCGCGTTCATGACGCCGAGCTCGGCGAAGTACGCCTGCAGCTGATCGACGTGGTAGTAGAAGTTGACCTCTTCGAAGTGATCGTTGGCTCGCGTGTAGCGGAACATGCGGCTCGAGCTGTGCGCGCGGCCCTTGCTGCTCTGCGCATCCGCGTACAGGCCGCGGATGTAGCCCGAGCTGTCGAGGTTGTGGAGCGTCACGTCGAGGAGCTCGCGGGTGAGATCCGCATGGTCGGCGTCCTGGCGATCCTCGAGGCGGGTGTTGCCGGACGTGCGAACCGGATCCGGACCGAAGACGCGACCGTGTCCCGACGCGCACTTCAGGTGGTTGCAGGTGCTGAGGTTCTCGCCATTGCGGGCGTCGACGAGGACCGTCCAGTCACCGAGCGGCTGGAGGGCCGGAACGGTGACGCGCCAGGCCGGCGTGAAGCCGTGGCCCGGGACGAGGACGCGCTCGGCCTCGATCTCGCCGCGCAGCTCGCCATCGACACCGATGTGCGCCAGCGCGAAGTCCACCGCATCCGCCTCGTCGAGAACGAAGATGGGCGCCGAGAAGCCGCTCGCCTGGGCCACGTCGCTCTGGAGCGCCTGGACCCGGCCGTCCGCCGTCATGTGGACGAACACCTCGCGGTCGAGGACCGGGAGGCCGTTGAAGACCTGCTGGTAGCGGACGTGGCGGCTCGCGATGCCTTCCTTGGTGGAGACGACTTCGAGCTCGACGCCGCGCGCCGCGAGACCGAGCATCGGCTCGTTCGTGGCGAGGAACTCGTCCGCCGCCTCGAGCGCGCTCGCGCCGTCGGCCGTGCCGAGCGTTCCCGTCGCGTAGCTGACGAAGCCGTCGGCATCGAGGCGGCTGGTCGCGTGAGTGAGGTCCAGCGTGCCGGCGAGCGCCGAGACAGTCATCAGGGCGAAGAGAGCGGCGGTCAGCGTGAGGCGGGTCGTCTTGAGCATCGGTATCTCCTTCTTCCGGTTGTGGCTCGGTCCCTCCGAAGCCGGAAGAGAGATTGCAACGCTCGTGCCGCGGGCTTTCGACAACCCCGAAGCCACTACCCAAAAGAGAGTTACGGCGATGCGGCGCGCAATATTCTCAGAGCGGGACTGGCTCAGGGTGAGATCGTTCTCAAGCTGAGCGACTCGGGACGAGACCGCGCCTCAATCAGCCGGCGACGGGGGAGACGGAGGCGCCGATCGGGCCAGGACGAGCCCGATCCCGGCCAGCAGGAAGAAACCGCCCAGGAGTGTCGAACGGCCGGGAACCTGCCCCAGGAACGCCCAGGCAAGGAGCGCGGCCCCGATCGCCTCCCCGAGGAACGAGGTCGAGATGGCCGTCGCCGGCAGGTGTCGGATGGCCCAGCTCATCACCAGGTGTCCGAGGATCGTCGGGAAGACGGCGAGCCCCACGAGCGCCGCCCAGGGGAGGAATCCGCCCGGGAGCCCCCATTGCCCGAAGGAGAGCGCGCCGACGAGGAGCGCGAGCGCCGTGACCCCGTACATGGGCACCGCGTAATCCAGAAGGCCCAGGCGGGCGCGCAGTCGGCGTCCCAGGAGGAAGTAAGCCGAGATACTGACCGCCCCGAGGATCGCCAACGCATCCCCGAACAGGGAGGACCGGCCGGTCCCGTCCGCACCCGACAGGAACACCATCGTGGCCGCGCCGAGAACCGAGAGGCCCGCACCGAGGAGGGTTCTCATACCGAGAGCGCGCCCCAGGACAAACCGCTCACCGAAGGCCGTGAACACCGGGTGCGTCGAGACCAGGAGGACCGACCTCGCCACCGAGATCTCGCCGAGAGACCACGTCCACGCGCCGAAGTGGACGGCGAGTAGCAGCCCGCTCGCCACGAGCGCCGGCGTGTCTGCAAGGGGGCTCCTGGCGTTCGGGCCGGCGTCTCGAGCCATCGCGCCCCGCCCCCGC
>CAZQZX010000029.1:38816-39234 GCA_964597885.1 uncultured Planctomycetota bacterium
AACCGCACCGGCGCGAGGATCGCGGCCGCAATCGCCATACGCCACCCCGCGATCGCCAGCAGCGGAACGCCGGCGCCCTCGATTCCCTTGATGAGAACCGACGCCACCGACAGCGCGAGCACCGCGCCCGCGACCGCGAGACCGACCAGGGCGGGGGACGGGCCCGGTTTCGACGTCGACGGGTTCAAAAGCGCCTCGCGTTATCCTATGGTGAGCGCGGCCCGGCACGATCGATCCGGGCTCCCGATACCGTATACCTCAGCGCCGCCGAGCGTTCCACCGAACCGGGTGCGAACGACGGACGGAGGAGCCAGATCGACGCGTGACGCCGACCGTCTCGATCATCATTCTGAACTACAACGGCAAGCATCACCTGGATGCCTGTCTGGAGTCGGTCGAGGCGTCTACGTATCCCCGC
>CAZQZX010000030.1:0-39127 GCA_964597885.1 uncultured Planctomycetota bacterium
TGCGCCGCGGACGCCCCGTCGGTGGCGACCTGCGGCGCGGTCGGCGCGATCGGCGTCGCGTGGCCGCAAGAAGAGCTGGCGCGCGTCTGGGAGACGGGGCACATCGAGTGGCACGTGCCGGCGACGCTCGGGCTGGCCGTGGGGTCTGCGAGCTTCGACCCGGTGTCGGCCGTGTCGTCGGTGCGCGCCCGTGTGGAGGCGGCGTCCGGGCCGCTCGCGATCGAGCTCGGGGGCGAGGCGCTGGCGGATGTCGACGTTCCCGCGCGGATGAACCTCGCTCGAGATCTGGTCGCGGCGGGGTCGGTATTCGTGCTCGGGCCGGTGGACGATGTCGTGCTCGGATACTTCGGGGAGCGCGCCGCGTTCTACACGGAGCGAGGAGACGAGCGCCGTCGCATCACCGAGAAGCTCGTGGCCAAGTTCGAGAAGACGCGCCTCGAGGCCGATGACGACGCCGAGTACGTCGAGTGGATCGAGGTCGGATAGCGTTCGCGTCTCAGAGCCGCTCAGCGAGGAAGCGTTTGGAGCAGCGCTTCGAGCTCGGGAGCCGAGGGGTTGAAGCGACGGGATTCCTCCGCGACTTCGCGTGCCTCGGCCGCACGTCCGCTCACGAGCAACGCTCTCGACAGCGCGGTGGCGAACGACGGCGCGTAGGGATCGCGCGCGACGGCGTCCCTCAACCGCCGGATGCCTTCCGTACCGTTGCCGCCTCGAAGCTCGATCGCCGCGAGTCCTGCCCACGCGCTCGGAACGAGGGGACTGCTCGGGTGCTCGAGAATCCGTTCGTAGTGCTCCCGCGCTTCGTCGTCGCGTTGCGCCGCGCGCAGTGCGTCCCCGAGCTCGAGCCGAGCCATCGGCAGATCGGACGCCGCGCGCACCGCTGCCTGGGCGGTCGCGACATCCGCCTCGCGAAGCGGGCCGCCAGGGATGGTCGGCGCGGTGGCTCGCATCAGCCCTTGCGCGGCGTCGAGGCGACGGCGCATCGCCTCCTGCTCTTTTCGCGCGAAGACGTTGATGCCGCGCAACGAACGGGCGTGCGCCCCGGAGCGGGTCGCGGCGAGTACTCCGTCCACGAGCTGATCCCGCGCCGCTTCCTCCACGGGATGCTGCGCGGGTTTGGCGCGCGTCGGCTCGAAGCCGAAGGCGCGACCGATCAGTGCGCGCGCGACGTCGTCCGGCAGAGCTCCCGGTACGAGCCGCAGGAGATGCTCGATCGTCCGCTCGGGCTCGAAGCGAAGCGGAAACGCCGACTCCTCCTCGCCGTAGAACACGCCGAAGAGATCTCGCGGCATGCGGTGCTCGAGCCAGACGTTGTCGTCGGTGTTTCGTGCGGAGACGCCCGAGACGATCGACGCGATCGCCTCCTCGGAAGCGTAGTACGCGTAGCCGAGCTCGAGCGGAGCGTCGATCCCGATGCGGGCGAGGCTCGCCCGCGCCGTCGGAACCTCGAAGCGGCGGCGCAGCTCGGTGACGGGCTGCTCGAGCGGTCGGCTCGACGCGAGCGCGAGGAAGTCGAAGTCCGCGGTCTTGAAGACGACGACGTGCTCGAACACTTCCGACAGGCTCGCCATCACGACCGAGAGCGCCGTGGACGAGATGTCGTACGCCTGCACCCACTGTCCGAAGACGCCGCCCTCGGTGAGCCGGTCGCGGGCCGTCTCGTAGAAGTCCACCGTGAACAGGTTCGACACGCCGGCGATCCACGGGTTCGACGGCTCGGACACGATGATGTCGTAGCGGTCTTCCGTGTACGTCAGGTGAACGCGCCCGTCCTCGACGACCAATCGAGCGCGCGGGTCGGCGAGCGGGTCGCCGTTGATGCACTCGAAGAACGGGGAGGCGCCGATCACCGCTCGCTCGATCTCCATGACGTCGATCGTCTCGACGTCGGCGTGCGCGAGGAGCGCGGTCACGGTCATGCCGCTCCCGTAGCCGATCACGGCGGCGCGCTTCACCGACGGCGCGAAGAAGGCCGGCAGGTGTCCGAGGAGCGCCTGGGTCGTCTGGTCGGCGGGCTGCGTCGAGGCGTCGGCCTTGCCGGTGACGTGGAGGCTCGCGTGTCCGTCCGATCCGCGAAACACCGTCACCGGGCAGTTGATCCCCTCGGCGTGGTAGAGGATGTCGGTGCCGTGAAGACGATCCGATCGATACTCGCTCGTCGAGTACACCTCGCGGTAGAGCCCGAGGTTGAAGACGCGCTTGTCGAGCGCCGGAGCCAGCGCGAGAAGCAGGAGCGTCACCGAAACCGCGGCGACGGCCTGCGCGCGTCGCTGCCCCGGGGTGCGATCGCGTCCGGCGAAGAGGAAGAGCGCCGCGCCGAGGAGAGCGCTCGCCGCGCCCGAAAGGCGAAGCGTCGTCGTCAGTCCGAGCGTCGGGAGCATCCAGAATCCGGCGGCGAGCGTGCCCGCGATTCCGCCGACGGTGTTCAGCACGTACAGTCGCCCGACGTTCGCTTCGGCCTGCGCGGCCCCGCCGGCCTCGCGGAAGGCGCGCACCGTCGCCGGGAACAACGCGCCGAGCAGGAGGCACGGCACGAACACCACCGCGAACGCGATCGCGAGGTGCGAAGCCGCGAAGCCGATGTCGGCCACCTTGAAGTAGAGCTCGGCGTTCCAGCGCGGAAGCGAGTTGAAGTAGAAGAGCCCGCCGAGGACCGAGATGCCGAGCAGCGCCTCGAGCCGAGCCATGATCTGGCCGCCGCTCAGTCGCGTCGTCCCCGCGAACCGAGCGAACAGGGCGCTTCCGGCGCCGACGCCGAGCAGGAACATCCCGAGCATCGACGAGAACGCGTAGACGGTCGGTCCCATCGTCATCGCGAGCAGTCGGAACCACGCGACCTCGTAGATCATCGCGAGGCCACCCGAGAGCAGGAACGCGATCCCGATGCCGTAGTGCTCGCCGCGGAGTGCCGGGGCCACCGGTGCAGGCACCGGCGCGGGAGCGGGGTCGGCCTTGGGCGTGTCGCCGGACTCGGTCGCTTTCCGATCGAGCGAGCGCGCGAGCACGAACGCGAGGGCGCCGACCGCGGCGTCGATCCCCGCGGCGGTCCACGTGGTGGCCAGCAGTCCGAGCCCCGGCACCAGCAGGAAGCCGGCGCTCCAGGTTCCGGCGACGGCGCCGAGCGTGTTGATCCCGTAGACGAGTCCGGCCTCGAGGGCGTAGTGGTCCTTGCGGTGCGCGAAGGCGCCGACGATCACGGGAAGCGTCATGCCCATCAGGGTGACGGGCCCGAGCAACAGCAGGGTCACGACCGCGAAGCGCGCGACGAGGAAGGCGACGTTGCCGGGCTCCATCGCGCCGTAGAGCATCTCGAAGAGCGGTGGCGTCGACCGAAGAATCGGGATGGACAGGGCGCCCGCGATCGCGATCGCGAACTGGAGGAGCGCGTACGCACGAACCGGTGAGCGGAGCTTCGGGGCGAATCGACCCGCGATCCCCGCGCCGATCCCGAGGCCGGCCATGAAGGCGGCGACGACCGTGGCCACCGCGTAGAGGGTGTTGCCGAGGATGTAGCCGAGCTCTTTCGACCACGCGACCTGGAGCACGAGGCTCGTTCCGCCGGAGAGGAAGAAACAGCCGAAGAGGAGCAATCTCTGTCTTGCGAGCACGTCGTGGATCCGGGGAGTCGTGTCGGGGCTCGGAGGCGAGCGAGCTCCGCGCTGGACGATCCCGCGGGAGCGTCCGCATTCTACCGTCCCCGATGCATCCGCCAAGGGCCTAGCGTGGTCGTCGCCGGGTCGGGTATCCTGCGCCGGTTCGCGCTCCCGATCGCGGGGGCGGTCGCTACCCAGGGTTCGGAGGCTCTCGATGCTTCTCACGTCGCGCCCGTCCACGGGGCTTTTCGTACTCGGATGCATCGTGTCCTTGGCGCTCACGACGGCCTCGCGGGCGGCCGAGCTGCCGCCGGGCCCGGGCGACTGGCTCGTCGACGCGTCGGATGCGTACCGCTCGTCGATCCGTGACGGGGAAGGCGGACGCGGGATCACGCTGTCGAACGGTCTCGTCCGTCGGTCGTTCCGCTTGCGGCCGGGCGCCGCGACCGTCGCGCTCGACAACCTCCGAACGGGGGCTTCGCTGCTGCGCGCCGTCGGGCCCGAGGCGCGGCTGGTCGTCGACGGCGCCGAGATCGCGGTCGGCGGGCTCGTCGGGCAGACCGACCGTGCGTACCTGCGTCCCGAGTGGCTCGACGCGATGACGCCGACCCCCGATGCGCTCGCCTTCACGGGCTTCGCGTCGGGCGAGATCCGCGCTCCGTTCGCGTGGAAGCGCGTGCGCCATTCCGAGGATCGCCCCTGGCCGCCTCCCGGTCGTGCCCTCGCCCTTCGCTTCGAGACGCCGGCGTCGCTTCGGGAACGCCTGCCGCATCTCGAGGTCATCGTCCATCACGAGATCTACGACGGGATCCCGTGCCTCGGGAAGTGGATCGAGGTGGTCAATCGATCGGACCGGGCGGTCACGCTGGACTCGTTCACGAGCGAGATCCTCGCGATCGTCGAGGCGGAATCGATGGTGGACAGCTCGCGCATGCAGCGCCTTCCGGATCTGCAGACGTTCTCCGACTTCTCGTTTCGCAGCATGGACTCGAAGTCGGCCAACCGAACGTCGTACTGGGTGCCCGACCCTGCGTACACGACGCAGGTGAACTACCGCCGCGATGCGCCGCTGACTTTCGAGTCGCGTCCGCCGCTCGGGCCGGCCGTTCGTCTGGAGCCGGGCGAACGGTTCGAATCGTTCCGCACGTTCCTGCTCGTGCACGACTCGACGGATCGCGAGCGACAGGGGCTGGCCGTGCGCCGGATGTTCCGCACGCTCGCGCCCTGGTGCACCGAGAACCCGCTGATGATGCACGTGCGGCAAGCCGACCCGGATGCCGTGCGTCTTGCGGTCGACCAGTGCGCCGAGGTCGGGTTCGAGATGGTCATCCTCACCTTCGGGAGCGGCTTCCAGATCGAGAACGAAGATCCGGCCTACCTCGCGGAGCTGAAAGGCCTGGCCGACTACGCCCACGAACGCGGCATCGAGCTCGGCGGGTACTCGCTGCTGGCGAGCCGCAAGATCTCGCCCGAGGTCGACGTGATCGATCGCGAGACGGGGAAGCCCGGCGGCGCCAACTTCGGGAACTCGCCGTGTATCGGAAGCGAGTGGGGCGCGGACTACTTCCGCAAGCTCTACGCGTTCTACGATGCGACGGGCTTCGATCTGCTCGAGCACGACGGATCGTATCCGGGCGATACCTGCGCTTCGACCTCGCACCCTGGCCATCGCGGTTACGAGGACTCGCAGTGGACGCAGTGGAGGACGATCTCTCGCTATTACCGTTGGTGCCGCGAGCGGGGTGTGTACCTGAACGTGCCGGACTTCTACATCCTGTCCGGCTCGAACAAGGTCGGCATGGGATACCGCGAGACGAACTGGTCGCTGCCTCGCGCCGAGCAGGTCCTCCACGGACGTCAGAACATCTTCGACGGGACGTGGGAGAAGACGCCGAGCATGGGATGGATGTTCGTGCCGCTCACGCAGTATCACGGCGGTGGGGCGGCGGCGACTCTCGAGCCGCTCGCGGAGCACCTGCCCGACTACGAGGCGCATCTCGCGAACAACCTCGGGCTCGGCGTCCAGGCGTGCTGGCGCGGACCGCGTTTGTACGACACCGAGGAGACGAAGGCGCTGGTGACGAGATGGGTGGCGTTCTTCAAGCGCTACCGCGCGATCCTCGAATCCGATCTGCTGCACCTGCGCCGTGCCGACGGACGGGATCTCGACGCGATGCTGCACGTGAATCCGAGCCTCGACGATCGGGCGTTCCTGATGGTCTTCAATCCGCTCGAACGCGAGGTCACGAAGACGATCACGGTGCCGCTCTACTACGCAGGCTTCACGGACAAGGCGCGCGTCGCGGCGACCGATCTCGACGGCGAGTCGGCGTCGGTCGAGCATGACCTCGATCGCGGTTACCGCGTCACGCTTTCCGTCACGGTGCCGGCGCGTTCCTGGGCCGGATACGTCTTCCGCTGATCGTGGCGAGCGTCAGTCGTCCGAGGGCGTCCAGAGGCGGCCGAGGTTCGTCGTGACGCCGAAGAGGATCTGGAAGTCGGGCGCATCGTCGCTCAGGCCGGTGACGACGGCCGCGTCGAACACGATGCTCGAACCAGGGGAGAACGCGATCCCCGTGGTGGCGAAGACCTGCTCGTCGTCGGCCTCGGGTGTGAAGATGCCGGCCGCCTCGCCGAAGACGCTGAAGCCGTCGCCGATCGATGTCGAAGCGGCGATCGCGAAGGTGTGCTCGAGGTCGGTTCCATCGTCGTCGACCTCGCCGAGAAAGCCGAGCTGATAGAAGCCGGTCGTCGTGACGGGCCCGAGGTTCTTGGTGAGGATCCCCGCGCCGAAGAAGTCGACTTCGCCGCTCCCGAGTCCTTCGTCCTCGTCGGCCGCGGGCAGCTTCGTCTGGAGCTGAAGGGCTCCCGAAGGTCGCGACTCCTTCTCCTCGAACAGACGCGTTCGCGTGCCGATGAAGACGTCTCCCGGCCCGCGTCCGTCGGTTCCCGGAAGATCGACCTTCTGATACGGCGACCAGCTGGTGAAGAGCTCGGTGCGCTCGTTGAGGCCGATCTTGAGCGTGAGGGGGATGTCGCGCGAGTCGCCCGGATCGATCGCCGCGCCTGCCTCCAGCTCGGCCGTGCCCTCGGCCGTGGTCGACGTATCGGACGAGACTGTCGGCCGCTGCGGCGTGGCCGTGATGTCGTCGTGGATCAGGGTCTTGCATCCGGTGAGGGCGAGGAAGAGTGCGACCATCCCCATCCAGGTTCGTGTTGTACTTCGCATGGAGTTTCCTTTCAGGCGAATCTCGGCACCGAAGATCGGTCCGCGCACGGCGATGGCTTCACTCGGAGCGACCTTCGAGCGCGCGGCGCGAGGATAACACGCCGCACCGGATTTACCTCGACGCGAACCGGATTCGCGGTCAACGATCGTCCGCGGATCGGTCCTCGGCGAGCCAGTCGATTCGGTCGAAGATCTCCCGAAGCTTTGATCCGCGGTCGGGATGGATCATCTCGACGTGAGCGATCCGGCCGAGAAGGTGCGCGCGAAAATCGGAGAGCCCGTCGCGATTCTGCGTGGCGGGGCCCAGCTTCGCGCAGTTGTGGAGAGTCGCCTTGAGCCGATCGTAATCGCGGCGCCGCACGTTGAGGCGTCGGTTGAGCACGATCCCGACCGCGTGCTGCCGACCGCTCCGGCGCATGATCCGCGTCTTTCGTACGCACAGCTCGAAGCCCTCCTCGAGAAGGATCCCGTGGACGGCGTCCCGGAATCGGTGGACCGAACGCCCGAAGTTCGATCCTCCCGAGAAGAGCAGGTCGTCCGCATAGCGGGTGTAGGTCGCACCGGCGGCGTCGGCGATCGCGACGAGTCTGCGGTCGAGGCCGTAGGCGCAGAGATTGGCGACTGCGGGAGACGTGGGGGCTCCCTGCGGCAGATGTGGACGTCGATAGTATCGCCGGAACTGCCGGCGCATCCGGTCGGTGACCATGGGGTCGTACAGATCGAGCACCCATGCCGGCACGGTGTTCGTGCACAGGCCGGCGAGCCGGTCCGCGATCCGCCGCGAGTACCCGAGCCGCACGAAGAGCTTTTGAACGCGTGCCATCGGAATCGAGGGGAAGAAGCTCTCGAGGTCCATACGCAGTACGGTGTGGCGGTTCGCGTGCGGTCCTGCGAAGGTCTTGATCGAGCGACCGCGCCGGAAACCGTGGGCACACGTGTGAGGCGGGATGCGGTCGAGAAAGCGAATCAGGAGATTGCGCTGGATCTCCTTCATACGGGGTTTGGGGGCTTCGATCAGGCGAGGCCCGCGTGCCGACCTCATCTCCCAGTGGTAGCGGTAGTGCCGGAGCGGCTCGCGGGAGACCTTCGCTTCGAGGGACCGGATGTCGGCGTGCCAATCGAGCTCCGAGGGCGCGATGCCGATCGCTTGCTGAAGGGCGTCAAGCGAGGGCAGATAGGGGAGGCCAAAGTGCTTGCGCAGAGTGCCTCGTCGACGTGGCTTCACCTTCGTTCGCCTCTTGTCCCCGCGTGCCGTCCTTCGAGTCCGGGCCTGGATGTCTCGGTAGGGAGTGAGGGTGCGCGCTCCAACGAGTCTCGTCCCGCGCGAGCTTCTGTGCGCGGGTACGCGCACTGCGTAGCGAGGCTCGCGCGACGCAGAAAGTCGGGGTGCTTCGATTCCCCGGGGTAGCCCCGGAGAGGTGTCGCCCGATGGCCAAGACCACCGAGTCCCACCGGCTTGGAGCACGCCCCCTCACTCGGCGTAGATCGTAACGAGGGCGATGGCGCGATTCCAGTCCCGTCCGCGAATGCCGCCGGCTACTTCGAAACGGGAGTGAGCTTGCGCACGACCGCGTTCAGGTGATCGGGGACGTAGAGGCTTCCGTCCTTGCCGAGGGCGAGGACATGGGGGTGGGAGATCTGCGCTTGTTCGGCCGGGCCGCCGTCGCCGGTGAGGCCGCGCTCGCCGGTGCCGGCGACCGTGTGGATCGTGCCGGCGGGCGTCACCACGCGGACGCGCAGGTTGGCCTGGTCGCCGATGTAGACGAAGCCGCTCTCGTCGACGACCACGCCGCAGGGATCGCCGATCTGCGCGAGGGTGGCCTTACCGCCGTCGCCGTTGTAGCCGGACGTGCCGGTTCCGGCGATCGTGTGGATGATGCCGTCGGTGCCGATCTTGCGGACGCGATGGTTGTAGAAGTCGGCGATGTAGAGGTTGCCCTCGGCGTCGAGATCGATCGCGGACGGAGCGCCGAGCACGGCTTCGGTGGCCGGGCCGCCGTCGCCGCCGTAGCCGAGGTCGCCGGTTCCCGCGATCGTGGTGATGACACCTTCGGGCGTGATTTTGCGGATGCGGTTGTTTCCGGTGTCGGCGAGGAAGAGGTTGCCCGCCTTGTCCGCGACCAGATGCGCCGGGAAGCTGATCTGCGCCGAGGTGGCCTTTCCGCCATCGCCGCTGAAGCCGGTCTTGCCCGTGCCGGCGATCCAGCGCGCCATACCGTCGGCTCCGACGCGGAAGATCTTCGAGTGCTGGCGGCTCAGCACGTAGAGGTTGTCCTTGTGGTCGATCGCGATGCCGTACGCTTTCGACAGGTTCGTCTCCGTGGCCGGAAGCTCCTTGTCCTGCCACGTGGTCTTGCCCGTGCCCACGACCGTCGAGATGATCCCGTCGGGCGTCACGCGGCGCACGCGACGGTTCTGCTCATCGGCGATGTAGAGATTGCCCTTGCTGTCGAGCGCAACGGAGGTGGGACGCTGGAGGACGGCTGTCGTGGCGGGGCCGCCGTCGCCGCTCATGCCGCGCTCGCCCGTTCCTGCGATGGTCGAGATGGTGAAACGCGGGACGACTTCTTCGGGCGTGTCGTCCTTCGGCGACTCTTCGGCGGTGGCCGATGTCAGGCCGGCGGCGATGAGTGCGATCACGATGCCGTACGCGAGCTTCATTCGATCCTCACGGGTCCCTGGGTTCGTGCTGCCTGGGGGGCTTAGGCTAACAGAACAAGCCTCCCATGGTCGATTCCCAACCTCGTGACCGCAACAGGCAGGTGAGGCTTGCGATCGGATCTTCCCTCGCCTAGACTCGGAAGCAGGGGCAAGCGGACGTGCGAGGAGGACATCATGCAAGCGAGACTCATCCCGTCGTGGTCGTTCGTATTCGCTCTGGCGGTGGCGGCGTACGCAGGTCCCCCCGAATCCGGGCCGCCGCTCTCGTTCTCGGGCCCGCAGGTGCTCTACGAAGGCGAGCTCGATCAGATTGCCATCGGGGATTTCGACGGCGATTCGATCCCGGATTTCGCGGCGGCCATCGGGAGCGGGATCCGAGTCTATCTCCGGGATGCGGACGGGAACCCGACTCTCGTGCTTCCCTCGTACGCACTGGGAACCCTTCCGACCGCGCTGATCACGACGGATCTCGATAGCGACGGCGTTCTGGATCTTGTCGGCTGCAATCGAACTCAGGCTGACAATGTCGTCGCGCTGATCGGGAACGGGGACGGCACGTTTACTGTGGGCTCGACGTCCACGGTCGACCAGGCGATGGATCTCGTGGCGGAGGACTTCGACGGAGACGGTCACGTCGATGTCGGCGTCGCGTCGGCCACGGACGGGCTGGTGCTCTTGCTCGGGTATGGTGACGGAACGTTCGCGGCGCCGTCGGCGATCGCCACCGGCGGAAGCGGATCACGAAGCCTTGCGAGCGGCGACTTCGACGGCGATGGAAACGCGGACGTCGTCGTGGCGAACGAGGACAGCTCGGACGTGACGACGCTTCTCGGCGTGGGGGACGGGTCGTTCGAACCTCCCACGACCCGGGCGACCGCGGGCTCCCCATACGAGATCCTCGTTGCCGACTTCGACAACGATACTCACCTCGATTACGTCGTCTCGCAGACCGGCACGCCGAACGCGATCGAGCTCGCTCTCGGGACGGGAAGCGGCACCTTTGGTCTGCATGTCGCCTACGCGATCGGAATCGAGCTCGAAGAGATCGTGGTCGCGGACTTCGATCGCGACGGGTTCGCCGATGTCTTTGGTGCCCATGTTCTGCCGACGGCTCCGTTCAAGCAGATCACCTGGCTCCGCGGCGATGGAAGCGGCGGACTCGAGGCCCCCCGGAACTTCCTGACCGAGCGGCGTTTTCAGGTCGCCCTCGAAAGCGCCGACGTCGATCTGGACGGGCGGCCGGACGTCGTCGTCCTCCAGCACGAGTCGTTCTTCAACCCGACGATCTCGGTCCACTTCGGCGGCGGGCCGAACGGGCTGCTCGAGGTCGCGCGTACGCAAACGGGAGACGATCCGTTCTCCCTTGCCGTGGGCGACTTCATCGAGGATGGTTCGCCCGATATCGTGACGGCGAATCAGGGAACGTCGGACCTCTCGGTGCTCGGGAACGATGGCTCGGGGCAGCTCGGCGAGGGCTCGAGGCCGTCGGTTCCAGGAGTTCCTTCTTCGATCGCCAGCGGCGATTTCAATGAAGACGGCCACCTGGACGTTGTCGTCACGCTCGGCATCACGATCAGCCCGTCCGTCCTCGCGACCTACACGGGCGATGGCGCCGGGGGACTCACCGCCGGGCCCACGACTCCCGTCGGTCCGCGTCCGGAGTGGGTCGCCGTTGCCGATCTGAATGCGGATGGGCATCTCGATGCCGTGGTCGCCGACGAAACGAACGAGCTCCCCGTTCGACTCGGGGTCGGCGACGGCAGCTTCACGCCCGCCGCGAGTCTCTCGCTGGGTCGGACGCCGAGAGGGCTCGCGATCGCCCAGCTCGACTCGTCCGATGCACACCTCGACGTCGTGGTCACGAGCTCGCCGGGATGGGTCTCCATCTTCTCGGGTGTGGGCGATGGGACCTTCGTGCTCGCCGCCGAAGTCGACCTCGGCGACGAGCCCGGTCGGGTCACGACCGCGGACTTGAACGGGGACGGAAACGTCGACCTTCTCGTGGCGCTACCGATTGCCGACGAGCTCGCCGTGATGCTCGGCAAGGGAGTCGGAGGCGGTTTCCGTCTCCTGGACAAGATCGAGGTGGGAGAGGAGCCGGTCCACGTCGCGTCGGGCGACTTCGACGAAGACGGCAACGTCGACGTCGCCGTCGTCTTGAAGGAAGACGACCGGATCCAGATCTTCCGGGGGCGCGGCGACGGGACGCTCGAGCTTCGAACCGAGCTGAGCGCCGTGTTCTCGCCGAGGTCCTCGGTCGTGGCCGACTTCGATGGTGACTCACACTTGGATGTGGCGACGGGGCTTCAATCCGAGCGCGTCTACGTGCACCGGAACCGGACTTTCGACGGCGTGCGCTGCCGCCGTGGCAACGTCGACGCCGCGAACGGCACTCCCGTGGATGTGCTCTTCGTGAACGACTCGGCGGGGGACGGCGCCGAGCGTGTCGTCCGCCTCGCCAAGGACGACCCGCTCGAGATCCGAATGGCCGCGCCGCCGTCCCGGCCCGCGGGGCCGTCGAGGTTCGTCGCCTACGCGCTGCTTCACGAACCGAGCGACTCGACCGTCGTGCCGCTTCCCTTCGAGCTCGGTCACTTCTGCCGATCCATCCCCCCGGTCGCGCCTTCGTCCCCGGGTCTCAAGCGTACGTGGAACAACATCGGAAGGACGGGGCTGCTCGGCGTGCCCGACGTCTCCTCGGATCCGGCGCCGTCGACGCTGCTCGTGCTTCCGAACGGGATCGGGCAGCCCGTGACCGTGACCCTGCAGGGGCTCATCCTGGACGGCGGATCGCCGAACGGCATCGCGGCGGTGACCAATGCCGTCGTGGTGGAGACCCTCTGAAGCGAGGTGTGAGCGCGGGAAGGGGGAGGTGTCGACCCGGGACGGAAGAACGGTCGTCCTTCCGCCCCGGGCCGTGATTTTCTGCGGTGCCCGTCGGCCGATCTAGAGGTCGATCGGCTGAACGGTGAGGCTGTTCACGACGGTGAGCTTGACGCTGATCTTGACGGGCTTGTTGATGCCGTCGGTCACCTCGAACTGGACCTTCGGCTTGCCGATGTCGGCGATGCGCGGCGTCCAGGAGAAGATGCGCGTCGAGTCGTCGTACGTGGCGCCGGCGTTGAACGGGTACGCGGCCGGGTCGAACGTGACGGTCAGGTCGTCACCGTCCGGGTCGTCGACGACGATCAGCATCTGGTACGGAATTTCGACGATCGGCTGACCCTTCTTGATCTTCGGCGCGAACGGCTTCTTGTTCTTGTCCGGCTTCGGATTCGGATCCTTCACCTTGATCTTGTTGGTGAACTTCTTCGGCTTGTTGACGCCGTCGTCCGCCGTGAACTTGAACTTGTAGTTGCCCTTCGGACCCGGGTTGTTCCACGTCAGGAGACGCGTGTTCGGGTCGTAGACCGAGCCCGGCGGGATCTCGGTCACGGTGATGAGCAGATCTTCCTCGGCCTCGTTCACGTCGGTGACGGTGATCGGGATGGTGACCGGCGTCCCGACGACGGTCGTCGTATTGTAGGTCGTCGCGACCGGCTTCTCGTTCTTCGCGGAATCGAGGTTCGGCGCTTCATCGCCGATGGCGAGCTTGGTGTAAAGGTCGCCGTCCAGGTTCACGATCTCGGTCGTGGACAGGTCGGCGTACACGCGGCCGTTCGAGCGCAGGGCGATCCAGTTCATCCCGGACGTCTCGAGATCGACGTAGACATCGCTGTCGCTGTTGGCGTTGCCGGGGTAGTCGACGACCGGATCGAACGGGCTCGTCTGAGTATAGATCTCGCCGTTGCGGCGAAGCGCCACCCAGGAACCGTCGCCCATGAACTCGACTTCCGCGTAGAGGTCCGCCGTTTCGATGGAGCCACTCGCCGGGAACGGCAGCCGCTCGACTTCCTGGCCGAGGATCCCGTCGGACGTCGTGCGGTAGATGCGCCCGTCGCCGCGCAGGGCGTACAGGCGGTTGTTCGTCGGGTGCAGAACGATCGAGATCCACACGGTGTCGGAGGCCTCGCCGTCCGGTCGGCCCGACGTTCCGGTGCCGGCCGTGAACTTCCACGACGGAATCTGCTCGGTGCCTCGGAAGATGGCGCCGTCCGAGCGCAGGCTGTACAGCGTGCCGCCCCGAACGACCGACGACGTGAAGACGAAGTCGCCCGCGGGGATCACGTCGAGGACGTCGTCGTTGCGGCCGATCAGCCCGGCCTGGTTGACGCTCCAGACGGTGCCGCCGTCGATCGACAGCGAGATCCAGTACTCGCCGTTCAGCACCGACCCCGGAAGATCGGCGAAGTTCTCGTTGTTCTTCTTGATGCGGCCGTCGCGCCGCAGGACGTAGCGGTCCTCGCCTTCCACCTGAAGGTCGGCCCAGGCCTCATGGACGTTGCGAGGCGGGTCGTCCGAGAAGTTGCTTCCGTTGTTCTCGAGGATCACGGTGTTGCAGGTCACCTTGCCCTTCAGGTTGAGTCCGTAGACCCAAACCTCGGCTGTCGACGGACTTGCGAGTCCGGCAAGGAGGAGCACGGCACCCAGGGCGTGCACGGTCTTCGACATGGCTGCGAACCTTTCTTGATAGCGCCGCGACTGTGGGCAAAAAAGAAGGGACGATCGTTGCGGACGTTCGTCCCTGGCGCGGGGTTAAGAAAGTTGTAGCCCCCTCGACGCAGGCGTCAAGGGGGCTCTCGGGCAGCACTACGGGGCGACGACCGTGTACTCGAAGCTCGACTGGTCCTCCGGCCCGTCCGGGAAGGCGCCGATCGATCCGCGGAGCGTGTAGGGCCCCGATGGCGGCGTCGACGACGGGATGCGCAGTCGCACCGTGCGCGTCACGTTCAACCCCGCGCGGAGCGTCTTCGTCTTCGGGCCGATGACCGGATTCGCCGGGTGGGGCGAGCCGTCCGGCAGGAGGATGTCGATCCAGATGTCGACAGTCCGGTCCGAGCTTCCCGTGTTCTCGACCTGCACGTCGTAGAAGAGCGAGCCGCCGGGGGGAGCGGTGGTCGACTGGGGCGTGAGGAGGATCGTGACGCCACCCGCGACCGGGTCGAAGTCGAACACGTCGACGCCGAGGGGAGTCTGCGCTCGGTCCCGCCGGAGCTCTGCATCCGCGAGCGTCAGTCCGGGCGGATCATAGGTGACGATGCGTTCGAGGACGAGGATGTTGGCGGCGCCCCGACGCGGGTCGGTGTTCGGGATGTTCCGGTCGATGAACGGACCGCTGGTCGCGTACTCGGAGGCGTCTCCCGTGCACTGGACGACGGACGTGGCCGCGTCGTCGGAATAGTACGACGTCCACGTGAAGCCGGGGATGTCGGTGTCGAAGCGGAACGCCGACACGAGCGAGCCCTGCGGGCCGGTGACCATCTCCCAGTCGATCGCACCCGTGGCCGCGACGTCCGGCGTGCCGTCGACGAGGACTCCCGACGTCTCGGCCGAGCTCCGGTAGATCATGCCGGTAGCGTCCGGGGAGTAGTCGTAGAGGGTCGCGACGCTCTGGATCGGATGGACGCGAAGATTCGTGCGGACGTCCTGGCGCTTGGCGTAGAAGCGATGGACGCGCTCCGTCAGCGGGCCGCTGTTCGCGCCGATGTACGAGCGGATTCCGCGTACCGCGCCGTCGATGTTCGCGAAGAAGGCGCCACCGCCGTTGCTGAAGGTCTCCTCGGTGCGGTTGCAGACGCCGGGCGCGAAGATCGGCTTGTTGCGATCGAGGATGTCGACGCCGGTGGCGCCGCCCGCCGTGATCTGGACGACGTCGCGAATCCACCGATCGCTGAACTCGGTTCGGTAATGCGGGGTCTCGGCAAACGACGTTTCCGGATTGAACCCGATGCCCGTGTTGTAGTTCGGGATGTACGCGCCAGCGACGAGGTCGAACGTGTAGGTCACGTAGTCGGCACCGGCGTCGGGCGACAGAGATCCGTCCGACTCGAACAGGTAGACGTAGCCGAGCCCGCCGTCGAGCGGGTCGTGGATCTGGAGCTCGACACCGCCCGTGGTGAGCACGCCTGCCGGATGGCCGGCCGAGGGCGCGGCGATGCAACCCGCGTCGGGAGCCATGAAGCAGATCTCGTCGTCGGCGTCGAAGGCCGGGTCGGTATCCGGTCCGATGTGCGTAGCCGGATCGGTGTAGGCGGTCGTGCCGAGGCCGATCGCGGCGGCATTATAGACGTCCCCGAAGTCGACGTACTTGCGCTCGTCGATCTGGACGGGGATCTGCACCCAGCTTCCGCCATCGCGGCGGAACCCGACGACCCGATCGACGGCCGTGCCCACAAGGGTGGGCAGATCGCTACCGGTCAGAACGAGCGGATCCTGATCTCGTGTCAGCGTCGAGGAGCCGTGGACAGCCGGAACCAGCAGCCACGAAACGAGGATTGCGAGCCCGATACCCCACGAACGATGGAACTTCTTCATACCCGATACCTCCATTCTGCGCTTTGACCACGTGCCTACGGCACAACGGGACCCAGTCCTTTCCACCGGGGGAGCGTCGTTCGAGCTCCCGATAGTTTGGGGTTTCGCAGGAAAAATTGCCCGGATCGGCCGGTAAGGCGGCCTGGCAGGATGGGTTGCGAGTCCGGCCGCTGCGAAGGATTGCGCCGGGAGTCGGCGCCGCTAAGGTAGGGGCGTTCACCGTGGAGCTTTCCACGAACCTCGAACCACAGTATCGGACTCGTACCCTGATGAAGATCAAGATCGTCGGCGTCTCTCGAGAACGCCGTATCGTCGTCAACCAAACGCTGGCCGAAGGCTCGCATCCTCGGTCGACCTTCTTCCTGTTCACGGGCCTGTCGGCGATGATCGCGACCCTCGGCCTTCTCATGGACAGCACGGCGGTCGTGATCGGAGCGATGCTCGTGGCTCCGTTGATGACGCCGATCCTCGGCCTCGCGCTCTCGCTGGTGCAGGGGAACTCTCGCCTGTTCGGCCGCGCGCTTCGCTCGGAGGCGCTCGGCGTTCTCGTGGCTATCGGCGTGGCGTGCGGCATCGGCGGCATCCTGCCCTTCTACGAAGCGACGCCCGAGATGCTGAGCCGCACCTCGCCGCACGTGCTCGATCTCATGGTAGCCGTCTTCGCCGGTGCCGCGGGAGCGTACGCGCTGGTCGACGAGCGCGTCAGTCCGGCGCTGCCGGGCGTCGCGATCTCCACTGCGATCGTGCCGCCGCTCGCGAACGCCGGCCTGTGCCTCGCGCTCGGCGCCTACTACGGCGCATGGGGATCCTTCCTGCTGTTCTTCACGAACTTCATCTGCATCCTTCTCGTGTCCGCGATCATCTTCTCGCTGGCGGGGCTCGCTCAGACGCGCGACGACCGCTCGGGACAGAGCCTGGCGCGCCGGTTCGGTCTCGCCGTCGTCGGATTCGTTTTGCTGAGCGTCTTCCTGTCGATGGAGCTGCTCGATGTCGTGAAGATGCAGCGGATCCGCTTCAACGTGCAGTCGTTCCTCTCGGGCGCGCTCACCGATTACCGGGTCAGCGAGCTGGTCCGTCTCGCGGTCGAGGAAGAGGGCGGCACCATCAAAGTGATGGCGCGCGTCCATTCGTCGGTCGAGCCGAGCCCGCGCCATGTAGCCGCCGTCGAGCGTCGGCTCGAGGAGCACATGAAGCGACCGTGCGAGCTGTACATCCGCTCGACCCTCACGACCAGTGTGTCGGCCAAGGGCTCGACGGAGCGGACCTATCGGCAAACCCTCGATGGATGGGGTGTCGAATGGAACGCGGACTCCGAGCGGCTCGAGAAGTCGGAGCAGACGATTCGCGAGTATCTCGGGGAACGACTGGGACAACGCCTGACGGATCTGCAGGTCACGGACTGGGGCGGCGCCCCGTCGTTCCTGGCGACGGTTCGAGGCCCGCGGCCGCTTCGCAATTCCGAAATCGCGGAGGTCGAGGGGGCTCTGCGGGAGCGCTTCGAGGATCCGCGCGTGATGCTGGTCGTGATGCAGGGCAATCAGCTCCAGACGAGCGAGGGCCCGATGCACTTCGAGTTCCTGATGCGCCGACCGAAGACGGACGAGGAGCACGCGATGATCGAGAAGATCGAGGGGATCGCCGCGGCCTCCCTCGCGAAGAGCGATCACTCGGTTCAGCACACGACGCTGAATTTCCTCGAGGGTCGCTACCATGTCCTTGTCGAAGTATCCGGCTTCGACAAGCTCACGGTGGAGCAGCTCCGTTCGCTCCAGGACGACGTGCGTGCCGGCATCTCGCAGCCGGTGGACATTGTCGTTCGATTCCTCCCGGCGGAAGTCGTCACCGAGGCGGGCTACCGGACCTGGGAGAGTCTGATGAGCGAGTACGGCGCGCGCACGCGTCGCAACTACGGCCCCGAAACGCAGGAGCTCATTCGCACCTGGCGCTGATCGTGACGCGACGCTAGCGGCCTGGCAGGCCTCGAGAGCGGTGACGCTCGAGCTACTTCTTCTCGCTCCAGAGCGACGTCGACCCCGAGATCCCGATCACCGGGAAGGTCATGCCGGCCGTCCAGTCGCGCCCGGCGAACTCGGGCTCCTGCGCGCGCTTGATGTAGTCGACCGCGAGGTAGGGCATGATCCCGCGGATGCGCGTGGGCTGCCAGTTCTTCGAGCGCGGCGGGGGAAGGATCATGTCGATGCCGCCTCCTCGGGCGCCCATCTGCCGCGCGAAATCGATCGATTGTCCGCCGGCGATTCCGAGGGTCACGGTCTCGGGCTCGTTCCCGACCTCCCAGATGAGCGGGATTCCAACCATGCCTCCGACGCCGCCCCCGAAGGCGCCGCTCACGTCCAGATTGAAGTCGCGGCTCAGCGTGACTCCGTATCCGAGCGAGAGGTCGTCCGAGTCCGAGTCCGTGAGGAACGTGAGGTTCACGACGAAGGCGACGTTGAAGCCGCGATACTCGAACTCGAGCTGTCCGCCGGCGGTGATCCCGGCCGCGAGGGTCGTCTTGTTCCCGACCTGTTGTCCCGGTGAGACAAGGATGCCGAGGCCTTTGAGTCGATTGCGGATCGATTTCGCGTCTTTCGGCTTGGCCGATCCCGGAGCGAGCAGCGCCAGCACTTCGGGGAGGTTGTTGTTGAGCTTCACCACGCGGTTGGCCACGGCGACGACCTCGCTTGCCGGCAGGGCGCCGTTGACGATCGGTGCGAGCTGGTTCTCGACGAGCGCGACCGGATCGAGATTGCCGAACGACTCGGTCAGCCGCGACTGCGCATCGGCGATCAGGGCGTCGATGCCGAGCTCCTTCAGAAGCCAGTCCGGGAGCGAGAGACGACGGTCGGGTTTGGCGAAGATCGACTGAATCAGCGCGTGGACGCCCTCGTGCAAGAGCTCGCGCTTGGTCACGTACTCGAGGTGGTTGTACCCCCTGATGCTGCCGTCACGCTTGTAGTCGATGTAGATCCTTCCGACGCCCTTGTAGTTCGACTTCCACCCCGAGTGATCGCCGAAGTCCTTCCCTTCGACTTTGTAGGGAGCATTCTCCTTCTTCTGCCAGCGGACCCAGCGCCAGGTGTAGCCGGGCGTGAGCTTGTCCTTCTTGAACGTGAGCGATTCGCCGGGCTCGAGCTTCCATTTCGAGCCGGATCCTCCCTGGAGCCGACGAGCTTGACCGGCGTACTGTGTCTTGCGTTGGTACTCGCTGATCCAGTAGGTCCGGCGGGTGTTGTTCACGACCGTGCAGTTGTCACCCGCGCTGCTGAGCGGCCCCCACACTTTGTCCCAGGTGTTCTCCCAGCCTTCGGCGATCCACAGACCGGCGTCGGTCTTGCTCTTGTAGCGGCCCTTGTGCCCTCGGTCGGAGATGTTGCACGTCTTGTAGCCGCTCCCGGCCGGCCCGAAGTCTTCGTCCCCGCCGACCTTCTTCCAGGCGCCCGTCGACATCGACTTCTTGAGGTCGTCCTTGTCTTTCGACCACCGCACCTTGCGGACGAATCCGACCTTGGCGGCGGGCTTGTCGACGGTCTTCGACTCGCCGATCTCGATCTTCCACGGCCCTTTCGCGCGCTCGCAGTTGTTCGCGCCGCACTGGTAGATCGCCACCCACAGATCCGCCGGCTTCTCGACGGTGCGGTTCCGGATCTTGATCGTCTGGGCCTCGGCGGCCGTGCCGACGACGAGCGTGAGGAAAAGTGCCGTTCCCAAAGCCCTTGCGTGAGCCGCCTTGCGGGCCGGCGCGGTGCTTCCGATCATCTTGGTTCGCCTCGTATCCATACTCTGAAATGCCCCGGGGCGTCCGGTGCGGACGCACGGTACTGGTGATTGCACGAACGAGGCGTTCTGGGGCCAATCGCGAGGCCGATTTTTTTTGCAAACGCCGCGCGAGCCCGCTATCTTCCTGATCGTTCGTTTCTGCGGTGGCCGTCCTGGCCATCCGGGGGTGTCTCGCTCACGAGACGCGAAGCAACCATCATCTCGCCGGACACTGTAAGGAGAAACCATGCGGCTGATACTCTCACTCCTCATCGCTCTCGTGCCGCTTGCGGCGGTTCTGCCGGCTTCGGCCCAGGAGATCATCCACGACGCCGAGTACTACGTTCTCGAAGCGCAGCACGGCGAGAAGTGGGCGGCGCAAGATCAGCGCATCCAGGCCAAGCTGGACGAGCTGAAGCGCAAGCACGGCAAGTCACCGAACATCATCCACATCATGTGGGACGACACCGCCGTCGGCGAGGTCGGCATTCCCGCGCTGCAGAAGGTGCGAGGCTGGGAGACGCCGCACCTGAATCGGATCGCGGCGGACGGCATCAACTTCATGCGCATGTACACGGAGCCGTCGTGCACGCCGAGCCGCGGGGCGGTGATCACCGGGCGCCACGCGGTGCGCAACGGCATGTACAACGTGGGATTCCCCTACGAGTACGGCGGCCTCGCGGCCGAGGAAGTCACGATCGGAGAGGTCCTCAGCGAAGCGGGCTACGCCACGGCGTTCTACGGGAAGTCTCACCTTGGCGACGTCGAGTCGAGCTACCTCACCAACCAGGGCTTCGACGAGGCGCTCTGGACGCCGTACAACCAGGTGCCGAGCCTGTACGTCCCGCAGGGTCAGATGGCCGCTTTGACGCCGGGCGTGATGTTCCCGGAGCTGTTCGCCAAGGATCCGTACGATATCGATCCCGGCTGGCGCCCGCGCGGATACGTCTGGGCGCTCGAAGGCACGAAGGGCGGCCCGGTGCGCGAGTACGGCGATCCGCCGAACCACGCGTCCTACATGCAGATGGAAGACGAGTTCTTCAATCGCGCCGCCGCCTTCATCGAGAAGAACGCGAACGGGGACAAGCCGTTCTTCGTGGCCCTCTGGCCGCAGCTCACGTCCTTCCTCGGATTCCCGGATCGGGTGACGGCGTCGGGAGGTCTTCTGCAGGAAGCCCTGGCGCGTATGGACGATCGAGTCGGGAAGCTGCGAGCGCAGCTCGAACGCCTCGGCATCGCCGAGAACACGCTCGTCGTGCTCATGGCGGACAACGGTCCGATGACCCACAACGGCCCCGTCGGGATGGTGGAGACCCTCTACGCGGGAGGCAAGGGCGACTACACCGAGGGCGGCGTCCGAGTCCCCGCCATGGCCTGGTGGCCGGGCGTGATCGAGCCGGGACAGACCATCGGCGACATCATCCACATCACGGATCTCTACACGACGTTCGCGCGACTGGGGCAGGCGACGCAGCACATCCCGACCGACCGTATTGTCGACGGCATCGACCAGACGGCGCTCTTCCTCGAAGGCGACACGCAGAGCCGACGCGACTACGTCACGATCTACACCGGCAACGTGCTCGCGGCGATCGTCAAGGGGAGGTACAAGCGACATCTTACCGGCGCGAAGCCGGGCCTTTCGGGCCCTGAGTTCTACGACCTGTACACCGACCCGCGCGAGGCCAGCGGCAAGATGCTCCCGATGTTCCCGGCGAAGGGCATGTTCAACACGATGAAGCTTCGCCACCTGCTTTGGAAGCAGCGCTTCCCGGACAAGGGACAGAACCGCGACCTCCCGTTCGCCAACATCGAGAACCCGCGGCCCGAGGTCGAAGCGGCCGGCCGGCTGAGACTGCCGGCGGACAAGGTGCCGTTCGATCCGCGCGAGCTCATCCGCAAGCTTCCGGAATGGGAGAACGTCGATCGGCGATGGGGAGCGGGCGAGTAGTGAGCAGTCGCAGAGACTTTCTCAAGATCGGTGTCGCCGCGGGTGCCGCGTTCTGCGCGGGATCCGCGGCGAGTTGCGCGAGCCCTTCGGCCGGCGCGCCGGCCGCTGCATCCGAGGGCCAGGGGCGACTGCAGGTCGCGGGCTACCCGTTCGATCGCGTGCGGGGACTCGGCGACGGGCGAGTCGGCATCGATGGCTACGACACCGAGTTCGTGCGCGCCGATATCTACAAGCTCAACGGTACGGCGATGGGGGGCGCGCAGACGTTCGAGGTCCAGGAGATCGGCCTGCACCCCTACATGCTGGCGTTCGCCAACGACGGCTTTCGCGACTACACCCTGATCCCGGTATTTCCGCTACGGACGTTCCGCCACAAGAGCATCTTCGTGCGCACGGATCGCGGGATCGAGAAGCCCGAGGACCTGCGCGGAAAGACGGTCGCGGTGGCGGGGTACTCGCAAAGCTCGCTGACGTGGATCCGGGGCTTCCTCCAGCACGAGTACGGCGTGCATGCGCGCGACTTGAAGTGGATCGTGTCCCAGAAGAGCTCCGACAAGGGCAACGTCTCGAAGAACGAATCGCTTCTTCCGGAGGGGATTCCTGTCTCGAAGGGGCCTGAGGGGCGGGACGAGTCCGAGCTTCTGGTGCGGGGCGACGTCGATGCCGTCTTGAGCGCCAAGGAGCCGCAGGCCTACATCGACGGAGATCCGCGGGTGGCACGTCTGTTCGCGGACTACCGCAGCGTCGAGCGCGACTACTACAAGCGAACGGGAATCTTCCCGATCATGCACGCGGTGGCCGTCCGCAAGGACGCGATCGAGAAGGACCCCGGGCTCCCGAGGGCCGCGTTCGAGGCGTACTCTCGGGCGAAGGCGGCGAACTACAAGTTCATGAAGGATCTCGGGTGGGCGATGATCTCGCTCCCGTGGTTCGCTCAAGAGCTCGAGGAGACGCGAGCGCTGATGGGCGAGAACTTCTGGCCCTACGGCATTGCGGAGAATCGGGCGGCGCTCGAGGCGCTTTTCCAGTACTCGAACGAGCAGGGCCTGTCCAAGCGTCGACTCACGATCGAGGAGCTCTTCCACCCGTCGACGCTCGAGCTGCAGGAGCCGGCGTAGAGGCCGGCCGCGACCGCCGTCAGAACGCGATCGTGTACGTGAAGTAGGCCTGCGTGCCCTCGACGTCGACGGTGGGGTGGCCGTCGAACTTGAACTCGGTATCCAGATAGCGGACGCCGAAACCGGCGTACTGGCCTTTGGCCACCTCGAAGTCGACTCCGGCGCGTCCGTAGACACCGAGCGTGGTGTCGTTGTCCCGGTTGTCGACATCGATCTCGCTCGTGCCGTCATCCTCGTCGCGTTCGGTGTCGAGCCAGGCGATCGTGATCGCCGGGCCGACCCCTCCGTAGATGCGCACCGAGTCGAAGAGCTTGGCCGACAGGTAGGGGCCGAAGAAGAGGTCGAGCATCTGGATCGACGTCTTGATGCGCACCGTCGTCGCGCCGCCCTGACTCCGCACCGACGTCCGGTCGCTTTCCCAGCTGAACATGGCGCCGCCCTCGATGCCCAGATGGAACTGGTCACCGAGGATCGGCATCTGTCCCACGCCGCCGAGGAGCGGCATGGTCGACACGTCGGTATCGCCTTCGAGCGTCGGATCGAGCTCGCTGCGGTCGTCGATCTGGACGTCGTCGTCGCCGAGCATCGACAGGCCGATGAGGCCCTGAACCGAGCCGTTGAACTCTCGCTTGTCGTCCATGCCGACGCACGAGACGAGGAGCGTGCACGCGAAGAGCATCGGGAGTGCCGACACCCGGTGGCGATGGAGTCTCATCGTTCGCTCCTACTTCTTCTTGGGCATGCTGAGGGCGAAGATCCGGAGGAGCTCCTGCGTCTCCGGTCGGAGGTTCTCGATGCCGCCGTAGGGGACGTCCATCGTCGGCGGCCGATCCTTGAACTTCATCTTCATCGCCATGTGACGCTTCACCATGTTCGCGAACTGGCCGCCCGCCCAGGGGCCGTACTTGATCGAGTCGAGCGGTCGTTCCTCACGCGGGTCGCGCGTCAGGTCGAAGAGGTTCGCGGCGATCGGGTTCGTGCCGGGAGGCGGCAGGTGCATCTTGTACTTGTTCTTGACGACGGCCTTGAGCATGGGGCCGTCGTAGATGTGCACGTAGTCGCGACGGCCGTGCGTATCGCCGAGCAGGATCATCGAGGACTGATCGAGACCGTCGATGATGCGGTCTCGCGGGATCGCGTCCGTGGCCCCGGCGATGCGGGCGAACGTGGTGTAGAGGTCGGTGACGTGGATCATGTCGCCCGTCGTCGATCCGGCCTCGATAGCCGCCGGCCAGCGCAGGTACGCGTTGACGCGAACTCCGCCTTCGAGAGTGCTCGCCTTGCCTCCGCGGTACACGCGGTCCGACACGCCGCCGATGCCCGCGTACTGCATGAACGGGCCGTTGTCGCCCATGACGATCAGGATCGTGTTGTCGGCGATGCCGAGTCGATCGATCTCGTCCATGATCTCGCCGATCCACTGGTCGACCTCGACGATCGATTCGACGACCGTTCCGCCGTTCAGCGTGCGAACCTTCTTCACGTCCGACGGGATGAAGGACAGCGGGAACAGCGGCCAGTAGTTCAGGAAGAACGGCTTGTCCTGCTTGGACAGCTCGCGGAGCTGCTGGAGGGCGTTTCGCTGGTAGCGCTCGTTCATCTCTCGGTAGTGCTTCTGCGTCCAGGCCTCGCCCGCTTCGAGGTCGACCTCGTAGAGCTTGCCGTCGCGCACCTCGACGCCCGTCACCATGTGGCTCGGGTTCGTGACGAACGTCCGGTCGAGCGTGTACGTCTGGAGCTGCGTGCTCGGATCCGATCCACGGATCACGTCCGAGTTGACGGCCTCGGGCGACATGATCGCGAGCTGCCCCTGCTGATGGATCGGGAACTCGGCGTGCATGAAGCCCTGGTTGTTCGCGTAGGCCTGCTCGATATCGCCGAGGTGCCATTTGCCGACGTGCGACGTGTAGTAGCCGGCGTCGCGGAGGATCTCGGCGATCGTGACCTCGTCCTTCGAGAGTCCGTCACCCGCGATCGTCGCCTTGGCTTCCGTCGTGCCGGTGCGGACCGGGTAGCGACCCGTCATCATGGCGACGCGGGTCGGCGTGCACGACGGCTCGGTGTACATGCGGTGGAAGGTGAGCCCCTGACGAGCGAGCTTGTCGATGTTCGGCGTCGAGTAGCCTCTCGAGGGCGTCAAGCCCGGGGTGCCGATCTCGCCGTATCCGATGTCGTCGAGCAGGATGTAGACGATGTTCGGTCGCTTGCCGCCGTTCTGGTTGCGGAGCTCGGCGAGCTTCTGGCTGACGGCCTGGTCATCCTGGGCCCACTTCTGGCCGTTCTGCGCGGCGAGGACGTAGTACTCGGCATCGTGCTGGATGTCCTGAGCACCGGCGGTGGACGCCATGAGCGCCGGCAGGATGCAAACGAGTGCGGTCAGAAGGAATCGCATGGAGACTCTCCTTGCTCGAACTGATGTGAGAAACAGGGGTTGTGCTTCGCTCAAATTCTCCGGCACGGCGGTCTCAGGGGGGCCGTGCGAGGCGCTAGTATACGCAAATCGGCAGGACCGGCAAAACCGAAACTCGGGGCTGCATCCCGACATTTGGATGTGGTAAGCTCGCGCGCTGTCGTCTGTCCCCTAACCCGTTTGTGTGTCTGGTTGGAGCTACTCATGCGAACGATCGCCTCGATCTTCGGTCTTCTTATGGTCCTGAGCGTTGCGGCATCCGCGTCCGAACCGGGCGCAGGGGATACGGAGCGCGCGCCGAGCTCGTACGAAGCGACGATGCAGCTCGATCCGGAGGCGGTCCGGGCGATGATGAGCCTCCGCCCGGACGCGCGTTCCGTCTTTGCGACTTCGCCCTCCCAAGAAGAAGCGGAAGACGCGAGTCCCGAAACAGAGGACTCGTCCGAGAGCGAAAGCAAGTGGGACGTCGTCGTGGTGCCGTACGCGTGGCTGCTTTCCCTCGACGGAGACGCCCGGGTCGGTCCGGCGAAAGCCAACATCAACCAGAGCTTCTCGGATGTGATGGAGTCGCTCAGCTTCGCCGTCGAGGGGCGTGTCGAGGTGACCTACGACCAGAAGTGGGGAGTCACGGTCGACGCCACGTTCGCGCGCCTGAAGGACGACATGACGATGAACGGGCTCGACATCGACACGGAGATCGACCTTTGGCTCGTGAGTGCGGCCGTGAGCCGGCGGATCGCGCAGGGCTACTGGCTCGGCGACGAGCGGCGCGCGCACGTCGACGCCACCGTCGGCGTGCTCTCCGTGCACGCGGATGCCGACGTGTCGGTGGGAGGTCCGTTCCCGGACGGAAGCCTCGACGAGGAGTGGTACGACGTCACGGTCGGAATCAAGGCGACGGCGGAGCTCACGGAGCGGTTGCGCGGTCGCGTGGGGACGTTCGTCGGCGGATTCGATCTGGGGGATTCGTCCGATCTGTCCTGGGGCGCCGAGGCCGTTGCCGGCTACCAGCTCGGACAAAAGGGCAACTGGTATCTGTGGGGCGGATACCGCGCGCTCTCGCTCGACTACGATCGCTCGAACTTCGAGCTGGATCTCATCGTCCACGGTCCGGTCCTCGGGGCGATGTACAAGTTCTAGCGACCGGCACCCTCCGGTGGCGCGGGACCCCCACGAGCTCCGACTCGGGTGAAAATTCTTGACCCCGGACACGCCTCACTTCCGCGTGAAGTGATAGAGGGGTCTGATCCGACCGGAACCCGCACCGCACCCGCGCAGCCGGAGAATCCTGTAATGAGCCGCTTCTCGTTCGTCGCCTCGTCCCTATGCCTTGTGAGCATGGTCCTTACGGCACAGCCTGTCCTGGCGGATACCGTCCTGACCGGCTTCGGCTCGCCGAAGGAGATCGCCGTGAATCCGGTCACGAACCGGACCTACGTCGCCGATCAGAGTGCCCGCGAGATCGTCGTTTTCGAGGGGACGGACTTCTCCACGAGACGATCGATCTCGACGGGATCCGTCATCCCGTTCGCGATCACCGTGAACCCGCGCACCAACGAGATCTGGTACCTGAGCTTCGGGTCGAACCAGGCGTGGGTCATCGACGGCGAGACCGAAACGACCGAGACTGTCCCGATCGGAGCCGGCGGGCTCACGGGTCGGATCGTCGCGAACCCCGTCACGAACGAGATCTGGGTGGGACGACGGGACGGCGTCACCGTGATCGACGGTGAAGACCGTTCGTTCCAGACGATCTCGCTACCGCTCTCGCTTTACGACCTGGCGCTCGACCCGGTCCGCAACCGGGTTTGGTTCCATCGGGGGACGACGACGATCGTCGTGATCGATGGTGTGACCTTGGCGACACAGTCGATCTCGACGAGCCCCTTCGAGCCGAGCGAGATCGCGATTGACCCGGTCCGAGACCTCGTCTACGCGACCAGTTTCACCCAGGACGATCTCCTCATCATCGACGGATCCGACCTCTCGACGACGACGGTTCCGGTGGGCACGGCTCCGAACTACGTCGCGGTGAACCCCGTCACGAACGAGATCTGGGTCACGAGCGAGGGGGGTGACGAAGTTCGGGTGGTCGACGGCGCGACGCTCGCGACGCGGACGATCGCGGTCGGTTCGACGCCCGGTGACACGATCCTCGACACATCGCGCAACCGCGCGTACGTGCCGGCGACGACGTCGATCGACGTGATCGACGGCACGGACGACAGCGTGGAGAGCTTCGTCGTTCCCGCAACGCCGTATCGGGGCGCCGTGAATCCCGTGACCGGTCGCGCGTGGATCTCGCTCGACGGCGCGTCCTCGGTGGCGACGCTCGGCGGGTTCGATCCCACCCTGGTGACGAACCCGCCGTTCTCGGATGGGGTCCGCTTCCACTTCGACGAGGTGCGCAACCGGCTGTTCGTCGCCGAGAATCCGTCCCTGGCCCCGCCGACCGGCATCACGATTGTCGACCTGGAAGACGACTCTACCCAGTTCATCGCGTTCACGGAGCCGATCGACGGAATCGCTGTGGATCCTTTCCGCAACCGTCTCTACATGCCGGTGAATCGTCCCGGGAACGATCACTTGGCCGTGTTCGATCTCGATACGAACGGGTACACGCCCCTGACGACTCCCGGACCGGGGGATACGATCGCCGAGATCAGCCGCGATCGCGTCTGGGTGGTAACGGGCAACAGCGGGCGGCTCCGCGTGGTCGACGGAGAGACCCTGACGTGGACCCTCATCGACGTGTTCGACCGGGTCGAGGCACTGCTCCACGATCCGGGTCTGGATCGATTCTATGCGTTTGATGACATCGGAGGCTCGCTGATCCCGATCGAGGCCGATGACCTCTCGGTGGGGGCGACCATCGAGGTCGGACAGATGACGGGAGCCTCCGGGGGACGCGGGTTCGCCTTGAACCCGAGGACGCACGACTTCTTCCTCGCGAGCTCGAACCGGATCGCGCGCTACAACCTCGCAGACGGATCGGTCCAGTTCACGGGATTCCCGCTGCTGCTCGTGGCCACCACCATGATGGGCTACAACCCGGTCACGAACAAGGCGTACATGGTCGGGCCGGGGGTGGCACCCGACGAGTGGTCGATCGTGGAGATCGACGGCTCGGACCTGACGCAGCAGCGCACGTTCAATCTCGGCGAGGATCGAGGGTTCGAGCTCCACAACAGAGTCGTCGTCGACGAGGTGCGCAATCGCGTGTACGTGGAAACCAATCGTCACGGGACCGAGCTTCTCGTGTTCGATCCGGCTGAGGCGACCTGGGAGTGGCTCGAGGTCGGTATCTCTCCCTTCCGGACGACGGTTCACCGTTCGACCGGGGACCTGTGCATGATGAGCTTCAATAGCGGGTTCGACGCGGTTTGCGTCGAGCCGAGAGAGCTCGACGGGGGCCTCGACGTTTCGGTCGAGGCCTTCGGGGGCGCGCGTAGCTTCGCGGATCGGACCGAGCTGCGCTTCGAAGATACGACCACGGTCTGGGCGGGTGCCGACCGCGTGTGGTTCCAGGTCGACACGATGTCGGGCGAATGGACGCCGGTCGATCTCGTGAACGGCGTGGGCGTCGGCGAGACCGCTCCGTTGGAAGAGGGCTATCACACGGTGTACGCCTTCGCCGGCGACGGCCAGGAAGCCGCGTCGACCTCCCCCGGTCGCTCGATGAACCTCGGGCGGATCCGCAGCTACACGTTCCGGGTGGACACGGCTTGCGGCGGCGGAACGATCGGCGACGCGGTCGGGACTCCGACTGACGTTCTGTTCGTGAACGCGGGGGCACCGGGCAATCCCGGGACTCGGCACGTGGAGGTGCAGCCGGGCGATTCGATCACCGCATCGATCGTGAAGCCGCCGAGCGGGGGCAACGGCAAGTTCGTCGTCCACGCGAATCTCGCGGCTCCGGGAATCGAGACGCAGGCCGCGCTGCCCGCGAAGCTCGGGACGTTCTGCTTCCCGCTGCTCTTCAGCCAGGGAGGGGCGCCGGCCGCGGTGTGGAACAACATCGGCAAGGAGAACCAGGTGGGCGCGAGCCAGTACTTCGACGGCTCGCCGATCGCCGACCCGCCTCGCGCGCCGGCCGATTTCCTGGCGCTCCCGACTGGCGACCCCGCCGAGCTACCGGTGGGCACGACTGTGACCTTCCAAGGTGTGATTCTCGACCTCGACAGTCTGAGCCCGAAGCGCGCGAGCACGACGAACGCCGTGGTGCTCGAGGTCCTGCCCTGAGCGACGACTCTTTGGTTTTTCTTCTATTCACTGTCCGCCGCCGAGAGCCGCGGGTGTGGAAGTCTGTGTACGTCTCGAGTGGGATCGGCCGGCAGGAGGGCGATCCCGGCAGCCTCGAGAATCTCAGACGGGGGCGCGAGTCCCGAGAAGGAGGACCTGACGATGGATACGATCCTTTCGCGCCGAGGGATGGGCGCTGTTGTCGCCGCGTTCGGACTGGCCGTCATGCTCACGGCGACGCCGTCGTTGGCAACCGACCTCGAGGGACCCCTGAAACTCACGGCCAGCAACAGGGATACCGATGACTTCTTCGGCCTTTCGGTCGCGGCGGACGGTAACGTCGCGGTGATCGGAGCCCCCACCGACGACGACGTCGCTCTCGATAGCGGCGCGGCCTACATCTATCGCTTCGTCGGGTCGTCCTGGGTCGAGACGGACAAGCTGAAGAAGCCCGACACCGAGTTTGCCGACCTGTTCGGCTACGAGGTCGCCGTCCACGGAGACGTCGCGATGATCGCGGCGTTGGGTCATCGCGTCGACGGCGTCTTGGCCAGCTCCGTCTACGTGTATCGCTTCGATGGATTCACGTGGACGAACGAGCAGCGGCTTGCGGCGAGTGATACCGCACCGGACAACACCTTCGGCTCTTCGATCTCGATCGACGGAGACGTCGCCGTGATCGGTGCGTCCGGCGACGACGAGAACGGCCCCTTCAGTGGCGCGGCGTACGTCTTCCGGTTCAACGGTTCGTCCTGGGTGGAGGAGCAGAAGCTCACGGCGAGCGACGGAATGGTGGACGAGGCGTTCGGGCGGCAGGTCGTCGTTCAAGGCGATCGGGCGCTGGTGACCGCGATCGGCGATCGCGACCAGGATGGCGGGTTCGCGGCTGGCTCGGCCTACGCGTTCCGCTTCGACGGCTCGACCTGGATCGAAGAACAGAAGCTCACGGCGCTCGATGCCCAGGCGTCGGACCAGTTCGGCGACTCGCTCGCGCTCGACGGCGATACCGCCGTGATCGGGACCTACATCAAGGACAACCGAGGGGCGGCTTACGTCTTCCGGTTCGACGGATCGGCCTGGGGGTTCCAGTCGAAGCTCACCGCCAGTGACTCGACGTTGGGGGATCATTTCGCGAGGTCCGTTGCCGTGCGCGGCGACCGCATCTTGATCGGAGCGAGTCGGACGGATGTGAACGGCACGGACAGCGGTTCGACGTACGTGTTCCGTGCCAGCGGGAACGCCTGGGTCGAGTCTCAGAAGCTCCTTGCGCCGGACGGCGCGGACTTCGATCAGTTCGGCGTGGATGTCGCGCTGGTGGAGGGCGATCTCGCGCTGATCGCGGCAGAGGGTGATGATGCGAACCGGGGAGCGGCGTACTCCTTCGTCGGGCTCGACTGCTTCGAGGGCACGGTCAACGCGGGTAACGGCTCGGTGTTCAACGTGCTCTTCGTCGACGGCTCCGCGGGCGGGCCGGACCGGACGGTCGAGATCACCGAGAGCGACCTCCTCCATGTGACGCTCGTGAAGCCGGGCGCAGGGGGAACGGGTCGCTTCGTCCTCCACGGGAACTCGGGGGAGCCGACACTGCTGACGCAGGCGCTCGTCCCCTTCGACATCGGCGTGTCGTGCTTCACGTTCCTGGGCGGCCAGGGCTCGCTGCCCACGATCGTCGCCAACAACATCGGCAAGACGAACGTCGTCGGGGAGAGTCGGTTCTACGCGACGCCGTGGGACGATCCCGATCCGGCGACGACGAGCTTCGTGTACCCGGATCTGCCCGTCGGCACGGTGATGACGTTCCAGGCGGTGATCCTCGACCCCGGCGCGGTGAGCTCGCGAGGGGCCAGCACGACGAACGCCGTGGTCGTCCGCGTCGTTCCGTAGCGCGAGCGGATGCTCGAGCAGCTCGCGGTGCGTAAGGCGCCGCGAGCTGCGTTCGATGAGGCGGTCGGGGGAAACGGGATTGATCCCCCCGAAGTGAGGGGATACGATCGAGGCTCACTCGGCAAGACAGGGGGTACCTCGACCGAAAGGACGCCTCATGCACTTCCTGATGCGATTCGCGATCCTGTGCGCTGCCGCCGGTTTCGGCATCCTGTCGCTCGCTCAGCCCACCACGGCTCAGCCCACTACCTCTCAGTCCACCACATGGCATGTAGACCGGGCGACCTGTCCCGGTCCGGGGACCGGATCCGAGGCCGATCCCTTCTGCACGATCGGTGAGGCGATCGCGGCCTCGTCGGATGGAGACACCGTCCTCGTGCAGCCCGGCCGCTATGCCGAGACGGTGGACTTCACCGGAAAGGAGATCGTGGTTCGCAGCGCCGCCGGCCCGGAAGTGACGATCCTCGATGGAGAAGACACGCGGCGCGTGGTTCGGATGTACGACTTCGTGGGGGCCGGCGGAAGGCTAGAAGGCTTCACCGTGACCGGCGGGCGCGGGAACAGCTCGGGGGGCGGGATCCTGATCCGCGGATTCGCCACGATCTCGGGTTGCGTGATTGTCGGGAACGAAGCCTCGGACGGTGCCGGGATCGCAGTTCGGGGAGGTTTTCCTCGGATCGAGAAGTGTCGGATCCAAGACAACCGCACCGGTTCGTTCGGCTGCGGCGGGATCTACGTGAGCAGCGTCGCCGATATCGCCGACTGCCAGATTCTCGACAACGAAGGAAACGGCATCGAGTTCGACGGGACCCTGCTCGAAACCTGGAGCTATGTCCGGAACTGTCTGATCGCGAGAAACGACCGGCACGGGATCCACGGATGGACGTTCGGCGACTACCACTGGTTCGACATCTCGGATTGCACGATCGTCGACAACGGGAGCACGGGGATGAACTTCGAGTGCTTCGACTGGCCGGTCGTGCTCGTGTCCCACTGCATCCTTTGGGGAAACCCGTTTCGTGAGGACGAATGCGGCGGGATCTCGACGTCTTTCTCGCTGGTCGAGGGTGGGGTCGCCGGCGCGATCCTCGACGAAGATCCGCTCTTCCACCCGGGCTCCTTCTACCTGATCCAGGATGGGACGACGACGAGCCCTTGCGTGGACGCGGGCGATACCGATACCCAGACGCCGGGCACGACGAGTATCGACGGACAACCGGACACGGGGCCTCGCGATCTCGGGTATCACTACCCTGAAGGCCTCGCGACGGTGGCGAACTGCCAGGGGCGAGATCAACTCGACGTCCTTCGGGTGAACGGGTCGCCCGGAAGCGCGCCGGACCACGAAGTCCAGGTGTCGCGAAGCGCGGGCTTCGACGCCACGATGAGCCTGCCCGCGGGTGGCGGGAACGGGGCGTTCGTGGTCCAGCTGCACGCCGGATCTCCTGACGCCTCGACCCTCACGCCGCTTCCTGCGAATCTCGGCTCGAGCTGTTTCGACTTCCGCATCGCGCCTGCCGGAGCCGGTGCGCCCTTCGCCGTGTGGAACAATCTCGGCCGTCGGGGCGTCGTCGGACGTAGCCGCTACTTCGGTGAAGAGGCGGACGATCCCGATCCGGCGCCGTCGACCTTCTGGTCGTTGCCTGCCGGGGATTGGCCGTATCTCGCCCTCGGCACGCGGTGGACTCTGCAAGCCGTCATCTCGAATCCGGACGCGACGGGAGGCCGCCCGCTGAGCGTCACCAACTCGATCGTGATCGAGGTGACCGACTGACCGAGCTCGGCGTCAGCTGACCTCGACGCCTTTCCAGAAGGCCACATGTCCCTTGATCTGGGCCGCGGCCTCGAGCGGGTCGGCGTAGTACCACGCCGCGTCGGTGTTCTCCTTGCCGTCGACCACGACGCTGTAGTAGTTCGCCGTACCCTTCCACCCGCAATGGCTCGTGGTCGTACTCGGTGCGAAGTGCTCCTTCTTGATCGAATCGGCCGGGAAGTAGTGGTTGCCGTCGACCACGACCGTCTGCTCGCTCTCCGCGATGACCTGCCCGTTCCACGTCGCCTTCATAGTGCTTCTGCTCCTTGATGCAGGGTGAATTGCAGAGCCTCTCCGCCCGTGCGGAGCGCCCGCTGAAGGAGTTTTCGCACCGGCAAGGGACTTGGATGTAAGGTCCTTCCCGGAATCCGCGTAGTGGGCCTCGGCGAATACAGGTGCGAGAGCACGCGGGGCGGGCTCTCCCTCAAACGAAGCTCAACGCCACGATCGCAGCGCTCATCAGGAAGACGGTCGCCGCGGGGCGGAACTTGATCGGCGGATCCTGGATCTTCGCGTGCATGGCGAGCGCGCCGAGCATGAGCACGACGATCACACCCGCGGCCGGAAGGACGACCTCGGGCATCCACAGCCCGACGAGCAGGAGAGTGGCGGCGGGGATCTTCAGCGCCCCGACGAGATAGAAGAACCAGGTGGGCAATCCGTAGGTGGCAAACTCCTCCCGGAGAGTCTTGGCGTCGCCGCCCCGAAACGACGTGGCCCAGCGGGCACGTACGACCCAGACCAGCAGCAGCTCGACGCCGACGATGGCCTGAAGAACGGTAGAGATCGTGATGGGTGGCATTACAGATTCCTCCTCGGTCGAACTTCGATTCAACAACAACGATTGCGTGATCCGATGACGAGCTTCTATCTGCTGGCCATGGGCCTCTCGGTAACTCTCTTTCTCCTCTACGGCCTGCGATGCCTTTTCGGCGGCGGCATGCGCGAGGAGTTCGCCCGCTTCGGGATTCCTCAGTTCCGGAAGCTGACCGGCAGCCTCGAGGTGCTCGGCGCTGTCGGCCTGGTCGTCGGGTACTTCGTGACGCCGATCGCGGTGCTCGCTTCCGGCGGACTGACCCTGTTGATGGCTCTCGGCGTCGCGGTGCGCGTTCGCGTCCGCGACTCCCTCGCGGAGATGCTTCCGGCGATCGTCCTGATGGGGATCAACGGGTACCTGCTCTTCGAGGCCTGCTCCCGGATGAGCTGATCGCATAACCTCTACTTCGCACGCCTGGCGCGGATGGATGTCAGGTACGCGACGGAGTTCGTGGCGCGCTAGTCGTCGCTGCCGATCTGGCGCTCGATCGAAGCCAGGTGGGCTTCGATGGCGCCCGTGAGGTCCCAGGGGACGTCGTCCGAGTAGAGCCGGGCCTGTTGCAGGAGATCGCGCGCGTCGTGGAGGCGGCCTTGCTTCTTGAGGCACACCGCGAGGAGGACCCGGCTGCTGAGCGTGCGTTCATCGCGGATGCCGAGGGTGCGCTCTCGGATCTCGAGGGCTCGTTCGGCGAGCGATGCAGCTTCGACGATTCGCATCCTCGAGTCCTCCATGAAGGCGAAGTTGTGGAGGATGGTGCCGGTGTCGGGATGGTCGTCGCCGAGGAGGGAATCCGCGAGCGCGAGCGTCGTTTCGTACTGCTTCTCGGCTTCGTCGAAGCGTTCGGCGGCCTGAAGGAGCGCGGCGAGGTTCGCGTGGACGCGCAGGGCCTCCGGGGAGTCGGCTTCGCCCTGGTCCTCGAATCGATGCATCGCATCCTGGACCATCGCGAGGCCTCGATCGAGTCGACCGCCCTTGAACTCGATCGCGGCCAGCGTTGCGAGCATGCTGGCGATGTGCACGGGGTCGGGAGCGTCGGTCGTCTCGGCGAGCGCGAGCGCTTGCTTCATGTACCGGCGCGCGTCGTCGGGGCGGTCGAGCTGATGGGCGTTGCTTCCGAGGACCTCGAGCGCCTGGACGCGCTGGTCGACGCGATCGGTTCGCTCTTCGATCTTCACCATCACTTCGTCGAGCAGGGCGTTCGAGGATTCGTTCTCCTTCAGCTCGCACAACGCTCGCGCCAGAGCGAGCTCGATCTCGACGCGGGCGATGTCGTCCGGCGTCACGTGCTCCTTTCGAACCAGGTCGAGCGCGCGCTGCAGGTTGTCTTTCGCCGCGCGGAAGAGGCCGAGCGCCAGGTACGTCTTGCCGATCGTGTGTCGGAGGCTCGCCTCGCGTTCCGGTTCGTCTTCGAGGCCGACATGCGCCGTCCGCGCCGCATCGTCGAGCACCACCCGAAGAGGGAGGTCCGGTCCGTACTCGCCCGGCCGAGCCGATGTGATCAACCCTTCCCAGAACCTGCTGAGCGTCTGCGCACGATCGCGTTCGGCGGCGGCCTTCCGTTCGGCGTCGAGGGCTCGGGCCTCCTCGCGCTGCGCGATCTCGGCCTGACGCACGACGCCGGCGATCCCGAGCGCACCGGACACCACGAGCAGCGCCGCGAGAGAAGCGGCCAGTCGATGGCGCCGCAGGAAGCACGACATCAAGTACCAGGTCGAGTCCCCCTGGGCAAGGACGGCGCGGCCCTCGAGGTAGCGTCGCACGTCGGCCGTGAGCTCTCGCACCGATGCGTATCGCCGCGCGGGATCCTTGCGGATCGCGACCGAGACGATCGTGTCGAGGTCGCCGCGAATCTGCGACGCGAGCGATGAGGTCCCGCCCCTGGGTTGCCGGCGACTCGGTAGCGGAGGATCGAACTCGCAGACGGCGCGTTTCGCATCGAGCCAGTCGCCGTTCGTGTCGTAGGGATGCTCGTCGGTGAGGAGCTCATAGAGGACGATGCCGAGCGAGTACACGTCCGAGGCGACGGTGATGCCTTCGCCGCGAATCTGCTCCGGGCTCGCGTAGTTCGGGGTCAACGCCGGGAGGCGCGTATTGCCGGCGTCCTCTTTGCCGGAATCGTCGAGGAGCTTCGCGATGCCGAAGTCGACGAGCTTCGCGTGGCCCTCGTCGGTAACCAGGATATTGCTCGGCTTGAGATCGCGGTGGACCACGAGACGATCGTGGGCGAAAGCCACCGCATCGCACACGTCGCCGAAGAGGCGAAGTCGGTCGTCGATCGAGAGCCGATGCCCGCGGCAGTAGGCGTTGATCGGCTTGCCGTCGATGAGCTCCATCACGAGGTACGGACGGCCGTCGGGCATCGATCCGGCCTCGAAGATCTTGGCGATGGCGGGATGCTGTAGCTGGGCCAGGGTCTCTCGCTCGAGGCGGAAGCGTTCCTTCGTCTCATCGCTCGCGATGTCGGCGCGGAGGACTTTGACCGCGACGTCGAGCTCGTACAGGCCGTCGGCCCGGTGCGCGGCAAACACCTCGCCCATGCCGCCTTCCGCGATCTTCTCGTCCAGGATGTACGACCCGAGTCGTTGCCCCTTCGCCAGCATCGGTGGAGCTTCGCTCGTCGCCGGCGGCGGACAGATCGAGGACTCGAGGAATCCGGTTCCGGCACGCTGCGAGTGGTCGAGGAGCGATGCGATCTCGCTCGCGAGCGCGGGGTCTTCCTGATCGAGCTCCCGCAGGCGCCGATTGCGTTCCTCGTCGCCGAGGTCGCACAGGGTCGAGAACTCGAGCTGGACGCGATCCCAGTCGGTCATCGTTCGAGCTCCCGATGCAGCCACGCCTTCGAGAACCTCCAGTCGCGGGCGAGGCTCGCTTCGCTCCTTCCGAGAATGCGGGCCACCTCCTTCATCTCGAGGCCGGAGAAGAAGCGCAGGTCGACGAGTCGGGCCTTCATGGGATCGATCTTCGCGAGCCGTTCCAGGGCTTCGTCGAGAGCGATGACGTCGACACCGGAAGGGCTCTCGGGACCGAGGAGCTCGCCGAACGATTCCTCCTGCAGAGAGATCTTGTGTTGCTCGCCTGCGCGCTTGGCGCGGGACTTCTCTCGGGCATGATCGACGAGGACGCGCCGCAGTGCGCGAGCGGCCGCTCCGAAAAAGTGCGCACGGTTCATCCACGATTGTTCGGCGTTGCCGACGAGCCGAAGGTAGGCCTCGCTCACGAGCGCAGTCGGTTGGAGCGTATGGTCACGCCGTTCGCTCGACATCTCTCTGCGGGCGAGCCGGTGCAACTCGTCATACACGAGCGGGAAGATTTCGTCGGTCGATCTCGTGGGATCGAGCGGCGCGGCGTCGGTCGCCGTGTTCTCGCGATCGGGATCGGATTGCGGGCGTGGATCGGTCATGCGGCTCGGTCGGTTCGGTGGGTCCGCGCATCAGGAGCGTGGCTCCATCTTCGCCGCTTGCGAACTCGTCGGCAACCGTTCTCTTCAATCTCGGAATTCATCGGGGAAAGTTGAGAGTCGGCGAGGACGGATGTCGCATGACGAGAAGAGATCCCAAGAAGGCGGGCCGTGGTCCCGGGTGGCGCCGATCGGCGCCGGCTCCGGTCGTGCTCGTAGGAGAGGACGTTCTGTGGAGCGTCCGGAGTCCCGGTATGCCCGGGGTGCATCGAGAAGGAGGATCGCATGTCGTACGTCAAGGTTCTCGTCGGGGTGGCTGTTTGCGCTGCCGTCATCGTGGTTGCCGATTCGGCCGTCGGTCAGCAGGCCTTCACGAAAGGGAAGACGTCGGATTCGCCGTACACGGTCGAGCGTATCCCGGTTCCTTCCGGTTTCGCGTTCGGTGAGATCGTCGACATCAACCGATTCGGCGAGGCCGTCGGGTCTGCGGGCGGCCCGGAGGGAACACGCCCGATGATCCACGCGCGCGGCGAGGTTCACGTGCTGGAAGACCTCGGCGGGCTGAACAACTACCTGGTGGCGGTCAACGACACGGGTCAGATCGCCGGCTCCAGCCAGGCCCATCCGTGGTGGGGCTCGCGGGCGGTGCGCTGGGATCGAGACGGGACGATGCACGTGATGATGCCGCTCACCGGCGACGAGCACGACAACTGCTGGGCTGCCGGGATGAACAACCGCGGCGACATCGTGGGACAGAGCGAGGTCAGCAACGGCATGGCGCGGGCCTTCTACTGGAGCGCCGACGGGATTTCAATCGACCTCGGGACATTCGGAGGGCCGTACAGCCAGGCGCGTGACGTCAACGATCACGGCGTCGTCGTGGGCTGGGCCGACAGCTCTGGAGAAGGCTCCCGAGCGTTCGTATGGCGCGAAGGCCAGATGAGCGCACTCGAGTCGTCGAGGGGGATTGCCGCCGGCTCGAGAGCCACCGCGATCAACAACGAGGGCGTGATCGTGGGCGGCGTCGCCGGCGACGTCTGGGGCGAGACGCACGCCGTGATCTGGGACGTGGATGGAAGCCCGCGAGAGATCGAGGACCTGGGCGACATCGCGAGCATTGCGAACGACATCAACGATCGCGGTGCGGTGGTCGGCGAGCTCGACGGCGGCGCCGGCCGGCGCGCCTTCCTGTACGAGAGCGGCGTGCTGCGGGATCTCAACGACTTCGTTCCGGCGGGGACCGACTGGGTCTTCGAGCGCGCCCATGCGATCAGCGCGGACGGACGGATCGTGGTGACAGGGCGCGCCGACGGCGAGCACGCGAGCTTCCTGCTCGAGCCGCGCGTGGCGCGCGCTACCGAGCTCGGCGAGGGGTAGGCGGCGGCGTGGAGCCTGGCCCGCCGTCCTGGCGGCGGGCCGATCCGTCGCCGAAGAAAAAGCGAGGAATCGCGACTCGGGCGGAACCGGTCCGGTCGACGTGCTCCTCGTGAACGGTTCGGCAGGTGGAGCGGATCGGCGCTTCATCATCGACGCAGCGGAGCTCGATCAGTCCATCGTCAGCGTACTGAAGCCGCCCGCCGGCGGAAACGGAAAGTTCGCGCTCCAGGTCCACGAGGGCGCGCTGCACGTCACGACCGCGGTGAACCTTCCGTTCGACATCGGCACGACCTGCTTCCCGTTCCTGCTGAGCGAAGGCGCGTCGCCGGTGATCGTCGCGAACAACATCGGCAAGACGGATCAGGTGGGTGAGAGCGAGTACTTCGGGGAGGCCATCGAAGATCCTGGCCGCGCCGACACGCTGCTCGTCTTCACGGCGTTTCCCACGGGCACGGTCCTCCACTT
>CAZQZX010000031.1:0-39108 GCA_964597885.1 uncultured Planctomycetota bacterium
CGTGAGCGTCAGAAAGATGTCCTCGTCGAGCTCGTCGGTCAACGGCGTGAGCGCGTTCGTGCTTGCGGGAAGGATCTGTCCCGTTAGTGAGTTCACGCTCTCACCGTAGCGGGACTCGCCACGGATCTTGACCAGACCGCCAGGCACGAGCCCCATTCGATCGAGGTCGAACAAGACGACCGTGTCGACCGAGCCGCCGTACTCGGATTCTTCTTCGAGGCCTCCTTCGACGACGGATTGCAGCGTTTGCGTCCAGTCGATCTGAAGCTGGATTCCGGCCTCGGCCAGCCGGGAGCGCGCTTCTCCGGGGTCGCCCAGGAGGTGCGCACGCTCTTTCCAGTCCCCGGCGTACTCCGGAACCGGAAGGATTCCGCTCGGACTTTCCGACTCCTCATCCGGTTGCGCCCATGCGGTCACGGCAACGGCCATCAGCAAGACTGCGCCCACTGCTGTTCGGATTACGGGTGAGGGGCGCATCTTCATCGATTGGGTCTGGGCGGTGTGTACGGATCGGGTGCTCCGGTCGGAATGGGAGGGTGTTCGGCCAGCGACTTCTTGTGGACCGCGAGCTGGCCGAGCGCGGCTTTTGGAACCCACGTGTGCGGGAACAAGACGTTCTCCCGCTCTTGCGGGTCGACGTGGAGGTTGTAGACCCGGGGCATGGTGTACTCGCGCAGTACGCTGAAGACCGTGTCTTGCTCTTTGAAGTGGATCTTCCAGTTGCGCCATTTGAGTCCGAAGACCTCGTTCCCCATGTACACCACGAAGCCTTCGCGTCCGGATTCCTTTCGTCGGCCGAGGAGGAAGTCGGAAACGTCGACCCCGTCGATGACGCGATCGTCGGGAACACGGCCCCCGGCGAGACGGGCGAGAGTCGGGAACAGGTCCATCGCGTGAACGATCTCGTCACTTGCAGTGCCGGCCGGGATACGTCCGGGCCATCGTGCGGCGAACGGGACGCGAAGCGCTCCTTCGAAACCCGTGAACAACGAACCGCGCCAGGGGCCGGGCGATCCCTGGCTCGTCGTTTCGAGCGCGACGATGTTGTTTCCGTGCGCGAGCTCGGGCCCGTTGTCGGCCGTGAAGATGAACAGCGTGTTGTCGCGAGCGCCCAGCTCATCGATCGCGTCGAGGAGCCTGCCCGTGTACGCGTCGACCTGGGTCAAGAGGTCCGCCCACGGACCGTTGCCGGTCTTTCCGACGAAGTCCGGGTGCGCTCGCGAGGGATAGTGCGTCGCCGTGTACGGGAGGTACACGAAAAACGGCTTCTCGTCCTTGGACGTCCGCTTCATGAAATCGATGGCTTTGTCGGTGAGGTCGCTGTCGATGAGAGGTCGGTAGTCGAGGCGGTACGGTCGAACCTTCGTGGGAGATGAACCCTTCTTGCCCTGCATCACGTACGTCTCGGGGACGCCGCTCTCGGCGAAGCCGTGCAGCTCCGTGTACGCCGACTCGTCCGTCGAGTTGGGAATGCCGTACCATTCGTCGAAGCCTTGATCGGTCGGGAACCGTCCTTCGGTGCGGCCCAGATGCCACTTGCCGAACATGCCCGTCGCGTACCCGGCGTCCGAGAGCATCTCGGCCATCGTGTATTCCCACTGAACGAGTCCGTACACGCCCTCACCGAGCGGGACCGTACCGTTGCCGCTTCGGATCGCGTATCGGCCCGTCATGATCGCCGAGCGCGACGGGGTGCACTGCACTTCGACGTTGAAGTTCGTGAGTCGGATGCCCTCCGCGGCGATTTCGTCCATACGCGGAGTCGGCGCTCCTCGGATGATGCCGCCACCGTTGAAACCGGGCTCGCCCCATCCGAAATTGTCGAGGAACACCAGGACGATGTTGGGCTTGTCCGCTCTCGCGTTCGCAGGCTGGGACATCGAGCCAAGGACGGCGCAGAAGGCAGTCAATACGAATAGACGGATAACGGGGCGCATGGTCTGGATCTCCCTCGAGATTGAGTGCGGGCAAGAACTTCGCCGCTGAACCGTACCTTCAACAGCATCACGGGGCGAGCCCAGCGCCGCTTTATTGCTTGCCCCGGCGCGCGCGATCGCATTCCCGAGTAGCAGCGCCCGCGGCAGCGGCTCGAGGATCGGTTTCGCATTCTGAGGCAGGGCGGGCCCGACGGTCAGAACCGGGTCAGGTTCGGTGCGGGTGGATTCGGATGATCCTTGAGCGTCGCTTTGTATTGACCTATCAACTTGGCGTAGATGCCCAGAACCCACGCGGTACCCGACACCGCGATATCGGTTTGCTCCTTGGGATCCGAGTAGATGTTGTAGATTCTTGGAAAGCCCATGGTTTCGCGTGTAGTACCAAGGTAGCCACCCAACCTGGGATTGGTATCGGAACTGTTGACTTCCATCGGGTAAATCCGAAACTGCCGCCAGCGCACCGCGACGATCCGATCGCCGACAAACGTGATCAGGTGCTCCCGGTTGGATTTCTCCTGCTTGCCGAGCAGGAAGTCGCCCTGGTCGAAACCGTCGTAAGGCCGGTCCTGCGGTACCTCGGCCCCGATAAAACTGGCTAGCGTGGGCAGGAAGTCGTGCACCGAAATCATCTCGTCGCTGACACTCGGCTTGATCTTGCCGGGCCAGCGAATCATACCCGCGGTACGGATCGAACCCTCGTAGGCATCGCCCAGTTCGCCGCGAAACTGCCCGTTGTCGCCGCCCCCGACTTCCTCGGGAACGGTAGCGGTCATGGTGGCGCCGTTATCGGACAGCCAGATCACGATGGTATTGTCCCTGATGCCGGCAGCATCGATCGCATCCAGTACCTGGCCGGTGCGGGCATCGAGTTCGACCACGCTGTCGCCGTATCGACCCACGCCCGAACTGTTGACGAATTCAGGCGCGGGATCGTTGGGGAAGTGTGGCCGAGTCCAGCCGACCATCAGGAAAAACGGGTTGTCCTGTTTTGCCTGCGCTTCGATATAACCCACCGCGGCATCGGCGATATCGCCTTCGATTTGCCGCCGGTACTCGCGGTCATAGAGACGAACGGTTTCAGCCTTGCCGCCCGGCTCTTTGGCTTCCACGATATAGGTCGCCGCGGCTTTTTGTAACGCTTCCGAAACACCCGCTGTCTGCAGGCTCTCACTGTAGAGGACGCTGTCAGTGGTACCTTTGAAGCCCACCAGCCATTGATCGAAACCCTGGTTTTGCGGCTGGCTGTGTTCGTCCGCGCCGAGGTGGTACTTGCCAATATAGGTGGTGTTGTAGCCCACGGACTTGAATACCTTGCCGAGCGTGACATCGTCGGGTTGCAAACCGCCCTTGGTTCCCGAAACGAGTACCAGCGACATGCCGCTGCGGATCGAATACTGGCCAGTCATCAGCCCGGCGCGAGAAGGCGTGCAGCCGGGTTCTACAAAGAATTGGGTAAAACGCATGCCCTCGCTGGCCAGTCGATCGATATTGGGTGTTCTCATGCCGCCGCGAGTGCCGCCGTTATAAACGGAGAGATCCCCGAAACCCAGGTTGTCCGCAAGCATCAGAACCACGTTCGGTTTGTCGGCGGCCGTTGCCGGACCGGCGCATATCAGGAAAAGCAGCACGATGAGGTTTGTAAGAACTACGGCGGGTTTGTTCATATCCGCTCCTTACTCATATCTGGCCCTTGAGTATTCTTGAGGACCGGGCACGATGAATGACTCGGGGGCAATTCGGGTGTGAGTATATCAATCGGGAAGACGACGCGGCGGGTGCCGTCGTCGTACGGGCGGCGCAGCGCGTAGGCGACGCCGCGTCGGGCAGGCACGACAGGCGCCCGACTCGCGATGGGAGGCCGTAGTGCGTAGCGGCACAGGCGTTCGCGCTTCGAAGAAGCGACCGGGCTGGGTCGTCCTCGTCCCTCCCTACGCGATCGGCTCGGTCGCGATGTTCTGGGTGATCGAGCGCGTGGGCGGCTTCGGAGGCTGATCGACTCTCACTGGCTCTTGCGGCGGGCTAGCGCCAGGTCGACATGCCGCACGACTTCTGTCGCGAGGACCTGCGACCCCTCCGGAGAGAAGTGCACGTCCTTCGGTCGCTGGATCTCGTCGATTCGCGCCATTGCGAAGGCGTACAGGTCGTCGATCGCGATGCGGTGCTCGGCCATCACCTGGCTCGCGACCTCGTTGTAGCGCGCCGGGTCCTCGACGTCGCGGTGCGGGCGTACGCCTTCGGGAACCGGCGTCGTCGTGGCGAAGAGCAGCTCGGCGCCGGTCGCCCTGAGCTTGTCCACGATCTCGCGCAGGTTGCGCTCGTACGCCACGACGTCGGCCTGCCGGCGGTCGTTCGGGTCGTTCGAGTTGCGGCCGTCACTCTTCACGCGCTTGAGATCGTGCAAGCCGAAGTTGAAGTGGATGACGTCGAAGCGGCCGCCGTGGATGAGAAGCCAACGATCGATCTTCTTGATGCCGTTCGTCGTTCCGGCGCAGTTCTCGCGCGGCCGGACGACGGTGGCGCGATTGGCGAGCGCCTCCTGCACATGGCGGTGATACCCCATCGAGATCGAATCCCCGAGCAGGAGCACGCGAGGCCGCGGCTCGAGGATCGGCTTCGAGGCCGCGGCATACGAGCGGGCCTGCTCGTCGCATCGCGCTCGCATCGAGGCGAGGACCTCGGCGTGCTCGTCACTCGTGGCGAGGTTTCTGAGCTCGGTCGGATCCGTGTCGAGATCGTGTAGCCACTCGGCGTCCTCGGCCGGTGCGTCGAGATACCGCGCGTACTTGTAGCGCGACCCGCGGATTCCCTGCCACCGCGGAATGGACTCGTGCTCGAACAAGTGCTCGCAGAAGAGCTCGGTTCGGGGCTCGGGCTTGCGGCCTCGATCGGTCGCCAGCGGCCGGAGCGAGCGACCCTGCGCGTGCACCGCGGCGGGAACGCCCGCCGCGTCGAGGATCGTGGCCGCGATATCGATGTTGAGCGCGATGTCGGAGGCCACGCGCCCGATCGCCGTCTTCTTCGCGCGCGGATCGCGAACGATGAGCGGCACTCGGAGCGATTCCTCGAAGTGCGACCACTTGCCGGCGAAACCGCGCTCGCCCATGTAGTAGCCGTTGTCGCCCGTGAAGAGAACGACCGTGTTGTCCGTGAGACCTTGCGCCTCGAGCTCGGCGAGAATGCGTCCGATGTTGCGATCGAGCCCCGACAGCATGCGGAAGTAGTTTCGAAGGTTGCGGTCGTACTTCTCGGGCGTGTCCCATCGCCAGAACCAGCGCTCCCGATTGAGCGAGCTCTTCAGGTAATCGGGCAGCGCGTCGAAGATCGCCGGATCGTCGAGCTCGGGACGCGGCATGGCGACGCCTTCGTACAGCTTCGCCTCGGCATCCGGATAGGGAAAGTGATCGTCCTTGTCGGCGTCCTCGGCGTGGGCGGCGTTGAAACCGACCGTCAGGCAGAAGGGTGTTCCTTCAGGGTTCGTTTTCAGGAAGTCGAGCGCGCGGTCGCCGCACAGGTCGGTGACGTGGCGCGTCGTCCCGTCGGGCAGCGTCTTGCGGTAGGGCGTGCGCGTGAACGGCGCGAAGACGTCGAACATCGAGTCGAGCGTCGCGCGGTCACCCTCGACACGGATCCCGATCTTGCCGACGAAACCCGTGCGATACCCGGCCGCCCGGAGCAGGAACGGATAGCTCTGGTCGCACATCTGCCGCGCGAGGGGAGGCGTTCCGAAGGTGTACCCGTGCGTGCGCTCGACGAGGCCGGTCAGCAGGGAAGCTCGGCTCGCCGCGCACACGCTCGTCGTGACGAACGCGTTCTCGAACCGCGCGCCCTCGGCCGCGAGCCGGTCGAGGTGCGGAGTCTTCACGATCGGGTGTCCGGCGCATCCGAGGACGTCGGCGCGGTGGTCGTCCGAGACGAGCACCAGCACGTTCGGTGGCGCGGGAGCTCCGAGCGCCGCCGACACGAGGGCGCCGCTCAGGAGAGCGAGTCCGAGAATCGCCGCAAGAAGGGTGCGCATGGTGGTTCTTCCTTCGAGCCTTCCCCGTCCGTCCGCAAGGCGTACCCCATCGTATCCCGAAGGGGGCGACCCCAGAAGCCCGTATCGTAATCGATTATATATAAGTGATTTATGGTGAAAATGACGAAAACGTGACGGATTTCTGCATCCCGATCGGATCTGGCGGCACCTCCCTCTTCGGATCTCGCGTGAGGGAGACTCTGCCCTCATGTGGAGGCACGACAGCAGTCTGCTGCCCCCTAGCAGACTCGATTCCCGCGCAACCGCGAGGCAGTCGCGGTGCGTTCTGCTGCCGGGCACTGGAGGCGGCGCCACGTCCGACGTGGTGTCCGCCCCCGGTGCTTTTTTCTTGGACGACGGGAATGGACCGCGGGCGTACCGGGCGGGACGCCAGCGGCGGAATCAGTTAAGCTTGCCCTTCCTTGCCGGGCGAAATCGTGGGAGGAGGCGCGACGGGTATGGATTCCAAGATCGATATCGAGACGCTGCTCAGCCACCATGCTTTCATCGAGCGGCTGGCGCGTAGTCTCGTTCGCGATGAGGAGCGTGCCGAAGACGTGGTTCAGGACGTCTTCGTGTCCACCCTGAATCAAACGCCCGAGCGCGTGGAGAGCACCCGAGCCTGGCTGAGCCGCGTCGTCCGCAATGCCGCGGCGCAGCTCTACCGCGGCGAGCAGCGTCGGACGCGCCGCGAGCAGGAATCCGCGCGCCCGGTCGCGACCGACGATTCGCAGCCCGTGCTCGACGAGATGGTGCGCGAAGAGCTGCGCCGTCTCGTGATCGACCTGCTGTTCGCGCTGCGCGAGCCTTACCGCGAGGTGCTCGTCCTTCGATACATGACCGGGCTCGCCCCGCCGCTGATCGCGGAGCGACTCGATTGTCCGATCGCGACCGTCAAGAGCCGGCTCCAGCGTGGCCTTACCATGCTGCGCGAACGGCTCGACGAAGAGTACGGCGGCGATCGTGCTCGGTGGCGCGCCGCGCTCGCGCCGCTCGCAGGGTTGCCCGTGCCGGCGCTCGTCGGATCCGGCGGCTCGACTGCGGGCGCTGACGCGTCGACGGTGTCGACTCCGATCTCGACCTCGAGTCCGGGCGTCGGTGCCGGGCTCGGTGTGGTGGGCAAGACGGTGCTCGTGGCCGGTGTCGGAATCGTGGCGCTGGTCGCGTACCTCGCGCGTCCCGATCGCGACGCGGCGGATCGCGAAGGAGATTCGACGGCTTCTCATGCCGCGGCGGACGCTTCGTCAGGTGACGCGACGTCCGCGGGCGCACCCTCACTGAAGACGAGGGCCGGCGTCGCGAATCTCGATGCGGATACCGCCGACGCGAAGACATCTACTGCGGGAGCCGACGCGTCGAGCTCTCTCGCGAATCGCACTCTTCCCATTCGCGGCATCGTGCTCGACGAGCGCGAGCAGCCGCTGGCGGGCATCGACGTTCGCATCGACTTCGAAGGCGGTGCGATCGGTCCGGTGAGCACCGACAACGCGGGCGTTTTCGAGCTCGCGTGGCGAGGTCCATTGCCACGGGATCTGTCGACGGTCGCGCTGGTGGCCGCGGGTGGTGCCGGAAGAGTCGGCGCCTGCATGTCCGGCGAGGGTGTCTTTGCCTTCGACGAAGAAGAAGCGGATGCGTTCGCGAATCCCTCGAAGGCCGAGCGACGACGTATCGTCACGCTGAACCGCGAGGATATCGTGCTGCGCATGATGGCGGCCTCGAGTGAGGTGGTCGTGCGCGTGCTCGACGTCAGCACCGGTTCGGCGTTCGACGGCGCGGTCGTCACCCTCGTGCCCCGCGCGCGGGCCTCGATGATCGTGGATCATCGTCCTTCCTGGTGTTCGATGGGAAGGACCGACCGCGATGGAATCGCGACGCTCGCGATCCCGCATCCCACGGAAGTCGCCGTACGCGTGTCGGCGCCCGGAAGGATCTCACCGACGGTCGTCGAAGCGTATGCCGATCCGGCGATCGATGCGGTCGTGGTGGAAGTGGCATCGATCGACGAGCAGGTCGAGATGGTGGCGGTGGATGCCTCGGACGGACGCGTGCTCCCGTCGGCACGGTTCTCGTTCGTCGAGGTCGGCGCGAGCCCGCGCGCAATGGCGACGAGCGGTGCGGGCCGCGTGAGAATTCCAGGCGAACAGCTCGCCCGGCCGGTGGCCTTACTCGTCGAGTGCGACGGCTACGTGGCGTCGACGGTCGCGGTCGCCGGTCCCACGGACGGCCCGGCGCAGATCGCGCTCGAGCCGATCGGCGGCGGCACTCGCTTCGACGTGCTGCGTGGCGGACGTCCCGTGGAGCCGGGGGTGAGCGTGTCGTACTCCTACCGGCCTGTCCATCTCGTCCTCGGACGACAGCAAGGCGAGGACCCGAAGGGCGTGCGAACGATGGACCCCGACGTCTGGATCGAAGGGATCCAGACGTCTCCGACCGGATCGGGCACGCTTCCGCTGCCGGTATCGACGTCGACGGGGGATCCGAGTCTGCGCGCGCTGCGTCTTCGCGTGGCGATCGAAGGGAACGAGACCCACGACTTCGGTGTGTTCACGTCGGAGTGGCTCGATCCTGCGGGCCTCGTGCTCGAGACGGCTCCCGAGCCGCGTTCGTTCCGACTCGTGGCGCGCGACGAGAACGACCGGCCGCTTCCCGGCGCGTGGCTCGCCGTGCGCCCCTCCTTCGCGCGTGCGGAGGATACGACCGACGGCGTCGATGCGCTCGTCCCGATCGGTTTCCGTGGCGCCTTCGGTGAGACGGTGACCGACGATCGCGGGATCGCCGAGGTGCGCTTCCCGCGTGAGCTCGACGTGCGCATCCGCGCCGAGTACGAGTTCGATCAGGTTCTCGACTACGACGAAGCCCCGGAGATCGAGCGAGGCTTCGACGGATCGACCGAGGTGTGGACGGTGCGCTTCACGATCGACCGTCGTCCGATCAGCGGCGCCGTGGTCGACCGGCTCGGGAATCCCGATCCGCGGGCGGCGCGAAGCCTGCGGTGCGTGTGGCTGCGCGACGTCGAGACCGGGCGCATCCGGATCCCGGTTCCGCTCGACGAGTTCGGCGGATTCTGTTCACCCGACGCCCCGGTCGGCGAGTACGAGATCCTCGGCGACGGGCTTCAGCCGATCCGCGCCCGCGCTGGAGATGAGAACGTCGCACTCGGCTCGCCCGCGTGGCGCTCGCTCCGGATTCGCCTCGAGGATGGCGCGGGGCAGCCGGCAACGTGGACCGGGAGGGCGCTCGCGTTCCTCGAGAGCGATCGCGAGGGGCTCGCCTTCGATCCCACGCTCGGCGATCGTCGCCGGTGGCTGCTCCGACCGGGCGCGGAAAGCCAGCGACTCGAGGATCTCGCGCTGCCGTTCGAGCGAGCTCGAATCGAGATCCCGGGGCACGCTCCCGTCACCGTCGAGCTCGACTGGTCCGAGGGGCGAGACGACCTCGAGATCACCGTCCCGCTCCGCTAGAAGCGATACCGCTCGGAGTGACCCTCCCCCTCGCCGCGGGCGATATCGTTCGGCCCCTCGTGTAACCCTGGCGGTCGGCGCGCGACTCCATGTTGTCGGACTTCGGATCCTGATAGCATGGGGGCATGCGTGTGCCAGCGCGAGTCTACGATCGGTTCTCTCCTACGGTGCGGCCCGGCCCGTATCGCATCGGCGACTATCTCGAGCTCAGCGATCCGGAAGAACGCTGCGAGCTCCTCAACGGGTACTTCTACTTGTCGCCCGCGCCGACCGTAGCGCATCAAGTCGTCGCGGACGCCCTTTGTCGCATCCTCCACGAGATTGCGCTGGTAACCGGTGGTCTCGCGCTCTCGTCGCCCATCGACGTGGCGCTCGGCGAGAACACCGTCTGCCAGCCCGACGTGGTGTACCTCTCCAAGGAACGTCGTGCGTTCGTGGGTGAAGCCCGAATCGAGGGCGCACCGGACCTGCTCGTCGAGGTGCTCTCGCCGAGGACGTCCCGGCGCGACCGGATCGAGAAGCTCCGAATCTACTCCGGAGCGGGGGTTTGCGAATCGTGGCTCGTCGACCCCGACGGCCGCACGTTCGAGTTCCTGGACTTGCGTGACGAGCACCCGGTGATTCGCCTGGCACGCGAGGACGTCTACGCTTCCGAGATCGATCCGCGGATCCGTATCGATGTGCGCTCGTTCTGGCAGGCGGTCGACGACAGGCTCGGCCGTTCCCCGCGCTAGATCTTCCTACGAGAAGCAGACTTCGGCGCTTTCGCGAATTCCTGGGGAGCATTCGGCGGGTTGTGAGGTCTCCACCGGTATACTGGAAACCTCACGACAAGAAAGGATGGTCGCCATGCGGATTCGCACATCGCACTTCTTCCTGGCTGGGGCCTGGGTCGTCCTCTTTGCACTGACCGCGCCGGCTTCCGCGGCGATCCTCCGCGTCCCCTCCGAGTACCCGACCATCCAGTCCGCCATCAATGCGGCTTCGGACCGCGACGTCATCATCGTCGCACCGGGGAACTACGTCGAGCGCATCAACTACAACGGAAAGGATGTGTCCGTCGTCTCGGCCAAGGGTCCGGACGTGACCACGATCGAGGGGCCGGCCATCGGGCAGGGCAGCCTCGTGACGTTCCGCAACGGCGAGTCGGGAGCCGCGGTGCTCGACGGCTTCACGCTGACCGGGGGAAGCGGAACGTTCCTCGGGCATGCGGCCTACGGCGGCGCGATCGTCTGCATCAACGCGACGCCGACGATCGTGGGAAATCGATTCGTCGACAATCAGAACGACTCGCTCGTGATGGGGGCGGGCATCTACTGCCTCGATACCGGCGCCGCGCCGTATGTCGAGGGGTGCGTCTTCGAGGGGAACGAAGCGCGGTTCAGCGGCGGCGCGGTGGCGGCGAGATTCGGCGCGTCGATCACGCTGGTCGACTGCCGCTTCGAGGACAACGCTCCGAACGCGCTCTACACGGTCGACTGCAGCGCCGAGGTGATCGGGTGCGTCTTCGAGCGCAACTCGCTCGGCGGTGCGCAGCTTCAGGTCGGTCCTTCGGCCGTCTGCGACATTCGCGTCGAGGGTTGCCGTTTCAGCGAGCATCCCCTGATGCCGATCAGCTCGGTCATCTCGAGCTCGCTGAGCACGCTGTCGCTCGTCGGCAACGTCATCGAGAAGAACGACGGCGGGGCGCTCTCGCTCTCGGTGCCGTCCGCGCGCCTCGAGCGCAACGTCATCGTCCACAACCGCGCCAATCCGACGCTGCCTCTGATCGCGCTCAACGGAAGCTTCGAGTTCGTGGGCAACGTCATCGCGTGGAATACGTCGAACGAGCCCGTGGTCGATGTCTTCACGGGAGGGCTCACTCCGACGACGTTCCTCCACGATTCGATCGTCGAGAACACGAGCCCCACGCAGATCTTCGCGGACGCGGGGGTCGATTTCGAGCTCGTGAACTGCATCGTCTGGTCGCGAACGGGAGACATCTGGAAGGGAACCCCGCCGACGTTCCGTCACTGCCTGCTCCGCGGACCGGTTCCGATGGGCGAGAACAACATCGACGCCGATCCGCTCTTCGTCGATGTCGACTCGGATCTTCATCTTCGCATCGAGTCGCCGGCCGTCGACGCAGGGCTTGCCGGCCTCGAAGGACCGTCGGTCGATATCGAAGGGGACGCGCGCGCTCTCCCCGGTCGTCCGGGCGCCTCGGACCTGCCCGACATCGGTGCCGACGAGCTCGTTCTCGCCCACGCGGCGCGCTACGGCAGCGTCGACGCCGGGCAGCCGGACCGAATCGCGGATGTCCTGTTCGTGAACACGTCCCCGGGATCGCGGGCGGATCGCGAAGTCCGTGCGGCGGCGGGAGAGGCGATTCGCGTCGAGATGCTCGCGCCTCCGGGCGGCCCGGTTCCGGCCCCGTTCGCGCTCTACGCTCGGCTCGGCGAGCCCGACCCGGCGGCGGTCACGCGACAGCCGATCGGCCTGGGGTGGAGCGCGTTCGCCACACCGCTGCAGGGCGTCCCGGCCGACGTGACGTGGAACAACATCGGCCGCTTCTCGAAGCTCGGCACGCCCGACTTCCCGTCGACGCCGGCCCCGTCTGCGGTCGCGAACATCGCGGGCGGTCTTTCGGTCGGCACGGTCGTCACGCTGCAGGGATACGTGCTCGACGATAACTCGGCGGCGCGCCAGCCCGCGAGCGTGACCAACGCGATCGTGCTGCGCGTCGTGAACTGACCTCGATCGTGATTTACTTCGCGTAGCCGAGGGCTTCGAGCTGGGCGCGCTCTTCCGGCGTCAAGGCGGCATCGCCTCCGCCTTCGACCTGGTGCGCGGCCGCCCACTTCTTCCACAGCTCCAGCTGTTCGAGCATCGTCTTCGCTCGATCCGGCTGGGCGTCGGCGAGGTTCTTCAGGTTGAGCGGATCGGCGGCGTGGTCGAACAGCTCGATCTCTGCCATGCCTTCGGGCGGATCGATGTTCTGCACCAGCCGGTAGCCGTCGACCACGATCGAGTAGGAGTCGATGTCATCCGGCTCGGGCTCGCGGTCGAAGTTCGCACGGCGACGCTCGCTGAACGCGGGTCGCGTCGTCCAGTCGCCGGTACCGGTCATGAGCGGGAGAAGGCTTTGACCCTGGACGGCCTCGGGGTTGGCGAGATGCGCGATTTCGAGGAGGGTCGGCATGAGGTCGATCGACTGGACGGTGTCAGGCACGCGCACGCCTTCCGGAACGTAGCCCGGTCCCCAGAGGAAGAGCGGGACGTTGGTCATCTCGCCGTAGGTGTGATCGCCGTGGAAGTGGCGGCCGTGCTCGAGGAACTCCTCGCCGTGGTCGCTGATGAACGCCATGACCGTCTTGCCGACGAGCCCGAGCTCCTCGAGGCGCTCGACGACGCGCGCGATCTCGACGTCCATGGCGCGAATCGACTCGTCGTACCAGTCGATTTCGCGTGCGACGAACGTGTCGGGATCGATGCCGGCGGCGACGAGGTCGACCTTTTTCGGCATCGAGGTGACTTCCTTGTCCTGCTCTTCGAGGAACTTCTCGGCGACCTCGACATCTTTCTCGTGCTCGTCGCGCGCCTCGGCCGTCGACCAGATCTCTCCGTAGGGTCGATACGGTTCGAACGGACTGTGCGGATCGAACACGTGCAGGAAGATGAAGAAGGGCACGTCGCGGTGCTCTTCGAGCCAGTCGAGGGTGCGGTCGACGAACGTGCGCGCCGTCTTGCTGCTCGAGTGATCGAGCTTCCCGACCGAAGCGCGCTCGTGCAGGATATCGACACCCTGCTGCAGGTTGCTCATCTTCCCGCTGAAGGCCACCGACGACGTCGCGAATGTCGCGTAGCCAGCGTTCTGGAAGACCTCGGCGATCGTCGTGACGGAATCAGGCAGCCGCTGGGCGGCGGTCGAGATGCCGTGCGACGTTGGATAGAGCGAGGTCAGGATCGACGGCACGGAGACCTTCGTCCACGTTCCCTGGGAGATGTCGTCCTCGAAGAGGGCGCCCTGGTCGGCGAGCTTCTTGATCGTGGGCGCCGTCGCGCGCTCGTAGCCATACGCCTCGAGGTGGTCGCGGCGCAGCGTGTCGGCGAGGACGAGGATCACACCCTGAGGCGGCGAAGCGGCCTTTTCGCTCGTGCCGGGCTCGGTCGTGACGTCGGCCGAAGCGCCGCGGTTGCGGACGATCGCGGTGCCGAAGAAGCCGAGCGTCCCCGGGGTTTCGGAATCGACCGCGAACTCGAGCGAGACGTCGCGGCGTGCGAGCGCGGTCAGGTCGAGCGGGGTTTCTTCCCACCGATCGGCGCGCGTGACGGTGCGCTTGAGAAGCCGCGTCTCTTCGCCGGTCTCGGCGTCGCGTGCGGTGACGCGGAACGTGAGCGGGTGCGGCTCGATCGAACCGATGGCGAGCTCGAGCCACGGGTCGGACGGCAGCGTCACGTCGAACGAGGCCGACTGCGAGGACCGCAGGACGAGCGTTTCCCGGAAGATCTCGCCGAGACCTTGCCAGCTCGTGCCGCTCGGGATCTTCGCGAGATGCTCGCGGCGCGTCACGAGGCGGATCGATTCGATCTCGAACGTCGCGCCCTCGGCGTCGGTGGGCTGGAAGAGCATGTGCCACGGTTCGCCGTCGAGTGCATACGTCCGGAAGTCGCGCGTGGCCTCGAGCACGTAGGTCTCGATCTTGTCGCCGGGCCGAAGATCGCTTGCAATAGACCAGAATCTCGAGCGATGGATGCGCTTTCGGGCCCGCTTGCGCTCGAATCCCTTGAACGGGACGAGGAGCGCGGCCACCTTCGTCCCCTCGGACACGCGCATCTTGACTTCGATCGAGTGGAGCGGCGTCGCACCCGGGACCGGGTCGACCTTCACGCGAAGCACCGGGATCTCGCCGGAGGTGCCGCGCAGGCGACCCTCCTTGATCTCGAGGTCGTCGATGTCCACGAACGGCTCGAAGCCCCAGGTCGCGGTCGTATCGGGCTCCTCCTCCTCGGGCTCTTCGTCTTCGTCGCCCTCACCTTTGTCGCTGTCGTCTTCGTCCTCCGGTTTGCCGTCGTCCTCTTCGTCGGGCTCTTGTTCTTCGGGCTCGGGAGGCTCGCCGTCGAACTTCCATTCGATCGAAGGAGGCATCTCGCCCTCGTCGGCATCTCCCCGGACGAGGTCGGCCGTGAACAGTTCCGAAAGCCGGATCGAAGCGGGCTCGTCCGCGGTGGAACGGGCGGACTCGTTCGAACTCTCCGATGGGCCGCAGCTCGCGAGCAGGACGACGAACAGGACGGCGAGGACGAGGGCCGGACGCATGCGAGTCTCCTTCGAGAAGGCGCGCCGAACGCGCGCGACGCCACAAGATAGGCGAGGCCCACCTACGCGTCAATCGTGCGGGGTCCGCGAGCTCGTTCAGCGCTCGATGCGGAGCTCCGCGACCCACCACGGACGCGACAGGCATTGCTCGGGCGGACACACCGGGGAAGGTCGGAAGTAGCGGCCGACGTGAGCGCGAACGAGGGTTCCGTCGCGCGGTCGTACGCCCGGCGGGAAGGTGAAGGACTTCGTGAGAACGACGTTGCCCCGGGGGCCGATCAGCCGCCGGTCCGTGGGGAGGGCCGGCCGCGAGCCCGTGACGGGAAAGCCGTCGGGGTCGATGACGTCGATCCACAGATCCACCGATTCGGGAGCGTTCGTTCGGTTCGTGATCTTGACGTCGAAACAGATGGCGCCGGTGCGATCGGGCGTACCGTCCGTGCGAAGCGTGAGCTCGACCGTCGCCTTGGACTCGGCGACCACGACGTCGTCGATGAACCAGGAGCTCGGGATGGAGGGGCGGCCGTCGTCAGGCTGACGCGGGTTGCCGGGTCGCGTCTTCGAGTCCTCGGGCGAAGGCAGGGCGGGAGCTCCCGACGCATGGCGAAACCGCAGCTGGAACTCATCGTGCCGATAGACGTTGGGGATGACGTTCGCGTGGAACCGGAACGGCTCGCGCTGCGACGGGCCCCCGGTCTGGATGCGATTCATCTCGATCCATCGGCCGCCGCGCGCTTTTCCTTCGACGACGAGAGCTCCTTCGAATCCGTGCGTCAGCGGCCGGACCCAGTACGAGACCAGCGCATCGGTCGCGGGCTGGCCGATGCCACCGCCTCCGAGGCGAAGCACGTTCGTTCGCGCCTGGCTGAACCGCCACGGATTCGGGAAGCGGGCGTCGAGCTCGAGCGAGCCGTTGCCGGAGGGCTCGCGGACCGCGCCGTTCGTCACCTCGGCACCGTCGGCGAAGACCCACAGGGACCGATCGAGCGGGCGATCCGGCTCGAACCCGTCGAAGAACGGAGGGTCGAGCGCGGTCGGCCTTCGCTCGGCGCAGCTCACGCGCCGCTCTAGCCATCGCGCGATCGAGTCTCTCGAACATGCGCCGAAGAACAGGCCGCCGGCCGCGAAGTCGCGCATGATGCCGCAGTCGTCGGGGCAGGGCGAATTGCAGTGGGCCGCGTTCCACAGGTGGCCGATCTCGTGTGCGGTGATGTTGATGCGCTGGCTGATCTGCTGCGTCGGAAGCGAGAACGAAAGCGCGTAGTCCTTTCGCGGAGGCGAAGACTCGCAGAAGATCGCGCCGATCTGGTCGGCGACGCCGATGATGCCCGCGAAGCGCCCCATGAGCAGATGCGCGTTCTGCCGGCGGATCCCGACGAGCTGCGGGTCGGAGTTCCAGACCTCGCGAAACACCTGGACGAGTCGGCGCTCCGTGGGGCCGTACGGATCGGGCTCTTGCGGTCGGATTACGAGAACGGTGAGCTCGAACGTGATCCCCAGATCGCGTTCGTAGATCAGCGAGATCGCGTTCATCAGCATCTCGACGTCGCTCGTGACCCGCTCGAAGCGGCTGCCGTTCGCTTCGAAGAACTCGACGTCGGTATCGAACGCGATCTCGCAGATGGTGAGCTCGTCGGGTGCCCCGCGCGATCGGGCGAGCGCCGGCGCCTCGCCCTCCGACGTCGGCGCGTGGTCGTGCCGGGGCTCGACCTCGTGGGGGACCGAGCAGAAGCCCTCGACCTGCGTGAACATCGCGGCGGCGCTTTCGAGGACGTGCTTCGTCGGGGACATCCGACCCGCGGCGTCGAGGACCGGTCGGATCAGCATCGGCTCGTCCGCGTCCGGGTCGTCGATCACAGCCACGAGCCCCCCGTCGGGAGCGAGCGACGCGGCGACGCGGCTTCCCGGATCCTCTCGCACCCGGCCGCGGTAGGTGGTCAACGCGGGTGCCCCGGCAGCCGTGTAGCCGTCGTGGCCGGCGATCAGAAGATGCATGTCGGGCGCACGCAGGGAATGAAGCTCGAGGTCGAGCGTGCGCGTGCGGCCGTCCAGCGTGAATGCGGTCGAGAAGCGTTGACGCGGTGAGGAGGGCAGCGAGAGCTCGAAGGCGAGGTCGGTCTCCGCTGCTCGCTGCGTCGCCACGGCCGGCCCGGCGGCCAGGAACGGAGAGAGGACCCCGAGTGCGACCAGCGCGGTCGACACGATCGCGACGAGGACCACGGCGATCAGCGATGCACGGATCCGCATGGCTCGATTCCTCTTCTTCGATCCAGCGAAGACCTCTGTTTTCCACCATAGAGAGATAGCGTCGAATCCGTCAAGCGACCGACGGGGAATCGGCAGGCGGGTCGGGCTTCAAGGCATCCGCTCGAGATTCCCGTAACCCCCGACTCTCATCCGGCACCCAAGGGCGCGGACGATTCGAGAGAAATCCGAGAATCCCCTCGACAATGATTGTTCAAACAAGTATTATTCCCGGCATGGAACGGACCAGAACGAGCGCGAAGCCGGCGGGCGCCGGCTCGAGTCACCGCGGAGAGCAGCTCTTCGTGAACCTGATGCACGCCCACGAGGTCCTGGGGGCGGGGGTCACGGAGCTGTTCCGGGATCGGGATCTGACCAGCCAGCAGTACAACGTCCTCAGAATCCTGCGGGGAGCGGGCACCGGCGGTCTGCCGACGCTCACGATCCGCGAGCGCATGATCACCCGCGTGCCGGACATCACCCGACTGCTCGACCGGCTGGAGAAGGCCGGGTTGGTGCGTCGCGTCCGCGGCGAGGAGGATCGTCGGGTGGTCCGGATCGAGATCACCGACGAGGGGCTGGCGCTCCTCAAGGAGATCGATCGTCCGCTGCGTGCGCTTCACGCGCGCCAGTCGTCCCACCTTTCCGATCGCGAGATCGACACGTTGAACCGGCTGCTCATCAAGCTCCGAAAGCCCCATGAGGAGCGAATCCAGGGCAGCTGATTTCCTGGAAGACACGGCAAGGGGCCGATTCTTGCCTAGATAGTTGTGTAAACAAGTAAGGAGTCAGTGATGAAGACGACGAATCTTTCGCGAACGGGTCTGCAGGACGCCGGTCTCCTGGTCATGCGCCTCATGGTGGGGTGGGTCTTCCTGTATCACGGAGGACAGAAGATGTTCGGGTGGTTCGGAGGATCGGGCATCGAAGGGTTCGCCGGATTCCTCGAGTCGCTGTCGATCCCCCTCCCGCTTCTGAATGCGTACGCCGCGGCCGGCACCGAGCTGCTCGGCGGCTTGGCGCTGATCACGGGCTTGGGCGTGCGCTTGGTGTCGTTCCCTCTCGCGGCCACGATGCTCGTCGCCGCCTTCACCGTGCACGGCGGCAAGTTCGGGGCGCAGCAGGGCGGCATGGAGTACCCGCTGACGCTCGCCGCGATCGTGATCGGCCTGGGCCTGACCGGTGCGGGACGGTTCGCGCTGCGTCCCGCGAGCGCTCGAGACGGGCGCGCGGTGAAGCCGGTGGCAGCAGCGGCATAGACGCTCGAACGCGTCGCGGGAGTCCGCGGCGCCAAGCCTCTCGCGCATCGAGTGGCTAGAATCCAAACAACCGAACGAGAACCCGACTGATCATCAAGGAGCACGATCGATGCAGAATCTCGAGCAGCGCATCCGCGACCTTCACGACTATCTCCTGCAGGGGCGCATCATGGACGCGATGAAAGAGTTCTACGCGGACGATGTCGTCATGACCGAGCCGGCCTACGGCGACACGGTGGGCCTCGCGGCGAACCTCGAGCGCGAGCAGAAGTTCGTCGACTCGGTGAAGGAGTTCCGCAAGTTCGAGGTCCCCGCGCTGGCCGTGGGCGAGGACGTCACGATCTACGAGAACGTGATGGACTGGGTCGACACCGAAGGCCAGGAGATCCACGTCGAGCAGGTGGTCGTGGCGCGCTGGAAAGACGGCAAGATCGTCCACGAACGCTTCTACTACAACATGGGCTAGAGCGCGGGCGATGCCGGGGGAGTGAAGAGCGCGAGGGCCCGCCGCGTCTGGTGGTGGTGCGACCCCTGAGCGGGGAGCGCTGCGATGACGCGGGCTGCGTGGGCCCGGCAATCACCGCTTCGAGCACTTTCTCGGGGGAAAGCGTGCGGCCTCGAGCGCTCCTGCGGCGGGCCCCCGAGGTGCATTGTCAGGAACCCAAGACGATCCGGCCTGCCGTCCTTTACGTGCGATCCCGAGAAGGCACGCGATCCGGAGAGTGGGCGGGCGCGGGGGACGACCCCGCGCCCGCCTAAAGGAGCACGCTTCCTCGGGTAACGCTTGCTTGGATGGCCGGATGGCTGGACGCTAGCGCACGGCCAGGCCGTTGGCTCCGGCGGGAAGGCCCGTGATGCCGCCATCGGCAAGCACGATCAGCTCGCCATCGGAAGCTACGCGGAAGGCGCTGATCGAGCCGTCCCCGCCATTCAGCGAGTACAGGTGCAGGCTCAGGCGATCGAGCGCAAGATCGATCGGGCCCGAACCGTCGCCAGTCTGTCCACTCTGCCCATCCGATTCGAGAAGCGTGATGTTTCCGTCCGCGGCGATCGTGAATCCGGAGATCGTGCCGCTCATGGTGTTCGTGGTGTAGGCGAATCGGCCGTTGTCGGTGACGACGACCCAGCACGCGGCCGTCTCTTCCGTGCGGACTCGAGCGGCGATGGTCGTGAGGTTCCCGTCACAGTCGAGCTTGTAGACCGAGACGTAGCTGGCGCTCTCGGTGCCGCCGTTGGCTTCCGAGACGAAGATGAGCCCCCGCTTGCTGAAGTCGAAGCCGAAGGGCGTCGTGCCCGCCGACGGAAGCGACGTGGGCGCACCCGCGACGCCGTCGTCGTCGACTGCGTAGATGTCGATGATGTTCGTGGCGCGCTCGGTGACGACCAGCTGGCGGCCGTCCGGCGTGAACGAGACCTGCGCCGGCGACGTCGAGGCCGCGCTGAGCGGCTGCGTCGAGTTCGCGATCGGCGTCAGCGTTCCGTCGTCGCCGACCGTGAAGCCGGTGATGTTGTCGGTGCCGCCGTCGATGCCGCCCGCGTTCAGGACGTAGAGCGTCTGTCGGTCGATCGTCAGGCTCACCGGGCGCTCACCGCCGGACGAGACGCGGTCCACGAGCTCGAGGCGATTGCGGCGAACTTCGAACGACGTGATCTCGTCGCTCCCGGCGTTCACCACGAAGAGGAACCGGAGCCCCTCGCTGAAGATGAGGCCGCCCTGGTTGCCGAGGCCGCCGCCGGTGCCGGTGCCGCCCGTTTCGAACGCGGCGCGGAACGTCAGCGTGCCGTCTGCCGCGCGGTCGTACATCCAGACTTCATTGCCGTCCGTGGCATTCGTCGCCGTGAAGAGTGCTCCCGCCGCGGGGCCTTCCGCCAGCGCGGGCGCCGCGAGGGCCGCCGCTACGAGCATCGCCAGGATCAGGTTTCGGATTCCGTTCTGCTTCATCATCGATCAGGTCCTTTCGTGACCGGCGCCCCGTGTGGGTGGCGCCTCCTCCGTGGGTTGTGGGTATCCCTGTTGTCGCGCTGTCGTCACGTGGCCACGCGTTCGACAGGGCCCCGTTACGGACGGCTGATCGATGCTATTGCTGCAATAATCAAACTCTTTTGTTCGATCGATTGGAATGATTGCGGTTGTGGAGCGCGTGCGAGCGTCCTATGATCCAGGGAGCCTGCTGGCTGGAGCGGGCTGGGCTCTTGCGAGCGCCCGGCCGACCGTCGGCTCGGCCCGGCAATTTCGCCTCTTCCCTTCGATGCCCTCGAGAGGGGCCTTCGACATGCTCGGACGTATCCGCGGCTTCCTGCGCGACGCCTGGTGGCTGGTCCTCGTGCTCGCCGCCGGCTCGATCTTCCTCTGGGTGATGGTGGCCGCCGTCCTCGGAATCGCCACGCTGTGCATCTGCCTCGGCATCAGCACGTACTTCGCGCTGATGCGCTACGACAACGACGGCAACGAGATTCCGCAGGGGCCGGGCTAGGCCTCGTCGTCCTGTCGGAACGTCACCCGGCCCGCCGTCAGATCCAGCAGCGTCTCCCGTACGCGCGTCCAGTCGTGGTCGGGAATCTCGAGGACGCTCGTGACGCGGTCGGTGTACTCGGTCGAGACGGGCTTGACCTCGAGCGTGCGAAGCGCTCCTTCCACCATCGTCGTGTCCTCGTAGGCATACGCGAACCCGAGCGATCGCTTGGGCGTGATCGTCGTGATCTCCGCCGCGGTGAGCGCCTTTGCGGCGGCTTCCCCGTACGCGCGGACGAGCCCGCCCACGCCGAGCTTCGTACCACCGAAGTAGCGCGTGACGACGACGACGACATCGAAGAGCTCGAGCCCCTGGATACGCGCGAGGATCGGCCGCCCCGCCGATCCGCCGGGCTCGCCGTCGTCGCTGAACTTGAAGTGATCCGGAGTGCGCAGCGTGTACGCGTAGCAGTGATGTGAGGCGTCCGGCATCTCGGCTCGAATATCTTCGATCGCGGCACGCGCTTCGTCTTCGCTGGTGACGGGGCGTGCGTCGCCGATGAAGCGAGAGTTCTTGACGCGCTCGATCTCGTGACGAACGGACGCGGCGATTGTGAGGTACGGATCCCGCGGCGTCGGCCCGGTCGTTCGATCGGCCATCGAGCTACGCCTCGCCGCCGTGCTTGGGCGTCGCGACGATCACCGTGAAGTCACTCGGGATCTCGCCGTCCTCGGGGCGCGTCCACAGGAAGTCGAGCTGACACAGGAGCGAGAGGATGCAGCGGTCGTCGTCGTTCGTCTCGTCGAAGTTCGGGACGAGGTAGTTCAGCAGCCATCCGAGAATCGAGCCGCCGTAGTCCTTGCGTTCGACGATCGTGAAGTCCTTCTCAAGGAGCGGAAGGATCTCCTCCGATCGGATGGCCTCGAAGGGCGTCTCCCGGATGAGGGCCTTCTCGCGCACGCGCTTGATCCGTTTCTGGATCTTGCCGTCGTGGCATCGCTTGCGAAGGCGATCGGGAAGCGTCTCGAGCAGGTCGTTCAAGACCTCGAGCTGCCGGTCCGAGTGCTGGAACCGATTCGGTCCGATGTACTCGTTGATCGCGAAGAGACCGCCCGGCTTCATCGCCCGCGCGATCTTGGCGTAGAGCTCCTCGAGGTGATCGACGTGGTGCAGGCTCATCACGGCGACCACCAGCGCGTAGTGGTCCTCGGGATGCGCGAACTCGGGGAAGTTGAGGTCGCACTCGTGATAGCGGATGTCGAGACCTTCCTTCGTGGCGACCTCCTGTGCGCGTCGAACGGCCTTCTTGCTGAGGTCGTAGCCGTCGAAGCGGGTGCACAGGCCGGCCTGCATGATCTGGCGATCGAAGACGCCGTCGTTGCAGCCGAGGCTCATGCCGGGCCCGGGCTCCCTCGACGCGAGGTGCTCGTTGACGATATGTCCGAACCAGTTGACGTCGCCGTTCCCCGAGATGCGGCCGTTGACGAAGGCCTCGACGGTCGGGCTGTGGAGCCACGACATGCCCTGCTCCTGCAGGTCGGCGAGCTTCGCCCAGTGCTCGCTTTCCTTGCGGGCGAGCCTGGCGTATCGGAGGCGTTTCAACATGGGGACGTTCCGGGTTCGAGGAGGCCGCGCATCGGCGGCATCGAAAGCGTCGATTCATCGCGGATTCTAGGCGCGGCCCCGTGGCGAATCAACCCTGGGCGTTTTGTACGCTGCCCCGGGGGCGAGCGAGGCGAGAACCGATGAAGGGATTTCGATCGTGAAGCGAAGGCTCATCTTCTTCTCGATCCTCTTTCTGGTGCTCACGCTGATCGCGGAGGCGCTGGCGTTTCTGGCGTTGTCCGCGATCGAGGGGCGCTTGGCGACGCCGGGCCACATGGCGGCGTCTCGCCGGGCGATCGCCGACCTCCCCGAGCCCGAGAGCGAGCGCGAAACGAACCCCTTCGAGAGCTCGTTCGACTACGCCGAAGCCTACCTCTCGCACGTGGCGCTCCACCCGTATCTCGGCTACGTCATCGATCCCGCGATGAACAAGAATCGCGGGCATATCCGGCGACGCTGGGAAGGCAATCAGGTGTCGCCGCTCGGCTTCGTGGGCGAGTCGCGCATCGAGGCCGATCCCGGAAAGGTCGTCGTGGGGATCTTCGGAGGCTCGCTCGCTCTTCACTTCTCGTTCCGTGGGATCGACCGGCTGGCGGAACGGCTCGCGGCGGATTCGGCGTTTGCGGGACGCGAGCTCGTGGTCGTGCGCGGCTGCATCGGTGGATACAAGCAGCCGCAGCAGATGATCGCGCTCAACTACCTGATGTCGCTCGGCTCCCACTTCGATGTCGTGTTGAACCTTGACGGGTACAACGACATCGCCCTGGCGTACGCCGAGAATCTGAGACGGAAGGTGACGGCGTACTATCCGCGGAGCTGGCCCTGGCTCGTTCACGAGGTTCCCGACGTCGAAACGCGCCGGAAGTTCGGCGAGACCGTGTACCTGAGATCGCGGCGCACCCGGCTCGCCCACTTCTTCACCTGGATGCCGCTCGATCGGAGCTCGATGTGGAACCTCGGCTGGAAGATCCTCGATCACCGCACGGCATCGCGACTCGGGCGGCTCGAAGCTTCGATCGCCGCCAAGCCGCCGACCGAGGTGGGGCGGTACGTCGCGGCGGGACCGTTCCGCCGGCCGGTGAGCGAGGAAGCGGCCGTTCGCGATATCGTCGATCTGTGGCAGCGGTCGTCCCGGCAGATGGCGCGCGTGTGCGAGGCGGCGGGCATCGAGTACTTCCATTTCCTTCAGCCGAACCAGTACCTGCCGGGCAGCAAGCCGATGGGCCCGGAAGAGCGCGCGACGGCGATCCAGGAGCAGAACGCGGTCGTGCGGCCGATGGAGATCGGCTATCCGCTGGCGATCGCGGCCGGCGCGGAGCTCGCGGCCGAGGGCGTCGAGTTTCACGATCTCACGCAGGTCTTCGCGGACATCGACGAACCGATCTACGTCGACGCCTGCTGCCATACGAATCCTCTCGGGCACGAGCTCATGGCCGAGGCGATGGCTCAGGCGATCCTCGCGGCGGATCGGCGCTGAGGGCGGTCGGCGCCCGATCGGCCGGCGACCGGCTCCGCTCCGAGAAACTCTGGAATTTCGCTAGAATGCCCGCGACACCCACCGAGTAAGGGTCGCGAACTCAGGAGACCCCGCCATGTCCTTCGACAAGCCATCCCAGGAGATCAACTGGCAGCCACTGCTCCGGTACGTGCCGGCGGCGTTGCTCGTGCTGCTCCTGGTCTTCATGCTGCTGACATCCTTCTACACCGTGCCGCTCGGAAGCGAGGCCGTGGTGCTTCGCTTCGGCAAGATCCAGAAGACCGAGGCTCCCGGGCTGCACTTCAAGCTGCCGCTCGGCATCGACACCATCCGGATCGTGCCCGTCGAGGAGATCCAGTTTGTCGAGCTCGGCTTCGGGACGGCGTCGGCGGGTGTACGGACGGTGTATCGCCCCGATACCGCCTCGCACGAGCTCGAGTCGCTCATGCTCGCCGGCGACCTGAACATCGCCGATATCGAGTGGATCGTTCACTACCGCGTGAAGGATGCCGAGACGTTCTACCGCAACTTCACGGCGGAAGGTCTGCGCGATACCGTTCGCGATGCCTCCGAGGCCGTCATGCGACGACTCGTCGGCGATCGCTCGGTCGACGAGGCGATCACGATCGGCCGTGAGGAGCTCGCCTCGCAGGCGCGCCGCGAGCTCGAGGAGCTCCTCGATAGCTACGGCTGTGGCGTCTCGATCCGAACGCTCCAGCTCCAGAACGCGACCCCGCCCGAGCCGGTGAAGGACGCGTTCGACGACGTCAACCGCAAGCGCCAGGAGAAGGACCGACTCATCAACGAGGCGCGCGCGAAGTTCAACGAGATGGTGCCGGCGGCGCGCGGTCAGGCCGAACGAGAGGTGCTCGAAGCCGAGGGTTATCGCGATCGCCAGGTCGCCGTGGCCACCGGTGAAGCCTCCGCGCTCCTGTCGCAGTTCGAGGCGTACACGAAGGCCCCCGGCCCGACGCGCGAACGACTCTACCTCGAGACGATGCAGAAGATCCTCGAGGCCGCATCGAAGAAGACCGTCATCGACTCGCGAATCCAGTCCATCCTGCCCATGATGGACCTCGGGTCGAAGGGAGGTGGCAAATGAGCTCGCTCGCAGCCAAGAAACGAATCCTCGGCGCGCTGATTCTGGTGATCTTGCTCGGCATGATCTACGCGTCCTGCACGTTTATCGTCGACGAGACCGAGTACGCCGTCGTCACCGAGTTCGGCAAGCTCGTCAAGGAAGTGAAGGAGCCCGGCATCTTCTTCAAGAAGCCGCTCATCCAGGACGTCGCCTACCTGCCGCGTCGCGTGCAGCGCTGGGACGGCGATCCCGACCGCATGCCGACCCGAGACAAGAAGAACATCTACATCGACGTGTACGCCCGCTGGCGCATCATCCGGCCCGCGAACTTCTTCGTTCGCGCGCGCACCGTGACGCGCGGTCAGAAGCTGCTCGACGACTTCATCGATGGTGCCGTCCGTGACGCGGTCGGTAGCAACACGCTGATCGAGCTCGTGCGCTCCGACAACCGCCAGCTGATCTACGAGACGCAGGAGCTCACCGACGAGTACGCGAAGATCGCGCAGACGATCGACGCCGGCCGGCGCGTCATCGAGGGCAACATCCTCGCCACGATCAACAATCGGATCCAGGGCCAGGAAGCCGGCGACATCGGCATCGAGATCATCGACGTGCGCATCAAGCGGATCAACTACGTGCCGAGCGTCCGCGAGAGCGTGTACGAGCGCATGAAGGCCGAACGCCGCCGAATCGCCGCGCGCTACATCTCCGAGGGTCGCGAAGAGAGCGACAAGATTCTCGGCGACATGCAGAAGGAGCTCGACGTCATCCAGGGTGACGGTACGCGGCGCTCCACCGAGGTGCGCGGCCGCGCCGACGCCGAGGTGATCGCCATTTACGGCGACGCGATCAACACCGCCCAGGATTTCTACTCCCTGCAGCGAAACCTCCGCGCGCTCGAATCGGCGCTCTCGAGCGAGACCGAGCTGATCCTCACCTCGGAGATGCCGTTCATGAAGATGCTCGAGATGGATCTGGCGGAGCTCGACGGGAAGTAGGTCAGCGGTCGCGAACGTCGAATCGTACGCTGACCGAAGTGCGGGGCTCGTCGGGGATGTCGATGACGTCCGGGTCGAGGACGAGGTCGTCCGGCCACGAGCGGAACCGATAGCGCCCGGGAGCGAGGCCGTGCAGTCGCTGACGCCCGGATGAGTCGATCACCACGAAGTGGCGTCGGTCGGGACTTCGGTCGCGATAGATGGTCATCGAGGAGTTCCACGCGATCCCGGTGACCGGCCGGTCGGAGAACTCGACGTGCACGTCGTCGGCGTAAGCCTCCGGCAGGAGCATCAAGGCGCGGCGTCCGGGACCGATGCGGGAGAGATCCCCCTTCCAGTCGATCGTGAGCGAGGATTGCCTCAGGCGGACCTCGGTCGTCTCGGGCTCGCGGTCGGCGAGGACGAGGACGTCGCGAAGCGTCTCGGTACGGAAGCTCGCGTCGACGTGGGTGACCGTGATTTCGTAGCGTCCCTCGGGGAGCTCGAGCCGGAATGTGCCGTCGGCTTCCATGGGGTGTTCCGACGATCCGACGCGTGCGGTCGTCGTATCGCCGTCGGTACTCGTCGCCTTCAGGTCGTAACGCGGGATCGAAGCTCCCGTGTCGTCGCACACCACGCGAACGGGCCAGGTGCCGACGTCCGGGATCAGGAAGTCCACACCGTCCGATCCGGGGGCGACGCCTTCGCGTGACACGGACTGGCCTTGCTCACCGAAGAAGACCGTCACGAAGAGCTCGGGGTCGCCGAGGTCGGGCATCTCAATGCGGTACGCGCCGTCCTCATCCGTCGTCGCATGAGATCGCACGTGCGGGCCGGATGCAAGGACCTTCAAACCTTCGACCCCTCGACCGTGGCGGTCGATCGCTCGTCCGGCGATCCACGTATGCGTCAGCTCGACCTCGAGGTTGCAGCGGGTCGTTTTCCCCGATTGTACGCTTACCGTCCGCGCGATCGGTGGATCGCCGCGCGACACCATCTGGGTTGGATACGCGCCGACGCGCACCTCACCGGCTTCGACGCGCTCGAGGAGGAACGCGCCGGATTCGTCCGAGAACCCGTAGCCCGATTGGGTCGACCCGGTCCATCGCAATCGCGTCTTCGCGGGCTGCCCGTCGATGACGACGCGGCCCTCGACGCTCCCGGAAGCGGCGAGCACGATCTCGCACGAGAGGACATCGCCGGGCATGCGCTCGTCGGTGATTCGCACGGATCCGCGGGCATGTTCGGGGTGATGCGCCGTGATGTCGATCGCTGCGCCGCCGACAAGGAACCCGTCGATCCGGAAGTTCCCCGAATCGTCCGTCGTGGCCGTGAGCGATTTCGTGTAGTGCGTCAGCCGATCGTTCTCGGGGAAGTCCGCGAAGCGCTCCGGGAATGTCTCGTGAAGCGCATACCCCCAGACATTGCCTGCGAATCGGCTGCTGAGACTCGCGTTCGCGACGGGAGCTCCGTCGGAGGTCCGAACGAAGCCCTCGACGGTCGCCCCACGCGGAAGGAGGAAGCGGATCGTCTGTCCGGGCTCGAGGTCTTCCGGCTCGGGGATCATGCGGCGGACGCCGCAGTATCCGTCGGCGAGCACGCAGAAGTCCACTTGCGGGTCGACGATCGTCTCGGGGACCGCCGCAATCTCGACGCGACCGTCGGCGTTCGTTCGCCCGAATTCGTATCCACGGCCGCCGTCGATGACCGTGGCGTCGGCGATGGGCTCGCCCGAGTTGAAGTCGACGACTTCGATCACGAGCGGGATCCCTGCCTCGAGCACAATGTCGAGCACGTTGTCGCCCGGTTCGACGACGAACGTCCGGTCTCGGCGTGGATACGCCGGCAGCGCTCTTACGGCGAGCGAAAGGCTCACGCCCTCGGGAACCTTTTCGAACTCGTACGAACCGTCACTCGCCGTCAGCACTCGGGGGATGCAGCAATCGAAGACACCCGGCTCCATGTGCCACCAGTGGAGAGTGACCTTGTCGATCGGAGCTCCGGTCGTCGCGTCGGTCACACGACCGCGGAGCCGCGCCGCTCTCGGCAGGACGACCTCGATTGGAGCTCCGGCGGCCGAGCCGGCGATCGCATGAAAGTAGCCGTCGGCCTCGGCGCGGACTCGCGAGCCGACGCCGGAGCTGTCCTCGAGGGTGAACCGACCGTCACGATCGGTGGTCGCGGGGCTTGCGTCGACCGGGATCTTGCGCGTGCCACCGGGAAGCGAGATCACGCGGGCGTTCTCGATCGGGTTGCCCTCGACGTCGACGACTCGTCCCGTCCAGATCGCGGGCGTCATGGCTTGGGGCGACGCGTGCGCACGGGGGGCGGCTTCATGGACGAGCGCGGGTACCGGAGTGCTCGCCACTCCCGTGGCCTTCTTGTCGTCGGGGTCGGCTGCGTCACGAGACGCCGTTGGCGGCTCTTCGATCGGATCGGCGGGCGCGGGCGAACGCGAGCCGAACCAGGCGACTCCTGCGAGTGTCGCCACCAGCGCCGTGCCGAGCAGGATTCCCTTGATCTTCACGCTCATCGTCACCACTCCCGTCGCGAGCTTCAACGCGGCTAGCATTGGCGCAGCGGGCGCCCCGTCGACGCCGCTGCCGGCCAGGAGCGGAAGGAAGCCGAGGCACCACGCCCGTCGATCGCCGCCGTGGCGTCGATCGAGCTCCGCGCGGAGCTTCTCGTGCGCGCGGTGCAGGCGGTTACGGACCGTCGACCCGGGTACACCGAGGGTGCGTGCGATCTCCCGACACGGCATCTCTCGGAAGTACCGGAGCAGAACCGTCGAGCGGTAGGGCTCGTCCAGGTCGAGGACGGCAGTGATGAGCGCGCGCTGCGATTCGGCCTCGGCGGCGAGGGTATGCGCCGCGGGTGCGGAGGCCTCACGGAGCACCGACTGCTCTCGCCTGCGTCGGCGGCCGTCGGTACGTGCCTCCTGCCGGGCGATGCGGCTCGCGACCGACCGCAACCACGCGCGGAGACTTCCGCGGCCGTCGGGCGGCTGCTCGATCGCGCGGAGGATCGTTGCCTGCGCGAGATCCTCGGCTCGATCCGGATCGACGACGAGACGCCGCGCCAGAGAGCGCAGCCACGCGGTCTGCTCGAGCAGCGCGTCCGTACCCACCCGGGTTGTCGGTTCCGTGGTCGTCATCGTTCGCGACGAATCTGGTCCTGCGGCCTCGTCCTTCCTTTCGCTTTGAACAGAAAGGCCGCGGGCGAGCCGATTGTCGCACAGGATTCTCGGGCGGGACGAGGGGCATCTCGACACGGCGGGGGGCAGGCGGTACGATCTCCGGTTCCTGTCCGAGGTTCCGAGGTTTCCTGACGTGACCGGCCACCCAGAAGAATCCCCCGAGATCGATCCGAGCGATGGCGCTTCGCCGAGCGAATCCGCGGCGCCCGCCCCGGCTCCGGATCTGGCGGAGCTCGAGGAGGTGACGCGGCTGCTCGAGGGGCTGGCCGAGGACGGGCGGTCGCTTCTCGACGTACCGCACGATCTGAAGCTGCGTCTCCTGATCGCCTGCGGTCGACTGTCGCGTCCGAGTCACAAGGAGCGGAAGCGCTTCAATCGGTCGCGGCGGAAGAAGAAGAAGGACGCCCGGCGCGATCACGACGAGGCGCTGCTCGACCAGACGGGGATCCGGCGCCAGCGCATCGAGTTGGTGTACCCGACTCCCGACCCGTCGATGAACGCGATCGACTCGTCCGCCTTCGTGGAGTTCGGGCCGGACGGCACGATCGAGGCGCTGCCCGACGGCGCTTCTTCAGCGGCTTCGCCATCGACGACGCCCGCATCGACCGAGGATGCGTCCGCACCGGCGGCCGCGGAAGATACCCCGGCGGATGCCGAGGCGCCGCGACCGCAGCTCGCCTCGGATCGAAACTGCTACATCTGCAAGGCGGACTACCGCGAAGTCCATCACTTCTACGACGCGCTGTGCCCGGATTGCTCCGAGCTCAACTGGACGAAGCGCAATCAGTCGGCCGATCTCTCCGGACGCGTGGCCTTGCTCACCGGCGGGCGCGTCAAGATCGGATACCAGGCGGGCATCAAACTGCTGCGCGCGGGTGCGAACGTCATCGTGACGACCCGCTTCCCGCGTGACGCCGCCGCGCGGTACTCGAACGAAAAGGACTTCGACGACTGGAAGGATCGGCTCGAGATCTACGGGCTCGACCTTCGTCACACGCCGAGTGTCGAAGCGCTCGCCGCGCACGTACAGCGCAAGTACGACCGGCTCGACTTCCTGGTGAACAACGCCTGCCAGACCGTGCGGCGTCCTCCGGGCTTCTACAAGCACCTGATGGAAGGCGAGACGCTTCCCTACGAAGCGCTGCCTTCCGACGTGCGAAAGACCCTGGAGGGCCACGAAGAGCTCACCGGCCTGCGCGCGCTCGAGGGTGAAGCGCCCGGCGCGGATCGCGACGCGTCCTCTTCGGTCGTGACGGCCGGCAACGGTGAGGCGTCCGATCGCGATGCCGCCGGGATCCGTCGATCGGCCGAGCTCTCGCAGATTCCGCTCGTCGCCGGCGATACCGACGTCGGCGAGCAGCTGTTCCCGACCGGCAAGCTCGACGCGGACCTGCAGCAGGTGGACCTGCGCGATATCAACAGCTGGCGGCTTCCGCTCGCGGACGTCCCGACGGTCGAGCTCCTCGAGGTACACCTCGTGAACGCGGTCGCGCCGTTCGTGCTGAACGCTCGCCTCAAGCCGCTGATGCTGCGTCACCCGAGCCGCGACAAGCACGTCGTGAACGTCTCGGCGATGGAAGGGCAGTTCTACCGCGCCTTCAAGACCGACAAGCACCCGCACACCAACATGGCGAAGGCGTCGCTCAACATGATGACGCGAACGTCCGCGGAAGACTACGTGAAGGACGGCATCCACATGAACAGCGTGGATACCGGCTGGATTACCGACGAAGATCCCGCCCACATCACCGTCCTCAAGCGCGAGGAGCACGGCTTCCATCCTCCGCTCGATCACGTCGATGCGGCCGCGCGGATTCTCGCCCCGATCTTCGACGGCTTCCTGACCGGTAAGCACGTGTGGGGACAGTTCCTGAAGGACTACAAGTCGGTTCGCTGGTAGAGCGGCCGCGGCGCTACGCGTCGCCGTCCTCGACCCAGCTGTCGATGAGCCAGCGCGAGATCGAAAGACCGGCGGTCGGAAGCACTCCTTCTTCGTTTGCCATCGCGCGGACTTCTTCGCGGGTGAACCACTGCGCTTCGACAAGCTCGTCGTCGGCATCGCAGTGGATCTCGGTCGTGCGCGCGCGGGCCCGGAAGCCGAGCATGATCGACGCGGGGAAAGGCCAGGGCTGCGAGGCACGATACTCGACGTCGCCGACTTCCACCCCGGACTCCTCGCGGACTTCGCGAACGACCGCATCCTCGAGAGTCTCACCCGGCTCGACGAACCCCGCGAGCGTCGAGTAGCGAAGGCCTCGGAAGCGCCGGTTGTGACCGAGCAAGCATCGCTTGCCGTCGGGGTGAACGACCAGCATGATCACGGCCGGGTCCGTGCGCGGGAAGTGCATTCGTCCACAGGCTTCGTTCGTGCACGTGCGCTCGTGGCCGCCGCGCCGCGATTCGGTCGATGCCCCGCAGGCGCCGCAATAGCGATGATTGCGATGCCAGTGACCGAGAGCCCGCGCGTAGGCGAGCGCGCCGGCGTCACCCGCGTCGAGCGAGGTCGCGAGCGAGCGCAGATCGGCGAAGCGGGCGCCCTCGGGTAGCCCGAGGGCATCGGGCTCATCGTGGTCGGAAAGGTCGGCGGCGTAGTAGGGCGTCTCGCCGTCCATCCCCAGAAAGATCGCGATCGTCGTATGCTGCTCGAGGACGGGACCGGCCTCGGACGCGGACAGGAACCGAGCGCGAGGGGGCGCATCGCCCGTGTCATCCTCGACGACGAGGTTGTGGTCGCGCCAGATCGGAAGCACGCGGGCCGATTCATGACGGATGCCGCTCGCGAGCCAGGTGTCGTCCTGTCGCAGGTGCGCCGCGCGATCGATCCGGATGCCTTCGAAGTAGAAGCGAGCCATGCGGGAACTATGACGTGCGGGGCCAGGAGTGGCAAGCGGCTGGACACGGCCGCCGATTCGAGGCCGGCGGCCGTGCGCGCTCGCCTCCCACGAATCAGCCCTGCTTCTCGAGGAAGACTCCCTTGGCGTTCACGACGAACAGACCCGAGTCGTCCTTCATCGTGACTTCGCCGACGACCGTGATCCAGGCGAGCTCGGCGAGCCCTCCCTGGCCTTTGAGCGAGAGCGGCTGCGGAGTCCCGTCGTCGCCGACCCATTGTACCGTTGCGGTATTCGCGACAAGCGACTCGGGCGCCTCGCAGCAGTAGTCCCACGGGATGGGGCACACGTCACCGTGTCGGTCCTTGCACGAGGGGAGCGACGGATCGATCACGACCATGACGGCACGATTGTCGACGAAGGGCTCGCCCCGCCCTCCGACCCGCGCCTCGAAGGCGACCTGGTCTCCGACCTTCGCGCTTTCCTTGATCGACGCCAGGGGCTTCGCACCCTCGGGCTTCGCCTCGAGGAACAGAGCCGCGGTATCCATGCCGCCCGCGTTGGCGTCGTTATTCGCGTCCGGGGTATCCGAAGAGGTGTCGCCGGAAGAGCACCCCACCGCGAGGGCGAGGAGAAGAATGCCGAGTCCGAGCGTTCCGATCTTGTCCATCTTTACCGTCCTTTCTCTAGCGTGTCGTTTCCGTGGATTCATGCTTTCAGGGCCTCGTGGATCGAGAGCCGGATACAGCGGATCGCGGGCGGCAGAGCGCCGACGCATCCGAGCAGCAAGCCCGCGCCGATCCCGAGGGCGATCACGGGCGCGTCGACGATCAGGCCGAACGCGCCCATCGAGAACCGTACCGCGATACCGTCGAGCCACCAGGCGCCGAGCGCGGCTCCCAGGATGGCTCCCGCGGACGTGGTCAGGAGGGACTCCTGCAGGATCGAGATCATCACGGCGATGCGGCCGTAGCCGAACACCTGCAGGGTCCCGATCTCGCGCGCCCTCGTGGAGAAGGCCGCGTACATCGTGTTCAAGCCGCCGAGGATTCCGCCGAGTGCGATCAGCCCCGCCGTCACCAGCACCATGAAGCGGATCGGCGCGAAGAAGCGTCCGAGCGCCGCGTAGTACTCCGTTTCGGCCATTGCGACGAGCTCGAGATCGAGGCGCTGGACGGCAAACGTCGCGACGTCGTCCAGGCTTCCCCGGCTCGGATCGAGCGTGAGCACCACGCACGAGAGGTCGTCGCGCTGGGTCAGCACCTGCAGGTCGGAGAGCGGCATCCAGATCTCCGCGTCCATCACGGTGCGCGGCGCCCGGAACTTCCCGGAGATGGTCCAGGGCGTATCGTCGATTCGAATGACCTGACCGACCCCGAGCTCGTCGACTCCGAGCTTGCTCGCGACGAGATTCCCGATCATCACCTCGTCTCGGCCGGGCTCGGGCGCCCTTCCCTCGACGACCTGCACCTGCGGATGAACGAGGAACGCCGTGGGCCGAACGCCACGCACGACGGTGAGCCGACCTTCGGTGTCCTCGGGACCGATCGCGACGCTGAGAGCCGAGTGGACCTCGGGCGAGACATAGCGTTCGCCGAGCCGCTCGCGGATACCGTCGATCGAGGCGGCCGCGATCCCGGCCGCTCGAAGGGGGATCTCGCTTCGCTCCACGCTCTCTTCGGAGCCGGAACCGAGGAGCATGACGTTGTGCTCCCCGCCGGTGATGCGAAGGCTCGCTCCCATCCCTCGGACGAACGAGCCGGCCGCGATCACCAGCAACACCACGAGGACGCTTCCGGCGAATCCGAGCATCGACCGCGTGCGCGACCGGCCCAGGTTGCGGGCGGCGTAGTCGAAGGGCAGCAGCTTCAGCGCCTTGCGAATATCGGGCTTCTTCATCATACGGACCGGAAGCTTTCGGTGATCTCGTGCCGGGAGACGCGGAACGCCGGTACCGAACCGGCGAGCAAGCCGAGTGCGATCGACAGCCCGAGACCGACGGCGATCATCCCGGCGTCCGAGGCGATCTCGAGGTTCAGTCCTTCCATCGTCAACGAGAGTCGACGGCGCGTGACCATGTAGGCCGAAGCCGCGCCGATCAACCCGCCCCCGACCCCGAGCAGGCCCCCCTCGAGAAGAACGAGCGACGCCACGTGGCGCGGCGCGTATCCGAGTGTCTGGAGAACCGCGAACTCACGCACGCGGTCCTGCACCGACAGGAGGATGGCGTTGGCCACCAGGGCGAAGACGGCGGCGAGCGCTCCCCATCCGAGCCACGATGCGAAGCGGACGATCTCGAGCACATCACCGGCGGCTTGCGCCACGAACGCTTTCTCGGGACGCGTCGATGTGGGATCGGACTCGCGCGCGAACTCCTCGTCGATCGCCTCAGCGACGGGCTCGAGTCGATCGGGAGAGTCCACCTTGACGTTGAACTGCGTCACGATTCCGCCGGTTCCGCCTTTGCGGCTCGCCTCCTGCAGGAAGCTCAGATGGGTATACGCGACGTTGCGGTCCTGAGGCTCCGAAGACCGCACGATCCCCGCCACGAACACCGTGATCCCCGCTGCCGAGAAGCGGTCGCCGACCTTCACACCCCGGCGCGTCGCCAGCGACTCGCCGACGAGCGCCGCATCCGTTCGGCGACGCCAATCGTCGACCGAGCCCTTGGTGATCTCGAAGCCCGGGATGTAATGCGCGACGAAATCCTCTTCCGGTACGCCTCGAAACGTGACGACGTCGAGCGACGCCCGGCAGTTCGAGACCTGAATGCGCATCGGGATGGCGCTCACGACTCCCGGGATCGCTTCGATCCGCGGCTGGTAGTACTGCGGGAGGCGGCTCGTGAACGGACAGTAGCGGTTCTCGCGGTAGACCACGAGGACGGTATCGTTGGCGGTGACACGCGTCGCCTGTTCCACGCCCTTGCGCATGGATTCGATCGCGCAGAACAGGAACATCGCGACGGCCACGCCCGACCCCGTGAGAAGCGTGCGCGCGGGATGCCGCCGCAGCTGCTTCGAAACGAGTCCGAGGAACTTCATGCGGCGGACTCCTTGCTGTCGTCGACCAGCCGCCCGTTCTCGAGGTGGAGCGTGCGCGACGCGTAGTCCGAGGTCTTCGGGTCGTGCGTCACCACGATGAGCGTGCGACCGAGCTCCTGGTTGAGCTCGCGCAGCAGCTCCATGATCGCGCGGGAAGACTCGCGGTCGAGGTCGCCGGTCGGCTCGTCCGCGAGCAGCAGCGTCGGGTCGGTGACGATCGCGCGCGCGATGGCCACGCGCTGCTCCTGGCCGCCGCTCAGCTGCCGCGGATAGTGGTCGTGCCGGTTCGCGATGCCCACCAGATCGAGCGCGGTGGACACGCGACGGTGGCGTTCCTTCCGCGACAGCGGATGGATCAGGAGCGGCAGCTCGACGTTCTCGTACGCCGTCAGCACCGGAACCAGGTTGTAGAGCTGGAAGACGTAGCCGACGTGCGCGGCCCGCCACGCCGCGAGCTTCGCCCGCGACAGGCCGACGATGTTCTCACCGTCGATCAGCAGCTCGCCCGACGTCGGACGGTCGATCCCGGCGATGAGATTGAGCAGCGTCGTCTTCCCCGATCCGGACGGACCCATCAGTGCGAGAAACGTTCCGGCCTGAACCGTCAGGTCCATATCGTCGAGGGGCTTGATGGAAGATCCGGCGCGCAGGTACTCCCGCGTCAGCGATCGACATTCGATGAGGCTCATGATCCGCTCTCCTCTTCGCCCACGGTGATGGGCTCTCCGTCGTGAAGGTCCGCGGGTGGACGGGCGATGAGCCAATCCCCGGGACGCAGTCCGTCAACCACCTCGCGCCAGCCGTCGACGCGTGCGTCGCCGAGCGTCACCGCCCGGCGACGGGCCGTACCCCGCTCGCCTTCACGCGACTCGACGACCCACACCGCGGATCCGTCGCCGAGGAGCGACTCGGGTGCGAGCAGCAGATGCCGCGACTCCTGCTTCGACGTGTCGGCGAGGAAGCGGACCCGGGCCAGCATCTCGGGCTTCAGCAGCGCGTCGGGATCGACCAGCTCGACCTTCACCTCGACGGTGTTCTTCTGGATGTCGGCCTCGTGAACGAGACGCGTGACTCGACCCTCGAACGTCCGGTCCGAGAGCGCCTGCACCTCGACGCGGGCTTCCTGGTCGACGCCGACCGCGGCCGCGTCGGCCAGCGGAACGTCGACACGCACCTGCATCGACTTCGGGTCGTAGAGGTGCAGAACGTGCGAGGAGTGCTCGGCCGGGCCGGCGGCCATGAGCTGCGACCCTGGAGACACGAGCCGGGTCATCACGATGCCGTCGGCAGGCGCGATCACGCTCATGCGATCGAGCCGCAGCTGAGCTTCGGCGCGGACGGCTTCGGCGCGAGCGAGCACGGCCTCGGCGCGTGTCTTCTGGGCGCGGGCCACCGCGAGGTCCTGGCGCTCCTCGATCTGCAGCTCGAGATGCTCCTCGGCCGCGCGCAGGTCGGCTTTCGTGCGTTCGAGCCGGGCCTCGAGGATCGGTCGCTCCTTGCGCTTGGCCTCGAGCTTCCTCGCCTGGACGTCGACCGACAGCGAGAGACGCCGGTACTCGCCCTCCGACACCGAGCCGTTCTGCACGAGGTTGCGCTTGCGCTCGAGCTCGTCTCGCAGCGACTCGAGCGAACCGGCCTCGGCCTCGATCTGCTCGTCGAGCTGCCCCAGCGTGGCCTCGATCTCGGCGATCCGTCCCGTGGCATCGGAGAGATCTCGCTTGCGGTCGATGAGGGTCTCGAGCTTCTGATCGAGCGCGTCGACATCGGCCTCGGCGCGGGCCACGTCGGAGCGCGCGATCTCGACTTCGGACTCGGCCCGGCGTAGCTCCAGCTCGGCGTCCTCCGAGACGAGTCGCGCGACGACCTGTCCCTTGGTCACGGTGTCGCCTTCGAGGACGAGGACTTCCTCGACCGTGCCCTGGGCCAGCGCGGTGATGAACGTCGGAAAGGGTGCGGGCTCGAGCCAGCCGGAGGCGGTGACGGTCGCCGTGGAGGTCGACGCGCTCACCGTGCGTACCATCACGGGGATCACGCCCACCGTCCGGCCGGGAAAGAGCGTCCGCCATGCGCTGCCGAGAAGCAAGGCGGCCACTCCCGCGAGCAGAACTACCGGAAGCGCGATCCGCGTCTTCCACCGGAACGGGGGACGAGGTACGTTCGACTGCGCCGTCCCTCCGACGAGATCTTGTACACGAACGTTCATGGCTCGACCTCCTCGTCTTCGTCGAGGGGCTCGAACGACCCGCCGACCGCGCGCCACAGGTCGTGGCGAGCGAGCCGGGTCTGGAGCACGGCGTCCTCGAGTCGACGCTCGGCTTCGAGGCGAGCGGCTTCGCGTTCGAGGACGGCAGTGCGCGTTCCTTCTCCGGCCAGGTACACCTCTCGCGCGACCTGCTCTTGGTCGCGTCGCGGCGCGACGAGGTCGTGCTCGAGGCTCGCGCGTCGCTCGGAAGCTTCGGTCAGCTTCACATGCGCGATCCGCGCCTCGGCGACGGCATCGCCGAGCTGCCTTCGTGCTTCGGCGAGGTTGCGATCACGCGCCGCGCGGGCGCGGGCCACCCCGGTGCGACCGGTGTCGAAGACGGGAACGCTTACCGATGCGGCCGGCCCGAGACCGTCGCGATCCTCGAAGTTCCGGTTGTAGGCGGCTCCGAGCTTGACGTCGGGCCACCGTCCGTGCGCAGCCAGGACACGCCGCGATTCGGAGGCGTCGGCGATGGCGAAGGCGGCGACCACGTCGAGTCGGTGGCTCGCGATGAGGCGGATGACTTCGTGCTCGGTGGGCACGGGATCGCCGGCCGGGGGCAGCGTGGAGAAGTCGTAGCTTGCCGCGTCCAGGGTGCGAGCGCTCACTCCGAGGCGTTCGAGAAGAACGCGCCGCGCGACTCCGATGCGGGCGCGATCGTCGATCTCGCGCAGGCGTGCGGCGCCCATGTCGGCTTGCGCGGCGTAGACCTGGAGCCGTGTGGATTCGCCGGCGCTCTCTCGTTCCTGGATGAGCCGGGCCCGTTCCCCGAGGAGCTCCGCCTCGCGCGAGGAGAGCGCGTGCCGGCGCTGCGCGTGGTGGAGCTCGGCCATGCCTCGCTTCACGGATGCCGCGATCTCGACGACCGCGTCGCCGAGCTCGAGCAGCGCGGCACGCAGCTCGGCATCCGCCGCGGCGATCCGGGACGGACGTTTCCACAGCGCGGCCACATCCTGCATGAGGCTGTGCATCTGCGGCTGGCCGCCCCCGTCATCCATGGGAATCCCGAACGCGAGGGTCACGACGGGATTGGGCAGAAGCCCCGCCTGAACGAGGTCGGCGCGACGCTCGGCGAGATACGCGAGCCTCGCTCGGATCGACGAGTGATTGTGCACCGCGACCCGGACCGCTTCCTCGACGGTGAGGGGGCGGACGAGGTCGGCCGTGACGTTGTACTCGGTCCAGTCCTCGGACCACTCGGGCGTGAAGCCGACACGCGGGTGAATGCGTTGTCCGGCCTGCTCGAGCTCCTGATCGATCGAGAGGGACTTACAGCCTGTCAGGGCAGCCGCGACGAACGCGACGGCCACGAAGATTCGTGGGTGATGCACGTGGGAGATCTCCTACGACGACGGCGCAAAGCGCGGGTCGAGACGGACCCGTGGCGCAAGCATTAGCACGGTCGTGGAGATCTATCGGAGGATGGAGCAGTTCTCGAGGAAGATCGGTGGGTCGCCGCCGGGGCTCGGCCCTCGGTCGGCGGTGATCCCGTGCTCCGGTCGTCGCGCGGGAACGAGAATCATCGCGCAGTCGTAGGAGCTTTCGGAGAGCTCGGGGAGCGGCGCTTCCGTCGGCTTTTCGGGTGGGACGGCGATCCAGCGGAGCGTCGACACCTCGCAGCACGCGCACTCGTCCGTACCGCCGATCGACGCGGGCGAGGGTGCGCAGCAGCCGGCGGGGGCCGCTTCGGAAGTCGAGCCGCAGCAACCCGGGGTCGTGGCGGGCGTGGAGCACGCGCACTCGAGCGTCCGGAGCCCGGTGATCCGGCAGTCGTACACCGTACGGCCGGCGAGCACGGACGGCACGAGGACCGTCACGATGAGCAGCGATGTCAGAAAAGTCGATCGCATGGGTCCAGCCTACCCCAGATGCACCTGGGCGGCAAGTCGGCGGGGTACGCGGGCCCGCGCCGGCGGTCGCCAACGAGGCCGACCCCGGCCCGATCGAGCGATCGATCGGACCGGGGTCGAAAGAATCTTCCCCC
>CAZQZX010000032.1:0-38127 GCA_964597885.1 uncultured Planctomycetota bacterium
TCTTCCCGTTCATCAACGGTTCGCCGTCCGTGGTCGGTAACAACATCGGCAAGACGAACGTGATCGGCGAGTCGAACTACTTCGGCGCGAGCGTCGCCAATCCGCCACGAACGCCAACGTTCACCGATCCGACGCAGCCTCTGGTGGATACGGCAAACCTACCGGCGGGATCGGAGTTCACGGGGCAGGCCGTCATGCTGAACCCGGCCTCGTCGAGTATCCGCGGAGCCTCGCTCACGAACGCGATCCTGTACGAGTTCCAGTAGCCAGGGGCGACGCGCTTCGGCGCGGCTACTCGTCCTCACCGGTTCGCTTCAGGAACTCGACGAGCACGGTGTTCTGCTGGGATTCGTACAGCTCGATCAGCGCCGCGCGGATGCCCGCGAGCTCGGTCTTCACCTGACTGAGCTCGCGCCGGCTCTCGCTGGCGAGCCCGAACGCGAACGCGCCGAGCAGCACGCGATCCGCCTCCTCGGGCTCCTCGTTCGCGAGATGCGAGCGGCCGAGCAGGCGAAGGGCCCGCAGGTACCACTCCTGCATGTCGAGATCGCGGAACGCCTCGGCGGCCAGCCGGAACAGCGACTGCGCGTCGGCGTGCTCCCCGAGCTCGGCCCGCGCTCGAGCGGCCGTGAACCGGGCGAGCGGCAGGAACGGAGGCTCGATGCGCGTCGCCTGGCGATACAGGTCGATCGCCTCGTCCGCGAGCCGCTTCGATTCGGCGTACTCGCCGCGCTGGAACGCCTCACCGGCCTCGGAGGCCAGCAGGCGGCCGCGACGCTCGGGGCTCGAGTCGAGCTCTTCCGCCTCGGCCTTCGTCTTCACCGCGTCCTCATCGCGACCGATCCGCTGCTGCAGCCCGACGAGGTTCGTCTTGAGCTCGAGCACTTCCCGGGTGGGATCCCCGAGCGTCTCGGCGAGCGCGAGGGCCTGCTCCCACTGGCCGACGGCTTCCTCGAATCGCTCCTCGTGGAAGAACGCGAAGCCCATCGCACGGCGCAGCTTGATCTCGCGCGCGTCGCCGTCCGAGAACGTCTCGTTGATCCGGACGAGGGCTTCGTCGAGGGTCGCGCTCGCCTCGGTCTTGCGGTCGAGCCGTCGGAGCAGCAGCTCCATGATCCCGTTCGTCTCCTGCACGAGGTGCGTCTCGTCGAGGAGCCGCACGTAGAGCGTGAGACTCACGATGAGGCCTCCCGTGACGGCGAGGAAGATCGCCGCCGCGGCGGCGACCGGACCGCGATGCTTGCGGACGAACTTCCGCGCGCGGTATCCGGGCGACGGCGGACCGGCGAGCACCGGCTCGTCGGAAAGGAAGCGCTGGATGTCGGCGGAGAGCTCGGTGACGGTGCCGTAGCGGCGACCGACCTCCTTCTCCATCGCCTTCATCGTGATCCAGTCGAGATCGCCGCGGATCTGCCGGATCAGCGTACCGGGGTTCGTGCGTCGACGCTGCGCCGCGGTGCGGCTCTCGCCGTCGTGCGACGACAGGCGCGTGCTCGGCTTGTGCGGCTCGATCTCGCGGATGCGGCGGACGACCTCATCGAAGGCGGCTTTCTTCACCTCGCCGAGATCGAACGGCGGCTCGCCGACCAGAAGCTCGTAGAGGAGCACGCCCAGCGAATAGACGTCGGTACGCGTGTCGACATCGAGGCCGCGGAACTCCGCCTGCTCGGGGCTCATGTACGCCGGCGTTCCGACGAGCTGCCCTTGCTTGGTGAAGAGCGTCTTCTCGGTGAGGCGATGGTCGATCGCCTTGGCCACGCCGAAGTCGATGATCTTCGGGACCGGCTTGCCGTCGCGCACCGTGACGAGCACGTTGCTCGGCTTGATGTCGCGATGGATGATTCCCTTCTGGTGCGCGTGCTGCACGCCGTCGCAAACCGCCGAGAAGAGGCCCAATCGTTCGACGGTGCTCAGCCGTTCCTGGTCGCAGTACTCGTCGATCGGCACGCCGGGGATGTACTCCATCACGAAGTACGGGCGCCCGGTCTCGGTAGCACCACCGTCGAAGACCTCGGCGATGTTGGGGTGGTTCATCAGCGCGAGGGCCTGACGCTCCGCCTCGAAACGGGCGATGACCTCGCGGGTGTCCATCCCCGCCTTGACGAGCTTCAGGGCGACGCGGCGCCGGACCGGTTCTTCCTGCTCGGCCAGGTACACCTCGCCCATGCCGCCCTCGCCCACTCTCTCGAGCAGACGATACGGGCCGATGCGCTCGGGCTTGAAATCGTCACCGCCGGGGGGGAAGGCCGAAACCGTGGGGGAGTCGGAGTCCGTCATGTCACACCTCTTCGTTGAACCGCGGGCAGTTCTCTCGAGGGCCCCACTGCGCGCCAGGGCGGCGTTCGAAGCAGCGGCTCGCGAACAGAGTTCGGGCCCGGTCACCGCGGATGGCGGGGCGACTTCCTCCTTGATGAAGCGTCTCACAAACCCGGGGCGGGATCAAGTCGCCGCACCCGGCCCCGCCTCGGAATCGGTCGCACGTGGCGACGGAAGCCCGGAATCCGCGTCGGGTTGGGGGACCGGGTCCCGCTAACCTCGAGGACCCCTTCTGCACGAAAGGACTCGCGACATGAAGGCCGCCATCGCCGTCATCCTGACCGGTTTCGCCTCGTTCCCGGCCCTGGCCATGCCCACGCCGGCGGCCCCGCTCGCGGCCCAGGCCGATCCGGCAGCCGCTATTGGCGAGGCCCGCGATCGGCTCTCGGCCGGTGATCTCGAAGGGGCCGAGAAGATCCTCCGAGCGCTCCTCGACACCTCACCCGAAGATCCTCGCGGCAACTATCTGCTCGGCTACACGCTGCACGCGAGAAACCTCCTCGAAGAGGCGCTCGTCTTCCACACGAAGGCCGCCGGCTACGCGTCCACCAAGAAGGACGCGAGCTACAACGCGGCGTGCGCGCACGCGAGGCTCGGCGATCTCGACGCCGCCTATCGCTGGCTCCGCAAGGCCGTGCGCGCAGGATTCGACGATCGCGGGCGCGCCGACACCGATCCGGACCTCGTGGCACTCCGTGCCGAGCCGCGCTACGGGAAGATCTTCCCGCCGATGCGGCGCGGTGCCGAGGCCTTCCGCGAGACCGGGCTGCGCGTGCTGCACGAGCTCGTCGGCGAAGCCTCGCAGGATCAGTTCGGCTGGGTCGCGCGACGGGTGGGAGACCTGGACGCGGACGGCTGCCTCGACTTCGGTACGTCAGCGCCGACACACGCGAGTGCCGGTCCCGCGGCCGGACGCGTGTACGTGTACAGCGGCCGGACGGGCGTGCTCCTGTTCCAGCGCGACGGGAAGCCGGGCGAGCAGCTCGGCAACTCGGTGATGCCGGCGGGCGACGTGAACGGTGACGGCGTGCCCGATGTCCTCGTCGGAGCTCCGTGCTCGGCGGGCGCGCCCGGCCGCGCGTACGTGCTCTCCGGGACGAAAGGCGCCGTGCTCCTCGAGCTCAGCGCGGGCGAGCCCGGCGATCGCTTCGGGCTCAAGGGATCGGGCGCCGGCGACGTCGACGGGGACGGGCACGCCGACCTCGCGTTCGGCGCGCCGTCGAGCGACCGGGCCGGCAAGGACGCGGGTCGGGTCTACGTGTACTCCGGGAAAACCGGCAGCCTCCTCTACGCCATCGACGGCGCCGCCCCGGGCGAGCAGCTCGGAAGCGCGATCGACGCCACGCGCGACGGGAAGGCTCGCCTCCTCGCCGTCGGCGCCATGGGACGACCGGGCGGAGGCCGCGCGTACGTCTATCGCCTCGAGAAGTCGGGCGCCCGCCTGGCCTTCCCGATCGATCCGGACGAGACGAGCGTCAATCTCGGCCAGTACTTCGTCACGATCCTCGGCGACGTCGATCGCGACGGCGTCCCGGACGTCTACGCCTCGGACTGGAACAACCGCGCGAAGGGGCCCGCCACCGGGCGCGTATTCGTTCATTCCGGGAAAACCGGCGAGCGGATCCTGACGATCACCGGGCATCGCGCCGGTGAGGGGTTCGGGACCTCGGTCTCGGATGCGGGTGACGTCGACGGCGACGGGTCGGCCGATCTGATCGTCGGGGCCTGGCAGAACCCCGAGGGAGGCAAGTCGGCGGGCAAGTGCTACCTGCACTCGGGGCGCGACGGCAAGCTCCTCGCGACGTACACGAGCGCCCAGCCCGGCGATACCCTGGGCTTCGACGCGACCCATCTCGGGGACGTCGACGGCGACGGCGGCATCGACTTCCTGCTGACGTCGGCGTGGAGCGGCATCCGGGGGCCTCGATCCGGTCGGGTCTTCGTCGTCGCGGGCCCTGCGCCGGCCGCCAAACGAGCCCCCGACGAGGATTGAAAATCGGCGGACTCGCAGGTACGCTTCACTCCGTCACACCGAGACCCGGCTTCCTGCCATGACGATGGAGAGTCCTGCATGTCCTTCTTGAACGACCCCGGCGCGATGATGGTCCCGGCCGCCGAGTCTCCCTTTCTCGACAACCTGCTCGACGCGTCCGACTACAGTGACGCGGAACGGGAGCAGATCCGCAGCTACGCCCGGGACGGCTTTCTGATCTTCGATCCCGAGATCGAGGACTTCGACGCCAAGGTCGACCGGATCATCTCGGACCTCGCACCGATGTACCCGGACGGAAACCGCCGCGTCGCCGACGCCTGGATGTTCCACGAGGACGTCCGCGCGATCGCGGGCGCGCCAAAGGTTCTCGACACGCTCCGGATGCTCTACCAGCGGCGTCCGATTCCGTTCCAGACGCTCAACTTCGATGTGGGCACGCAGCAGTGCACGCACTCGGACTCGCTGCACTTCTACTCGTTCCCGTACCGATTCATGTGCGGCGTGTGGGTGGCTCTCGAGTCGACGGACGAGGACAACGGCCCGCTGCACTACTACCCGGGCAGCCACCGTCTGCGCGAGTACGACATGTTCGACATCAACCTCCCGTCGAACTACGACCACTACGAGTCGTACGAGGCGTTCATCGCCGACCTCGCCAAGGCGCACGGTTTCGAGCGCAAGGAAGCGCACCTCAAGAAGGGCCAGGCGATCATCTGGGCCGCCAACCTTCTGCACGGAGGTCAGGCCGTCAAGGACAAGCGCCGCACGCGGCAGAGTCAGGTCACGCACTACTTCTTCGAGGACTGCGTCTACTACCTGCCGATGAACACCGAGCCCTTCGCCGGAAAGATCGAGTTCCGCGAGTGCATCGACGTCGCGACCGGCGAGTACATCACGCCGATGTACAAGGGAAAGCCCATCACCCCGCGCGAAGGCGTCGACACGATGTGGCGTTACCCGCGTCCGCTTCCGTCGTTCGTCAAGGTACCGAAGGGCGTGCCGAAGTAACCGGCACCGCGCACGTACGGGATCGATGAAGCTGTATCCACTGGCCTTCCTGGCAATTCTCCTCGGCGCTTGCTCGCGAGAAGAGGCGCCGGACGGTGAGCCGGGAGACTCTGGACCGGTAGACGTGGTTCCGGAAGACGTGGGCGGCTCCCCGATCGTGGCCGATGACTTCGAGGCTCCCACCGTCGCGTCGTTCTGGCGTGAGGGATCGAGGCGTCGCTATGAAGCTGGGGCCGTGGCGATCACGGACGACCTCGCCCGGTCCGGCAGCTCTTGCGTCCGCATCACGTGCCGAGAAGGCGACATCGAGGAGATCGGCTCGGACGGCGTCGCCGGCGAGCGCGCCGAGCTCGACTCCGGAAAGCACGAAGCGGTCGGCCACACGATGATCTACCGCTTCTCCCTGCGTATTCCGAGCTCGTTTCCGATCGTCGACAACCGGCTGGTGATCTCCCAGTGGAAGCAGATCGGGCTCGAAGGCAGTCCGGTGATCGGGCAGCGGTTCCGCAAAGGTCGGCATTACTTGACGATCCGGACCCTGGGCACGAGCCGGCTCGCGGACAAGCGGAAGTTCGACCTTCCGGAGCTCGTCCCGGATCGATGGCACGACCTGAAGTACGTGATCCGGTTCACCCCGGAGAAGAGCGGGTCGGTGCGGGTGTGGATGAACGGCGAGCTCGTCGTGGACTACAAGGGTCGAACGGCGAGCCCCGACGCGGACACGCGCGTCTATCACAAGATGGGGCTCTACCGGGATCGCTGGCCGGATCCGATGACGATCTACTTCGACGACTACGCGCTTTCTCGATCGTCCTCCTGAGCCGCGTCAGCGCGTGTAGCGGAACGTCACGTGGTTCCCGTCCGTCTCGCATGTGACGTGGAAGTGCCGATCGGTGCGGTAGTGCTGGATGTGCGCGTTGACGAGCTCGTCGATCACTTCCGGATGCGGGTGTCCGTGCGGCCGCAGATGACTGCTCATCACCACCGAGACCGACGGACCGAGGTGCGTGATCCACGGCGTGGCATCGTGGGCGTCGAACGCACCGTTCCGCGCGCCGTGGTGCGGCGCCTGGAGCACGCGGGTCGTCGCCGGCAGGCGCGGCAGGATCCGGTCCCAGTTCTCGGCCTCGGCGTCTCCGGTCAGGACGATGCTCACGTTTCCGAGCGTCAGCGCCAGCACGATCGAGTTGTTGTTCTCGTTCGTCGCGTCGATCTGGTCGTGGTCCGGCCAGAGCACCTCGAGCCCGACCTCGCCGAACGCCGGAAGAACCTTCGTGCGGTCGATCGCCTGGTGGTGCTCCACGCGCGTCGATCGATTCGCGTATCGGATCAGGTTACCGTACGACGTCGACGGCACCGACTTCGGATACCAGAGCTGCTTCGTGCCGAACGTCTGCAGCATGCGCTTGAGCCCCCGCGCATGATCCGCATGGCCGTGCGTGAGGAGCACCCAGTCGAAGTTGTTCCGGTTCGATTCGTACGCGACGAAGCGGCGCTGGAAGAATCGCTTCACGAAGACGAGCGCGCTTCTCTCGTTCTCGTAGTCGTTGCAGTCGATGAGCGCGAAATGCGAGTCGCCGGCGAGGTCGGTCGCCTCGAGGAGGATCGAATCGCCCCAGCCCACGTCGATCACGGTCACGGCGAGGCGCGTCATGCCGTCCGTCCTCCCTCGTCCGAACGCCAGTCGAGCGCGAGCGACTCCGCCTTCGGGTAAAGCTCGATCGCATCGCGGACCTGCCGGCGGTTCCACTCGCGGAACGCCTCGGCTTCCTCCGGCGAGGATTCGACGATCGACGGGCCTCGCTCCTCGAGCGCCGCATCGACGCGCGCGACGAACTCCTCGATCCCGATGCGCTCGTTGCGGAAGGCGACCGCGTCGCGAACGAGCGCCAGATCCACGCGAGATACGTCGCCGCGCTCGAGCGCCTCGCCGAAGAGCAGGCGCGGGAGCCACACGTCCCCCATCTCCACCGAAAGCCCGGCGATCGACTCGATGGCAACGAACGTCTCTTCGATTCGGTCGGCCGTCAGGAAGAGCTCTTCGCCGTCATCCGGCCGGAAGAGAATCCCGGACAGACCGAGCATCAGGAAGGGGATTCGCGTCCCGCCGAGCACGAGCGTCCACCGCGGGTCGGGATCATCCGACTCGACGAGCAAGTACACACAGCGAACCATCGGAACGCCGTCGATCTCGCGAACGGCATCCACGGAGACGGGCACACGCGGCATGCCTTCCCCCCGGTCTTTCACGTGTTTCACCTGACCTTTGCGGCCTCATCCTCTAGTATCCTGCTCTCGCGTTTTTGCATAACGAATCCGGTCGGTCAAAACCGCTCCGGGCTTCCGTACGAAATGACGATGGGCCCCATGTGCTTAGGGGTTCCGCGGGATTGCCGCCCCGCCACGGGGACGGCGCTTGCGAAAGGCGAAACCACGAGGGCCTCCCGCCGTAAGACCTGACTCGATGAGCGAACACGAACCACCCTCTCGATCGCGAGCCGGGAAATCCCGGCTCGAACGGACGCTGGCGGCGTGGGTCCTCCTCGCGGCGACCCTCGGGATCACGCCCGTCGCGCTCGCGGACCCGCCCCGGGTCGAGGCCGTCCGCACCGAGACCCCGCCGACGATCGACGGACTCCTCGACGATGGCGTCTGGACGAGCGCCGGCGTGATCGACCAGCTCACGCAGATCGTCCCCGTCGAAGGAGCGACGCCGACCGAGGCCACCGAAGTCCGCATCCTCTACGACTCGGATTTCATCTACTTCGCGATCCGCTGTCACGACCGCGACCCCGACGCGATCGTCGCCACGCAGATGCGACGCGACGCCAGCCTCGGCCCCGACGACCGGGTCGCCCTCGTGATCGACCCGTTCTTCGATCAGCGCAACGGCTTCTACTTCCAGACGAACCCCGTCGGCTCGCGGGTCGACGCGCTCGTCGAGCGCAACCGCAGCCTCCGCCGGGAGTGGGACGGCATCTGGCGCGCGAAGTGCCAGATCGACGACGAGGGATGGACGGCCGAGATCGCCATCCCGTTCAAGACGCTCTCTTTCGATCCGTCGACGACGACGTGGGGCCTCAACATCAGCCGTACGATCCGCCGGCGCAACGAAGAAGTCCGATGGGCGGCGACCACGCAGAACGTCTCCATCGCGGACCTGCGCCAGGCCGGCCGGCTCACCGGGATCGAGGGCATCCGCCAGGGTGTGGGCCTCGACCTCGTCCCCTACGGCGCGTTCCGCTACCGCGAGGACCAGGACACCGACGAGTCGGACGTCCGATGGGACACGGGGGGCGACGTCTTCTACCGGATCACGCCGTTCCTCACCGGCGCGCTCACGATCAATACCGACTTCGCCGAGACCGAGGTCGACGAGCGCCAGATCAACCTCACCCGCTTCCCCCTGTTCTTTCCGGAGAAGCGCGACTTCTTCCTGCAGGATGCCGGAATCTTCTCGTTCGGCGGTATCTTCCGGAACCCGCTGCCGTTCCAGTCGCGCCGCATCGGAATCAGCCCGAACGGCGAGCCCCGTGACATTCGCGTGGGCTCCAAGCTGACGGGCCGCACCGGCGGGCTCAACGTCGGGCTGCTCAACGTGGAGCTCGACGACCAGGGCGATCAGGGGTCGGACAACGTCAGCGTCGCGCGACTCTCCTACAACGTTCTCGAAGAATCGACGATCGGCACGATCTTCACGCGCGGCGATCCGAACTCGACACGGGACAACTGGGTCGTGGGTGGCGACTTCCTCTACCGCGACAGCAATGTGTTCGAAGACAAGGTGCTCGACGGCAGCCTGTTCATCCTCCAGAGCCAGACGGAATCGATGCGCGGGGACGACGCGTCCTTCGGCTTCAAGTTCGGCTACCCGAACGATCGCATTCGCTGGCAGGTCGGGTTCACCGAGATCCAGGAGAACTTCAATCCGGCGCTCGGCTTCGTTCCACGCCCCGAGATCCGGGAGTACTTCGGGAACTGGCGCTATCGGTGGCGGCCAGGTGGAATGCTCCGACGCATCGACGCGGGCGCCAGCAGCACGGTGATCACCGACCTCGACGACGAGATCCAGACGCGGCAGATCGAGGTGAATCCGATCGAGATCGAGTTCGAGTCCTCGGACCGATTCTCCACCGAGGTCACCTTCCAGCGCGAGGTCCTCACGGACGATTTCGAGATCGGGGAAGGCGTGACCATCGACGTCGACGACTATCGCTTCGAGCGCTACGCGGCGTCGTTCGACTCCGCGACGCAGCGGCCAGTGAGCGTGAACGCCCGCTTCGAGGTGGGAACGTTCTTCGACGGCACGCGCTACGACACGCGCCTCGGGCTCGAGTGGCGCGCCTCGAAGCACCTCACGACCGGAATCGAGTTCGAGCAGAACGACCTCGACCTCGACGACGGCGACTTCACGACCCGCATCGGTCGTCTGCGCGCGAACATCTATTTCACGCCCGACATCTCCTGGACCACGTTCACGCAGTACGACAACTTCTCGGACTCCGTCGGAATCAACTCGCGCTTCCGCTGGATCGTCGACGAGGGCAACGACATCTTCATCGTCGTCAACCAGGAGTTCGAAGCCGGGCCCGACACGCTGCGCAACCGCTCGACCGAGTTCATCACCAAGGTCGGGTGGACCTTCCGCTTCTGATCCTCCGCCGCTCGACCCCTCTCTCCCCCGGTCACCGGGCGTGGCATTTCGTGGTAGGATCCCCGGGGGTGCTGCCGGCGACTGCGATAACGACCGAAACATCGTCGAGGAGAGATCATGATTCTCGAACGCGGAGACAAACTGCTCGTCGCCCATCGCCGGCTCTATGAGGGAGACGCCGCGCGATACTTCCTGGGCACCGTTCTCGACTACCATGGAGAGATCGCCAAGGTGGAAGGCTATTCCTGGGCCGTCGAGACGTTCAGCGGCACGATCGTCCGGAAGGAAGGCCTCCGCCGAAAGCTCATCGCTCTCGCTTCCGGGACGCACATCATCTACGACCTCGATCGAGACGTCGACATGGATTCGGCCGAGTTCCAGGTCAACGCGCGTGGGCGTGTGCTGCTGCGAGACGCCGGCACGTTCTCGCTCGACCTGACCGAGCCGGTGCGCCCGGCGCTCTAGCCCCGACGAGCGTCGTCGCGCGCTTCGCGGCGCTCTTCCTCGGCACGGATCCGATCCCGCAGGTACTGTCGGGCTTCGGCCTCCGTCCGGAAGGTGCGCTTCAGCATCCGGAGCTTGGGCTTCTGCGGAGCCGGCGTGAGGTTGCGCTGCCCGTCGCGTCGCGCCTGGTCAACGGCCCGCTCGTGGGCAGCGAGCGCTCGCTCGTACTCGGCGTCGAGCGTCGCCTTGAGATCGCTGAGCTCCGAGCGAGACATGATGCGGTATTCCCCGCCGAGCTCGACGACGACGAACGCCGCCTTGCCGATCGAGGGCAGCCCCGCGCTACGAATCTTCGCGAGGTAGCGCTCGCGCTTGACCTCCGCGAGGTCGCGCCCGCGGATGTTCGAATCCAGAACCTTCACCGTCCTCGGCTCGGGCTTGCGGTCATGGAACTCGCGATCCTGTCGCTTGGCGGCCGCGCGCGCCTTGTTGTACTTGGCGAGCTCTTCCGCGTATCGCTTCTTCTCCCATTCCAGAAGCTCGCGCACCTCGGTCGTCAGCAGCATGCGCACGTCATCCCCGAGTCGGACGAGCGCGTAGGTGGGCTCGGACCGCTGCCGGCGATCGTCTCGCCGCTGCGCGAACGCCGCGTCCGGAAGTGCGGCGACGGCCAGCAAGACCGCGACCGCGATCAGGACCGTCTTGCTTCGGGCGATTCCAGGAGTTCGCATGATTGAGCCTTCCCGAGAACGGGACCGGACGACAAGGAACGCATCGCAGGCCATTATAGGCCGACAGGAGGAGGATCGGAAGAATCCGGGCGAATCCGTAGCCAGGGATGCCGTACGAGCGTGGCAAACCGCCGTCCGAGCTGGAAATCGGACGATCGAGATCAGGCCTCGGCTTCGTCGCCGGGAGTCGCCAGCCGGCCGAGCGTTGCCGACAGGGCCTCGGCGTGGACGGGCTTGCAGAGGTAGTCGTCCATGCCCGCGCTCTCGCAGATCTCGCGCACGCCGTTGGCCGTATCGGCGGTCAGCGCCACGATGGGAACGCGCTTGCCCGACTCCGTCTCGCGGATCTGGCGCGTGGCGCTCACGCCGTCGACGTCCGGCATGTGGAGATCCATGAGGACGATGTCGAGCTCCTCGCTCTGCGCCATCGTCACGGCTTCGGTGCCGTTGTGCGCGAGGATGACCTGGCAACCGATCTTCTCGAGCAGCCGCTGGATCAGCAGCTGGTTCACGCGGTTGTCCTCGGCGACCAGCACGCGCAGCGACTGCGTGAGCGGCGCGGCCCGCCGGATGGTCGTCTCGCCCGTCGGCGACTCGGCGTGCTCGAAGCCGAGCTGGAACCAGAACGACGAGCCCGCGCCCTGCACGCTCGTCGCGCCGATCTTGCCGCCCATCAGCTGGACGAGCTGGCGCGAGATGGCGAGCCCGAGGCCCGTTCCACCGAAGCGGCGCGTGTTGCCGCCATCGGCCTGCGCGAAGCTCTCGAAGATCGATTCGATCTTGTCGGCCGGGATGCCGATGCCGGTGTCCGTGATCTGGAACCGGACCTTCGACAGCTCCTTCGCTTCGCACGTCTCGGTGCCGATGCAGGAGACCTCGAGCGTCACTCGACCCTTTTCGGTGAACTTCACCGCGTTGCCGACGAGGTTCACGAGCACCTGCCGGATTCGGTCGGCATCGCCGATGAGATAGTCCGGGACGTCCGGCTGGACGCGCACGTCGAACGCGAGGCTCTTCGACTCGACGAGGAAGCGCAGGATCTGCGCGACGTCATCGACGAGATGGTGGAGCGAGAATCGACCGCGCTCCAGCTCGAGCTTTCCAGCCTCGATCTTCGAGAAGTCGAGAATGTCGTTGATCAGCCGCAGCAGCGAATCGGCACTGCGCTGGACGGTCTCTCCGTACTCTCGCTGCTCCTCGTCGAGGTCGGTGTCGAGCAGCAGCTCCGTCATGCCGATGACACCATTCATCGGCGTGCGGATCTCGTGACTCATGTTCGCGAGGAAGATCGCCTTGGAGGCCGCGGCATGCTCGGCATCGTCCTTGGCGTACCTGAGCAGGCTGTTCGTGCGGCGGAGATCCTCGGTGCGCGTCGCGACGATCGCCTCGAGACGACGCTTGTCGCGAACGAGGTGATACGAACGCCACTTGATGATCGATCCGACGAGCAGGATCACGAGCAAGCCGTACCCCGCGTACGCGAGCGGCGTCCGGTGCCACGGCGGAAGGACGCGGAAGCAGTAGCTCGTCTCCGGGCTCGCGACCCCGAGATCGCTCTTCGAGCGGACCCGGAACGTGTAGCTCGCCGGCGGGAGGTTCGTGTAGTCCTTGCGGTGATCCGAGGTCCAGTCCGACCAGTCGGCGTCGAAGCCGTCGAGCTTGTACTGGAACAGCGACTCGGTTCCGTCGCGCAGCGATCCCGCGACGAACTCGAAGCGGATCGCGTTCTGGTTCGGCTCGAAGATCACGCCCTCTTCCGGCTGGATCGGAATGCTGGATCCGCCGTCGATCACGTCGCGCTGATTGAGCGTGATCCGGCGAATGAGCGTGCGGGACGGATCGCGAAGGTGGTCGTCCAGGATCGGATCGTAGCGGTAGAGGTAGTCCCCGCCGATCCAGTGCGTATCCCCCGGACCGTCGCAGACGACGTAGATACTCTCCCCCGCCAGGCGGGCGAGCGCGCCTTCGTGGAACTGGAACGTCCCGTCGTGTCGCGTGACCAGGCGCCCCGTCCGATCGTCGACATGCGCGAGGATCGTGCCGTCTTCCATCTCTTCGAGCACGGTGATCGACGCGTGGCGATCGAACGCACGCCCGAGCACGGTGCCGGCTGCGGATCGGAATCGCCCCCGCGCGTCGTCGAACAGGTACAGACCTCGAGGCGTCGTGAAGTACAGGCGATCGCGGATGACGACCGGATACACGCCGAGGTTCGTCGGCAGGCCGTCGGCCACGCCGAACAGCTGGCTCGTCGCGTTCCAGCGCCCGTCCGTCAGGTCGATCCTTCCGACGCCCTCGGCTTCGGTCGAGAACCAGATCTGGCCGTCGAACCAGGTGAGGGATCGAACCGAGATCCCGTCGAAGCGAGCGAGGAGCCCTTCGTCGAGCCAGAGCCCGCCGCGGCCCCGTTCGAACGCGCCGACACCACCGTCGGTCGCGTAGAACAGGATGCTGTCGTCGCCCGGATCCGAGAGAAGGTCGAGCGTCGGGCTCACCGTGCTGACGCGGGTCAGCCGGCCGCCGCGAATCGAGAAGACACCCTGCGTCGCCGCGATCATCAGCTGGTCGCGAACCACTTCGAGCCCCCAGGCCCAGCCATCGATGCCGTCGATCGGCTCCATGGCCAGCCGCTCACCGTGCGGATCGTTCCAGCTCTCGGTGAGGTCGGGCTCGGGCGTCCACTTGAAGAACTTGTCGAGGTTGCAGATGTACATCGAGCCCTCGAACCACTCGCACGCGTTGACTCCCGTCAATCCCGTGCGGCGATCGAGAACGGTCAGCGGCTCGCGCCAGTTGATGCGGGTGATGCCGTTGTTGCATCCGACCCAGAGGTGGTCCTCGAAGTCGAGGAACACCGTGAGCGGCGCGCCGAGCTCGAGGCCCGTGGACTCGTCGAATACATCGAGGAGCACGCCGTGCGGTGAGATGACGAACACGCGGTTCTTCGTGCTGTCGGTGCAGACGATCTCGCCGTTCGGACCGGGCACCGCTTCACCGAAGCCGAAGTCCGGGAACAGGTCCTGCAGCCCGACCTCGCGTTCCTCGAGACTGTGCCCGGAACCGCGCATCTCGTACATCTCGCGCGAGCCGAGGAGCAGCACGTAGTCTTCGCCCGGGGTTCCGCCCTCGAGCGGAAGCATGATGGTGATGCCGTCTTCGTCGAGCGGGTCGTCGGTACAGACGGGAACGAGATCCCCGTCGGTCCATTCCATGAGACCCTGGCCCTGCTCCTGGATGAAGAGCCGGCCGTCGACGTCGTGCATCGAGATGAAGCCTGAGCCGGCGAGCGTCACTTCAACGCGTCCCTTCCGGTCGTAGCGGAAGAGATGCTGTTCGGTCAGGAAGAAGATGCCCTCGTCGCGGGCGACCACCTCGAGGACCCAGCGGAAGTGGTGATGGCTCTCCTCGATGAGGTCCATGAGCGACACGAAGACCAGCTCGTTGCGGTCGTCGGGCATCATGTAGCCGATGAGGTTGACGGCGCCGACGTAGAGCCGGTCGTCGCGGTCGACGGCCATCGAGAGCGCGTTCAATCGATCCGGCATCTCGTGCTGCCGCCACGCGCTTCCGTCGTATTCGAGGATCACGTCGTTGCTCGCGGCGAAAAGCACGCCTCGCGAGTCCTGGACGAAGTCCCAGACCTGCGCGCCGCCCTTGATCTCGTGGTTGCTGAAGTTGCGCACGAGAGGCATTCCGCGATCGCGGACGAGTGCCGTGGGCTCCTGTCCGTAAGCGGGTATCAGGCAGATCCCGACCAGCGCCAGAAGCAAGAGCGCGACGAGGGATCGGAAGCTCGGCACGTAGCCGAGTCGGCGCAGAGATCCCCCGATCGCCGGCGTTCCGGGCGAGTCTTCTTCGTTACCGCAGCAGAGATCCCGATGACTCATGAGGAGATCGCGAGAAACTGTGGGCCTGAGAAAGTAGCGGGGCCTGGTACAGGTGTGATCCGATGAGGGAAGCGCCGGTGCTCGCGCTTGGGTGCGCCAGGACGCCGGAGCTCGAAGAGGGCAGCTATACGGGTTGCAAGGAGGTTGCAGCGTGCATACCCGCGAAGAAACATACCCGGAAAAACACGAGAGTCAAGGCGATCGGCGAAACCGTATACTGGCGCGATGAGAACCCCACGGATCGCGTTTCTGGCGCTCTTGGGCGCCGTGCTTGTCGCGTGCTCGCGGCCGCGGCTCGAGAGCGAGCCTGCCCCCTCGAATGAACGGCGCGCCCCGAATCTGATCCTGATGATGACGGACCAGCACCGCGGCGACGCGCTCGGCTGCGCGGGCAGTCCGGTCCGGACGCCGAATCTCGATCGCCTCGCGAGCGAGGGCGCGTTCTTCCGCCGCGCCTACTCTTCGACCCCGTCGTGCACGCCCGCCCGAGCCGCGCTCCTGACCGGATGCTCCCCCTGGGGCCACGGCATGCTCGGCTACTCGCGCGTCGCCGAGCGGTATCCGAACGAGCTGCCCCGCATGCTCTCGAACGCCGGCTACACCACCCACGCCATCGGGAAGAATCACTTCCATCCGCAGCGCCATCGGCACGGCTACGATGTCGTCGAGCTCGACGAGTCCGGGCGCGTGGAATCCGAGGACTTCATCTCCGACTACCGGATCTGGTTTCGCGAGATGGCCCCCGACCTCGATCCCGACGCGACCGGGATCGGGTGGAACGATTATCGATCCGGTCCCTATCAGCTACCCGAAGAGCTCCACCCCACCGTGTGGACGGCCGATCGCGCCGTCGCTTTCCTCGAGGACCACGAAGACGACGACAAGCCCTTCCTCCTCAAGATCAGCTTCGCGAGACCGCACAGTCCTTACGATCCGCCGGCCCGCTGGCTCGACCGTTACCGCGACGTCGACGTTCCGGCGGCGCGGGTGGGCGCGTGGTCCGAGGAGGCCAACGGATCCTTCCACAAGCCCGGGGCCTACACCGCAGCCCGCAACAACCTCGGGCCCGAGGTCACCGCGAGCTCACGGCGTGCCTACTACGCGAACGTGTCGTTCCTCGACGAGAACATCGGACGGATCCTCCGCGCCCTCGAGGCGACCGGTCAGATGCAGAACACCGTCCTCGTCTTCCTGTCGGATCACGGGGACATGCTGGGGGATCACCACCTCTGGCGCAAGACCTACGCGTACGAAGGATCCGCACGGATTCCGATGATCCTCTGGTGGGGATCGGAAGTCCTCGAAGGCGCACCGCGAGGCCGTCGGCGCGACGAGCTCGTGGAGATCCGCGACGTCCTGCCCACCCTGCTCGATGCCGCGGACGTGCCGGTTCCCGACACCGTCGAAGGCCGGAGCCTGTTCGATCTCGTGCGCGACGTCGGCTCACCCTGGCGCGAGGTCCTCGACCTCGAGCACGCCACCTGTTACTGGCCCGAGAACACGTGGAACGCGCTGACCGATGCGCGCTACAAGTACATCTGGTTCGCGAAGGACGGGACCGAGCAGCTCTTCGATCTCGAAGCCGACCCGGACGAAGCGCGCGACCTCGCGCGAGAGCCGTCGTACCGAGCCACGCTCGAATCGTGGCGGCGACGGCTCGGGGAGCACCTCCACGTACGCGGACCGATGTGGACGACCCGGGACAGGCTTCCCGCCCGGCGTGAGAACAAGATCCTGCTCGGTGTGAACTACCCGCGGCCGGATGGCGAGAACGGCCGCTGACTCCCGCGCGGATCGCTCACCGGCCCCATCCGTGGACGGACGGGTCGTAGGCGTGGATCCGGCCGTCGAGGACGAGCTCGACGGTCTGCCCGAGGAGCCAGATCCCTTCCACCCGCGCTGATCCCATCCTTTCCCCTCGCTTGTCCCCGACGAAGAGGTCGAAGGGCCCCGCGGCCGAGCCGGTCTCCAAACGGAAGCAGCCGTGCTCGTCCGTCGACGTCTCGTCAATCTTGCGATCCTTCGGGGTCACGGGAAGGCTCGCCCTTCCGAGCGCCGCACGCTCGGACGTCGGCACGATCCAAACGCGCGCACCCTTCGCAGGCGCTCCGTCGCGCATCGTCACCGTTCCGTGGATCTCGAAGAACTCGGGGCTTCGATAGACGAGCGCGGGAAGCGTCACTTCGTAGCCGTGATCCCGGATGACGATCGGGCCGGGACTCTCGAGCCCGGGCGGACCGCAGAGATCGTACGCGCCGATGTCGAGCACGCCGGATCGGAAGACGCCGTGCTCGTCCGTCTCCACGTCGATCGCACACGACGTCCACTCCGAGGGGAAGCGCGGGAAGAGCTGAAGAGCGAGCTTCGGAACGGGCTCCCCTTCCGGCGTGACGACGACACCGCCGATCCATCCCCCGTGATGCGCGAACTGCAGCACGCCCGCGTCTCCATTCAGGCCGGGCGCGACGTTGAGCTTCGCCTCGACGCTCTTGAGGAAGTCCGGGTGCGACGCGCGGACCAACCCGTGCATGACGCGATCGGGCGCGCAGACGCGAACCGAGAATCGGCCCTCGCGGCAGACGCTCGCGGGAGGACGGATCCGGCTGCGCCGATCCTGCGATTGCATCTCGAACGAGACGCTCGCGCCGTCGAGGGCGCGTCCCTCGGGATCGAGCACCAAGCCGGAGATGGCGACGGATGCCGGCATGGTCGTCATCGCGGGGCGGGCCGTGGTCCCGGGCGGGGCTTCGTCGAACCGTGGATCCGCAAGATCTTCCGCCACGGGTGCGGCTCCCGTCGGCTCCGCCGAACGGGTCTCGGGCGTCCACACCGGCGGAGGCGGAGAGGTCGCCACGACCGCAGGCTCCGACGACGGCCTCGGCTGTACCCGCTCGGGAGCCTCGATCCGACGGAGTCCCGCCACGACCACCAGCACCAGCGCCGTGAGCCCCAGCCCGGCAAGTCCCAGCCCAGCGAGCCCGAAGATCCACCAGCGATCCCGCACGTCGACGTCCTCCCGGTCGAAACCCGTCGTCCTCTCGACGAAAGCTCTCCCTCAATCGTAGACGTCCGAGCCCGGTTCGAACGTAAGAAAAAACATTCGCACGGAAGTATGATACGGCGATGGAGAAACGAGCGAGCCAGCCGATCCTCGTCCTCGGGGCGATGACGCTCATCGTCTTGATCGCGGGGGGATTCCTGTTCTTCCGGGCCAGCTCCCCCACGGGACCCGACCTCACGGAATCGACGCCGGGCGCGGACGGCGTCGCCGATCCCTCGGGCGGCCGCACGCCGGCGGGCCGTGGCGACGAGGCGGGCGGCGATCCGGGATCCTCCGCCGCGGGCGATCGCGATCGTCGAGGAGACGGCCGGCGCGACGGTGCGACCGCCGGCGGTGACGCGGACCCCGAACGGACGGCTTCCGTCACCGGCATCGTGCTCGATCCGGACGGACGACCCGTCGCCGGCGCGACCGTTCTCGGACGACCCCCGGAAACCGGCCACTCGCTCCTGCGCAATCTCGAGCGACGCTTCCGGATCCACAGCGGCAAGGTCGACACCGTCGTGACCGGTTCTGACGGAACGTTCCGCATCGCGGTCGCTCCGACCGAACGGATCGGGGTTCACGCGCGTCACGATCGGTTCGCGCCGTCCGAGCCCGCCAACGTCGACCCCGGCACCGAAGGGCTCGAGCTCCATCTCCAAAAAGCCGTGACCGTCGCGGGTGTCGTACAGACGGAAGAAGGACACCCGGTCACGGGCGCGCGCGTGCGCATCGCGAGCCATCGACTCGTCGAGGAAGTCCTGAGCGATACCGACGGCGGGTTCCGCTTCGAAGGCGTGCCGCGCACCGAGTTCGCCCTCGAAGCGCGCATCCGGGGCTACGTGCAGGTGACGCGCCCCCTCTTCGAGATTCCCGAAGACCTCGTCATCGACGACGCGGTCGTTCTGATGGCGGTCGCTCGCCAGGCCGAAGGGCTGGTAGTCGATCCCGACGGCATTCCGGTCTCCGGCGCGCAGGTTCAGTTGAAGGGAGGCGAAGCCGAACGCACCGCGACGACGGACGCCGAGGGGACGTTCCGGCTCGACGGGCTTCGTCCGTTCGTCCGCTACCAGGGCGAGGTGTCGATGCGCGGCTTCGTGTCGTTGCCGATCGAGCCGTTCCTGATCCCGAGCGAGAAGCGCGATCCCGTCGACCTCGGCGTGCTCGCCCTGCGGAGCGGCGCACGGCTGCGCGGACGCGTCGTCTCCCGGACCGGCGAGCCGATCCTGCGCGCGCAGCTCCGCCCGCTCATCGACGGAGCCGAGGCCGGGTCGAGCACCGAATCCATCCGAGATGGCGAGTTCACGATGCGGTACGTGGAGCCCGGGCCGGTTCGTATCGAGGTTCTCGTCCCCGGTTACCGCGAGCACCTCGAGCCCGCGATCGAAGTCGCCGAAGGTCAGCAGATCGACGATATCGAGATTCGCCTCGACGAAGGGGCGGGGATCTTCGGGCGCGTCCAGGCGCCGGACGGCGCTCCCCTCGAGAACATCATGATCACCGCGCTCGACGAGGCCGGACGAACCTTCGCGTTCGAAGGATTCACCGACATCGACGGGGGCTTCCGCATCGAAGGGCTCGAGCCCGACCAGCGCTACACGATCGAAGCGTTCCGAGCGAAGGTCGGACGCGCCGTGATCGCTGGGATCGCCGCGGGCACGAAGGACGTCGTGATCGAGCTCGGGTCTCCGGGTCGAGTCGAGGGAGAGGTCGTCGTGCGCGGCGGCGGCGCACCGCTTCACGAGATCCTCGTCGTGCTCGAGCCGACCGGCGGACGCGCGCGCAAGGGATACGGGCACCACTTCGTCGGACGCGACGGACGCTTCTCCATCGACGACGTCGAGCCCGGCCCCTACCGGGTCCGCGCGCAAGCCGAGGGCTACGGCAACGCGACCGCGGAAATCGAGCTGCCGGGCGGCGGCGTCGAGCGCGTCCGGCTGGAACTGGAGGCGGTAGGAACCGTGGTCGGTCGCGTCGTCGACGAGACCGGACGGCCGATCCCGGCGGCGAGAGTCACCCTCGATTCCGCGCCGGCAACCTTTCGTTTGCGACAGAGCGACCTCGAGACCGTCTCGCGTGTCGCGTCCGTGGACTTCCCCTGGCCCGACGCGGTGAGCGATCCCGAAGGCCATTTCCGGATGACCGGAGTCCCGTCCGGCACGAGCACGCTCGTCCTGAGCCACCCCGGCCGCATCGAGACCGTCCGGCACGTGGTCACCGTTCGCCCCGGCGAGACGGCCCGGATCGGCGTTCTGGAGCTGCCTCCCCGCTGACCCGATTCGCGGGATCATTGACGTACGTCTTTTTTGTTGTATATTGAATCCGACGTACGAGGGAGGGCTTGAATGACAAAAACGCTCCGAAGCAACCCTGGCGGCGATCTGGCGCCCGACGAGGTGCTCGGCCGCGACACCCTGATCCGCCGGATCTGGGAGATCCTCGATCGGCAGAGTGTCCTGTTGACCGCCGAGCGGCGCATGGGAAAGAGCTGCCTGATCAAGAAGATGCGCTCCGAGCCGCCGCAAGGCGTCCTGGCGTTCTACCGCGACGTCGAGGGAGTCGATTCGCCGCTGCGTTTCGTCGAGCGCATCTACCGCGACGTCGAAGCGCACCTCGGCTTGCTGCAGCGCACGACCGGCCGGGTGCAGTCGTTCCTGCGGCGGTTTCACGGGCTCGAGGTTCCGGGTGTCCGCTTCCCGCTCCCCGCCGCTCCCCACTGGAAGGATCTTCTCGAACGCACGCTCGAGGATCTCGCCGAGCATCGCGAAGGCAACGTCGTCTTCTTCTGGGACGAGCTTCCGCTCATGCTCGAGAAGATCAAACGGCTCGGCGGCGAGGGGCTCGCCATGGAGGTGCTCGACGCGCTTCGCGCCGCGCGCCAGACGCATCCGAAGCTGCGCATGGTCTACACCGGATCGATCGGGCTGCATCACGTGGTGTCGTCGCTCCGCGAGGTCGGGCACGCCGCCGACGCGACCAACGACATGATGGTGATCGAGGTTCCGCCGCTCGACACTCCGGAAGCCGCGAACCTCGCGCGAAACCTCCTCGAAGGCGAAGCCATCCGATGCACGGATCGCGCGAAGACCTCCGAGGCGATCGCGGCCGGACTCGACGGCATCCCTTACTACGTCCACCACGTCGTGAGCTCGCTCCGGACGGACGACGAGGAGGCGACCCCGGAGTCCGTCGCCCGGCGCGTCGATCGTGCGCTGACCGACCCCACCGATCCGTGGCACCTCAAGCATTTCCGCGAGCGCCTGCGCGACTACTACCCGGGCGAGCGCGGCGAGGTCGCCTCGGCGATGCTCGACGAGCTGGCCTCGGCCCCGCCTCTCGCGGTCGAAGACCTGCGACGCCGCCTCGCCTCCACGCTGACGCCGGCGGCCGGTTCGTTCACCGAACGAATCCTCTCCTCCGAGCCCGCCGCGATGCGTGAAGTGCTCACGACGCTCGAGCGCGATCACTACATCCATCGAGACCCCGAAGGCCTGTACGGTTTCCGATTCCCGCTCGTGCGGCGCTGGTGGCGCTTCGATCGAGGGCTCGACTCATGACCACCGCCGCCGTGCGCATGCTGCCGTGCTCGCCCGAGCTCCTCGAGCGCTCGGCTCTCGAGGCCACCCTCGTCCCCAAGCGCGGCGATGTCGATCGCCTGCTCACCGCCATGCGGGCTCCCGGAGGCGGCGCGGGAGCACATCGCATCCTGCTCGTGGCTCCGAGCGGATACGGGAAGTCGCACGTGCTGGCGCTGGTCGCGGCGAGGCTCCGGGCGGCGCGCGGATCGACGCGGGTCGCCCACATCGACGCCGACGCGGGGCTCGCCCTCGGATCGACGCGTGCGATGCTCGACGCGATCCTCGAACGCATCGCGGATGACGCACCGGACGGGAGCGACACCGCACACACGACCGCCGAGCTCGAGGAGCACCTCGGTTCCGTGGCGCGTGAACGCGGGCTCGCGGTCCTCGTGGACGGCCTCGACGAAAGACTCGAAGCGATCGGCACCGACGGACAGGCCGAGCTCCGCGCCTTCCTCCAGAATCAGCCCGAGGTCTCGCTCCTGGGGACCGCTCGCGCGCTGCCACTCGAAGTCTCCCGCCGCGAAGCTCCGTTCTTCGGCTTCTTCGACGTGCATCACCTCCCGGCGCTCGACGCGGAGCAGACGGCCTGGCTCGCGATCGCGGTCGCGGAGCTCGAGGGCGAGAAGACGCTCGCCAAGCGTCTCGACAGCGCGAAGGGACGCCGTCGTCTCGAGGCGATCCGGCATCTCTTCGCGGGACGTCCGAGGTCGATCGTCCGGTTCGCGCAGACCGTCGCGGCATCGGAGCTGGACGCGATCGAACGACCGTTCGAACGCGTGCTCGACGCGATCGCACCGTCCGTCCGCGCCCGGCTCGCGCTCCTGTCGCCGCAGCAATCCCGCATCGTCGCGGGGCTCGCGCAGGCCTGGCACGCGCACACCGTCGCCGACATCGCAGACGTTAACGCGCTCAGCCATCAGAGCGCGTCGAGCCAGCTCAAGAAGCTTCGCGAGCTCCGCTGGGTCGTCGCGCATCCCGTCGGGCGAGAGTCCTGGTACGAGCTCCTGGACCCGATCGACGCGCTCACCCTCGTTCGCCTCGGCCCCGCGCGCGATGCGATCGCCGAGCTCGTCCGGCGCGCGCAGGCGCACTTCGATCCGCCCGCGGCACGACGGACCGCGTCGTCCGAACCGGACGACCCGAGGGCTCGTCTGCGTATCCACGCCCTCGAGCGCGACGACTTCGGCACCGCGGTCCGTTTACCGGACGACGCCGCCCGTCTATAATCCCGGTCCGACGGACGCACGATTCCACGATCTTCCACCTCGCACCGCAACGGAGACCGGATCATGAGCACCCCGCTGAACGAGACCGATATCCAGGCCGCCCTCGGCAATCTTCCCGGCTGGGAGTTCCACGACGACAAGCTCGTCCGTTCGTTCACGTTCGGATCGTTCAAGGAAGCGCTGAGCTTCCTGGTGCGCGTCGGCCTCGAAGCCGAGATCGCGAATCACCACCCCGAGATCACGAACGTCTACAACCGCGTCACGCTCGCCCTCAACACGCACGATGCGGGCGGCAAGGTCACGCAGAACGACGTCGACCTCGCGGGCGCGATCCAGCACTTCGACTGGACCGCCTGAGCCGCGCTCCCGTCAGTCCTTCGGCGATTCGACGAACGCGGTCAGCACGAGCGCGGTCAGGAAGCCGATCGCGAAGCCGGCGAGGTGGAGCGTGGAGCTCACCTGCGGCAGGAAGTAGTCGAAGACGCTCTGCGCGACGAGCACCGTCAGGAAGGCGCCGATCTGACGCTTGAGCACCGCGACTCGATCGCGGAACCACGCCGCCGCCGCGAAGGCGAGCGACGCCCCGAGAAGCCCCATGACTCCGCCGGAGGCCCCGACCATCACGATCTGGGCTTCCGGATGGGCGTCGACGACGGCCAGCGCGAACAGGTTCGCCCCCACCATCGCGCTCGCGTAGCAGAACGCCAGTCGCATCCTTCCCCAGACGCGTTCGACGTAGAGCCCGAGGATGAGGATCCCGAGCAGGTTCAGAACCAGATGCCAGACGCCGTAGTGGAGGAATCCCGCGGTGACGAGCCGCCACCACTCACCGGGCAGCGGCGGAGCCACGAGAGCGCCGAGCTCGATCAGGTTCACGAGGTTCTCGGTCCCGCCCGGGATCTCCGCGAGGAAGAAGCCGACGTTGCCGAGCACGATCGCGGGGGCCACCACGGGTCGATCGCCGGCGCGAATCCCGACCGACTGATAGCGCAGCTCCTGACGCACGCCCGCTTCGAACTTCTCGAGCGCGGAGCTCGCCTTCGGGGAGAGGTCGTCCAGCCGCACCGTCGGAAGGGGCTGATCGAGCCGTCGCCGTGAGCCCGCCACGAGATCCGGTGAGCCGTTCTTCGCGAGACGTTCGAACGTGGCGCGCGCCGCATCCGACTCGCCCGCGACCTGCTGCGCGACCGCGGTCCAGTACTCGCGGATCGGCTCCGGATAGCGGCGGAACGGACCTTCGAGGAGCTCCCGCGTGAGCGCGAGCCGACCCGACAGCGCGGCCAGCTGCAGCTGCGCGACCGCCCCTGCCGAGCCCCCGCGGAGCCGCTCGCTCAGTCGATCGTGGAACGACAGCATCTCCTCGACGCGGCCGCACTCACCGAGCGCACGCTCGTAGTGGAGCGCCGCTTCGATGTCCGGACTCGATCCCACCGGATCGCCCTGCGACTCGATCCAGGTCGCGAGCTCCTCCCACTTGCCCTCGGCCCGCAGGAGATGGATCGTCGCAAAGCGCGCCAGCGTGCCGCTGCGATCGGTCTGCGCCTCGAGACGACGCCGGGCCCCTTCGAGGTCGCCGCTGTGGATCTGCCCGAGCACGCGGATGCACTCGGGATAGCTCCGCAGGCCGTCCGCCGGATGCAGGATCGCCATGATCCGGCAGACGAGCTCCGCCAGGTCGTAGCGGCGGGTCACCAGAAGGCGGCCGAGCCATCGCGAGAGAAGTAGCGGAAGGAGCACGACGGGGAACCAGACCGCGGCCGCGACGAACCCCGCGATGCCCGGCGCCGCGAGGTAGAGCAGCCCGGATATCGCCAGCACGAGGCCATGCGCCACGGCCCAGCCGACGAATCGAAAGCGCAATCGCAGCGCATGCACCAGGAGTCCGGCCGCACTGTTCAGGCCGACTACCAGTAGGAGGATCGTGTTCGGGTCCAAGCTCGCTGTCCGCCTCTTCGGGAAGGAAATACCGCTCGCCCGCATTGTATCTCCGTCGCCAAGCGCACACGGAGGCGCGCCGTGGCCGCTCCAAGGGCGGTCGTGGTAGGATGAGGCCGCTTCCTGGAATCCGACCCCAGCCAGATTCTCGACCGACCCGACAACGTGCCCATCACCGACCTTCTCCGCACTCGCCTCGGCTCTCGCGCCCGCTTCGGCCTACGCGCGGTGGCCATGCTCGTCGTCACGACGACTCTCGCGGTCGGTTGCCGCGTCACGCCGCCTCCTGTCGCGGTGGCGAGCAGCTACGGCATCGCGCGAGCGTCGACCGAGAAGGAAGCGAGGCAGGTCGCCACGTGGATCCGCGAGCTCGTGCCCGAGATCCGCGCGATGGTCCCCGGCACCGTGCAGCTTCAGCCGGATGTCTGGGTGCAGGACAAGATCCGCATCCGCGCGTTCCACGACGTGCCCGACGACGTGAGCGGGATCACGATCGGCAAGGCCCGCATTCTCATCCGAAGCGACGACGAGCATCAGCGCGAGACGCTGTGTCACGAGCTCGTCCACCACCTTCTCGACGCGAGCTGGAGCACGCTGCCGACCGTCGTCGAGGAGGGCCTCTGTGAGAAGGTTTCCGAGGAGCTCGCCGCCATCGACGCCACGGAGTTCCGATCGCGGCGGCTCGCGACGGCCCTCCAGTACTTCGGCGGGATCCAGGGCACGGTCGCCGTGCGCTATCGCGCCACGGACGGCACCGAAGTCCACGCGAGCATCCCGTTCGAGTCCGAGCCGGATCTCGGCGGCGGAGCCGACCCGAAGGAAGCCCTCGCTCTCGAAGGTGGCTACACGCAGATCACGAGCGGGAAGATCGGCGGATTCCACTACGCGTTCGGATACTGGCTCGTCGATCGCATCGTTCGGAGGGGCGACTATCGCGTCCTGCACGAGCTCGCGCGGTCCGCGGGGGCGCAGGGCCTCTCGCTCGTCCCGGTCGACTGGGTGATCGAGGCGGCCGAGCTCGGCGACGACACCCGGAAGTGGCGCGACGAGCTCCTTCGCCGGATCGGCCCCGCCGAGGTCAATTACATCGCGCGCGAGATCTCGGACGCACTCGCAGACCGGATCGCCGACTATCTGGACGAGTACCTGCCGCAGCAAACGCGCATCGGCCGCAGCCTCGACGGGCTCGCGGTCGAGCTCGTCATCGAAGGCGGTGCTTATGTCTCGGCCGCCGAGCTCGTCGACTTCCGAGCTCGCCTCCTCGATCGACTCGAGAGCCGTGGCCGCGTCGAGCCGGAAACGCCCACGGAGCCCGTCATGAAAACCGAGCCCGCGTCATGAGCTCCGACCCCGCGTGGACCGAGATCCGTGTCGAAGTTCCCGTCGGATGGGAAGAGCTCGTCTCCGAGAACCTCGGCGAGCCTCCCGGCACCGGCGCCGTCATCGGGCCCGTCGAGAGCGACGAACGTCCGGCCGGGGACGGTCGCACGTGGGTGCGAACCTACGTCCCCCCCGGCGACGACATCGCCTCCGCTCGGGTCGAGCTCGCGGCGCGCCTCGAGCGCCTCGCCGAAGCCGTCGGCGACGCCGATCTCGAACGACTCGCACTGAACGTGCGCGACGTCCCCGACGAGGACTGGCTCGGCGCGTGGCAGCAGCACTGCCGTCCGTTTCGCGTGCGGCGGATCGCCATCCTCGCGCCCGACTCCGAGCCGGCACCCAAACCGGACGACGTCGAGATCCGCCTCGAGCCCGGACGCGCGTTCGGCACCGGCCGTCACGCCACGACCCGCACGTGCCTCCTCGTGCTGCAGCAGCGCATGCGCCCCGGCGATCGAATCCTCGACGCGGGCACCGGCAGCGGCATCCTCAGCGTCGCGGCCGCCAAGCTCGGCGCCGGATCCTGCCTCGGGTTCGATCACTCGCCCCACGCCGCATCGGTCTTTCAGACCCTGGTGGATCGCAACGGCGTCGGCGACACGTGCGAGTACCGGGAAGGCAGCTTCGATATCCTCGACGCCGGCGAGCGCTACGACATCGTCCTCGGCAATCTGTTCTCGGACGTGCTGCAGAAGTACGCGACCGACCTCGTGGCGCGTGTTCGCGAAGGGGGCCTCCTCGTCGCGAGCGGCTGCCCGGTGGCGCACCGAGTCGAGACGCTCGACGCGCTCGAGAACGCAGGGTTCGTGCTCGAGACCGCGACCGTTCGCGGCCGCTGGTGCACGTTCGTCGGGGGCGTGACCGCATCCTGAGCGCCGGCCTGCGGCGCGGATCGCGAACGTCCTAGGGCTCGATCTCGATGTCGAGCGCCCGGTGCCGAACGATCTCGCCCTGCGTCATGTAGATGACGTCTTCGGCGATGTTCGTCGCGTGGTCGGCGATACGCTCGACGTTTCGGGAGATCGCGAACAGGCGGATCAGATCGTCGAGCCGCTCGGGCTCGGCGCGGATCGCGTCCTCGACCTTGGCGAACATCGCCCGGTTGATCTCGTCGACCTCGTCGTCCGCCGCGCAGACGCCCTGGGCCAGGACGGCATCCATGTTGACCAGCGCGTCGAGCGCGCTCTTCAACATCTTCTGCGCTTTCCCTGCCATGCCGCCGAAGTCGAACGGAATCTCGATCCGCTCGCGTGTCGCGAGATAGCGGCCCTGCTTGGCGATGTTGCAGGCCAGATCGCCGATCCTCTCGAGGTCACTGTTGATCTTCAGCACGGCCACGATGAACCTCAGGTCGACGGCCACGGGCTGGTGAAGGGCGAGGATCTTCAGACACTCTTCCTCGATGTCGACCTCGGCGTGGTCGATCTCCTTGTCCATCTCGAGGACATCGGAGGCCAGCTTCGTATCGCGCTCGATTACGGATCGCACCGCGCGCATGACGCTCTCTTCGACCGTCGCTCCCAGGGAGAGGATCTCCTTCTTGAGTCGGTCGATCTCGCGGAACATGTGAACCGTCACCCGGCACTCCTTTCGAGGATCATCCGAACCGCCCGGTGAGGTAATCCTGCGTCTGCTGTTTCTGCGGCGCCGTGAACATCTTGTTCGTGGCGTTGTACTCGATCAGCTCCCCCAGATAGAGGAAAGCGGTCATGTCCGACACGCGCGCGGCCTGCTGCATGTTGTGCGTGACGATCACCACCGTGTATTCCTTCTTGAGCTCGTGAATCAGATCCTCGATCTTCGACGTCGCGATGGGGTCGAGCGCAGAGCAAGGCTCATCCATCAGGATCACTTCCGGATTGACGGCGATGGCGCGCGCGATGCACAACCGCTGCATCTGACCGCCCGACAGACCGAGCGCCGACTCGTTGAGCCGGTTCTTCACCTCGTCCCAGATGGCGGCCTGACGAAGGCTGCGCTCGGCGGCCTCCTGCAACACGCGTCGATCCGTGACGCCTCCGATTCGAAGCCCGTAGACGACGTTCTCGAAGATCGACTTCGGGAAAGGGTTCGACTTCTGGAACACCATCCCGATTCGTCGACGGAGCTGGATGACGTCCATCGAGCTTCCGTTCACCCATTCGCCGTCGAGCAGGATGCGCCCCTCGACCCGGCAGTTCTCGACCAGGTCGTTCATGCGGTTCACGCATCGAAGCAGTGTCGACTTGCCGCACCCCGACGGACCGATGAACGACGTGACGCGCTTGCGAGGGATCTCGAGCGACACGTCTTTGAGCGCCTGCACATCCCCGTAGTAGAGCGAGAGGTTCTCGATCTTCAGGACGATATCGTTCGCGTCGTTTCGCGGGCTTCCGGAACCGACGCCCGCAGGTGAGGTGTCGGGGGCGCTCATCGTGTCTTCGATCATCGTGTCAGAAGGATCCCGTAGTATACCTGCGACGCATTCGGTTGCGAAGAAGGATCGCGAACAGGGACATGAAGACGACGATGAGAAGGAGGAGCATCGTGGTCACATACACCATCGGTCGTACCGCTTCGATGTTCGGGGACTGAAATCCCACGTCATAGATGTGGTACCCGAGGTGCATGAACTTTCTCTCGAAATGAACGAACGGGAATTCCGCGTCGATGGGGAGCTTCGGTGCATGCTTCACCGCCCCGAGGAGCATCAACGGCGCGACCTCCCCCGCGGCGCGTGCCATCGCGAGAACGAATCCCGTGAGGATCCCCGGCGAGGCCATCGGGAGGATGACCCGGATCAGCGTCTGAAGCTTCGTCGCCCCGAGCCCGAGTGATCCCTCGCGAACGCCCCGCGGGATGGCCGACAGCGCCTCTTCCGTCGACACGATCACCACGGGCACCGTGAGGAGCGCGAGCGCCAGGCTCGCCCAGAGGATGCCTCCGGTACCGAACGTCGCTTCGGGCAGTCGATGCGCGAAGAAGATCTCGTCGATGGTCGAACCGACGCCGTACACCAAGAAGCCGAGGCCGAAGATCCCGTACACGATCGACGGAACGCCGGCGAGGTTGTTCACCGCGATCCGGACACACCGAACGAGCAGTCCCTTGTTGGCGTACTCGTGCAGGTAGACCGCGGCGAGGACGCCGAGCGGCACGCAGAAGATGCTCATGAGGAAGACCATGAACACCGTCCCGAAGATCGCGGGAAACAGTCCGCCCTCGGTATTCGATTCGCGCGGGTTCTCGAAGAGCAGTTCCTTGATACGCGAGCCGTACAGCGTCCACTTCTCGCCCGAAGACATCCGGTTCGGTCGGAACGCTCGCACGATGTCATCGATGACGATCTCTCCGGAACGACCGTCCGCATCGCGGAACGACGCGACCACGCTGCGCAGCTCCGCCTCGAGCTTGGTGGACCGAGCGAGCACTTCCTCGAGCTCGACCATCACCTCCGCGTTCCGCGTCTCGAGGGACTCGAGCTTCGTCTCGCGGCCTTCGACGCCCTTGTACTTCACCTTGCGAATCGCGTCCCGGAGCTTCCGCGCCTTCCGGTCGAATGCGCGCAGCTCGGCCTCGAGCTTGGTGACCTCGACGCGGCGATCCCGCACTCCTTCGAGCGCCTCTTGCAGCCGATCCCAGGGCTCCGTGCTCGCGAGATCGAGCACGCTGCCGCCCGTGACGCTCTCGACGAAACCGAAGAACCTGCCGTGCTCGCGGCGCTCCAGGGCCACGGCGTCGCGGGGATGCGACTTCTCGGTGACCTCACTCGCATCGACCCACTGGTAATCGAACGGGTACCAGTCACCGTTGCCGATCTTGTACTGAGTGCGCGGCTCGTTCGTCGACGGATCGCGATCCCGGCCCGAGACCTCGCCCATGAGGATGCGACCGTCTTCGAGGACGACCTTCTCGAGCGCCTTCGGCCAGAAGTGCGAGAGCCCGGCCCGAAGAACGACGCACATCAGGAGCCCGGTGATCAGCAGTGCGACGGCGAGTGCCGCTCCGCTCACCCAGACCCAGTGTTCGCCACGTCGTGTCTTGTTGGCCACGATGTTCCTCTAGAACCGCGCGTACTTGCGACGGAGGTGTGCGCGCACGACCTCCGCGACGGTATTCAGCACGAAGGTCGAAACGAAGAGAATGACCGCCGACAGGAACAGGACCCGATACAGCGACCCGAGGTACGGCGCTTCGGCCGCTTCCGTCGCGATGTTCGCAGAGATCGTCCGCATGCCATTGAACGGACTCCAGTCCATGACGGCCGTGTTTCCGGTGGCCATGAGCACGATCATCGTCTCGCCGACGGCGCGCCCGAGACCGATCATGGTCGCCGCGAAGATTCCGGGCAGGGCGGCCGGGAGCACGACGCGCCACGCCGTCTGCCAGCGGCTCGCGCCGAGTGCGAGCGATCCTGCGCTCAGGCTCCTCGGCACGTTCGACAGCGAGTCCTCCGTGATCGTGAAGATGATCGGGATCACCGCGAAGCCGAGTGCGAACGCGATCACGATGCAGTTTCGCGGGTCGTAGACCACGTCGAAGGTCTCGAACAGGAAGATGTGCATGTCGCCGTCGAAAAGGATCTGCTCGGCGACATGCCCGAGCGCGGCCGAGATCGCGAACGCGACGAGCGCGGCCGGCACGAGGAACAGAAACTCGTAGCCGTGCCGGAATCGACGCGCACGCTCCTCGAGGCCGAGCCGCTGCCAGAGGATCACGGTCGCGATCACCGACAGCGGGAACAGCAACAGCGCGAGAAGCATGCCGCCCATCGAAGCCTGCAAAATCGGTGCGAACCACTGCGCGGCGAGGAACCCAATCACGACCGACGGGATCGCCGCCATGATCTCGATGATCGGCTTGATGACACCGCGCAGCCTCGGATGCAGGAACTGACTCGTGTAGAGCGCCGCGAAGACGGCGATGGGCAGCGCGAACAGCATCGCGAAGAGCGTTCCCTTGATCGTCCCGAAGACCAGGGGAACGAGGCTCATCTTCGGTTCGGAATCCTGGGTGGCCGAAGACGACTCCCAGTGGAAGACCGGCTCGTCGTAGCCCTCGTACCAGACCTTCGAGAAGAGCGTCCTCGTGTTGACGTCCGCGTGCGGGTGCTCGAGACGCCACACCGAGAGCCCACCGTCGTCGTGGAGGCCGATCAACCCGTTACCGCGCGAGTTCAGGCTCGCCATGCGTAGCGATCGACCTTCTCCGAACGAAAGCAAGCGCTTCTCGCTCGTCGTGTGGTCCAGGTGCACGATGCCGCGCTCGTCGGTCACGAGGATCGCCTTGTCTCGCTCCGTCGGCTCGATGCTTCGGATCGCTTCGGTATGCGAGGGAAGCCGCTGGACGCGCGTCAGATTCCGTCGGCCGCCGGAGGTCGCCGATCGGGCCGGGAACCAGCGCGTGAGCCCGCCCCGTTCATCGCCGACGACGACCGATCGATCCCCGAAGACGAACGACAGCGCGGTGATCTCGACGCCACGCTCCACGGCCTGGGTATCGTCGCGGCGCGTCGGGGGAATCGGTTCATCGAGATCGCGAAGGCTCCACGTCCATCGGACGAGGTTCCCCGCGGACGTCACCGCGTACGCTTCCTCGGCGCTCGAGCTGACGACGAACTGCGTGATCGGATGCGACGCGTCCTCCGTGAGGTCGAACGTCTCGTCGACCGTTTCGATCGTTCCGTCCGGCGTCTGCCTGCGATACACCTGCCGCAGATCGAAGCGCCCGCCATCGTAGGACCGCGCGAGGACGTATCCGTCGTGCTCGTTCGCGACCGCGATGGCACGGAGCGGACGGCTCCCCTCTTCGGGCAGGACCGAGAGCACCCGCGACACGGCGAGCTCGGTCCGGCGCTCGTTCTCCCGGGAGAGGGACGATCGGAAAATCATTCGATCCCGCGAGTACGCGCCATCCGTCCAGACGAAACTGTAGTCGCCCGAGCGATGACGGAAGGCCGAGCGAATCGTGGCCCCCGGCGTTTCGGCCGGCGACTCGAGCGCCGCGCGCTGCAGCTCGGTCCCGCCGTCGAGCTCGAAGAAACGGACCTCGCCGTCTCCGTGCAGGACGTATCCCGTCTCGAGGTAGTCGTCCATTCCGAGCGCGACCACCTGGTCGGCTCGGATCGGGAGAGTCTCCGGCCCGGCGACGCGGTCACTCGACGGAGGATAGAAGAGCGGCAGAGCGACCGACACGATCTGAAGCAGGATCGCGAGAACGCTGACGACGATGAGGATTCCACCGCCCACGATGACCCATTGGGACACGCGTTCTCGTCGTCGGATCTTGCTGAGGAAGGCCGGGTCGATCATCGTTAGAACTTGGCGAGCTCTCGAGCCGCGAGAGCCGGGGTCAGCGGGAGGTAGCCGTCCTTCACGACGACTCGCTGCCCTTCCTGGGAGAGCATGTACTTCAGGAACTCCGACACCATCGGCGGAAGCTCCTCGTTGGGGTCCTTGTCGACGTACACGTACAGCATGCGACCGAGCGGGTACCGACCCGACAGCACGTTCTCGTACGTGGGGTCGTAGGCGACACCTCCCGGCTTCTTCGAGAGCGGGACCACGCGGACGTCGGACGTCTTGTATCCGATCCCCGAGTAGCCGACGCCGGCGATGTCCTTGCCGACGCCCATCACGACCGATGCCGATCCGGGCTGCTCCTTCACCATGCTCTTGAAGTCACCCTTGAACAGCGCGACCTTCTTGAAGTAGCCGTACGTCCCGGACGCGGAGTTCCGCCCGTAAAGGCTGAGCGGACGACGGCCGAGCCGGCCCGGCACATCGACGTCGCGCCACGCGCGGATCTCGTTCGTGAGGCCGCCGCGACGCGTCGAGGAGAACATCGCGTCGACCTCGGGAAGCGACAGCGACGGGACCGGATTGTCGCGATGCACGTACACGGCGAGTGAATCGAGCGCGACTCCGATCGCGGTCGGGCGGTAGCCGTGAGCGTCCTCGAAGTCCTCGAGCTCCGTTACCTTCATCTTGCGCGACATCGGACCGAGCTGCGAAGTGCCCACGGTCAACGCGGTCGGCGCGGTGCTCGATCCCTTCCCTTCCACCTGGACGTTGACGCTCGGGTAGTACCGGCGAAAGCCCTCCGCCCAGTACGTCATCAGGTTGTTCAGGGTGTCGGAGCCGATGCTGTTGAGGTTCCCCGCGAGGCTCGACGTCTTGTCGTAAGAAGGCAGAGCCGGATCGACGTCGATGAGTCTTTGCGCGAGGCTCGTCGTCGCCAGGAGCAACGACAGAGCCACCGCTGGCGCGAGCCGGGAACTCGTATGCATGTTCGTCTCCTCATCGTGGAGCGCCCGACGAAAGTGGTGTCGGTGGACGCTCGAAGCCCGACCCAGGCTCGCGATGTTTCCGGGTCGCGGCGGCGCATCGGTCCCGATGCGAATCTCCCTCGCGGCAGTGAGCCCGGCGCGAGTCACCCGCTAGAATCTCATTTGGCGGTCGTACGGGGAAGATGAATCTCGAATCGCGAGCCCTTTCCAAGATCGCTCTCGACGCTCACATAGCCGCCGTGGGCCTGCGCGATGTGCTTCACGATGGCCAATCCGAGCCCGGTGCCGCCGTTCCGGCGCTCACGCCCCGCACTCACTCGGTAAAAGCGCTCGAAGATACGCGGGAGGTGCTCGGGGGGAATCCCGCGTCCGCGGTCGGTCACCGCAATCACGACCTCGCCGGGGTGGGCGGACGCCTCGACGAGAACCGGGCTCGACGCGTCGCTGTAGCGGATCGCGTTGCTGATCAGGTTCGTGACGGCCTGCTCGAGCAGCTGCGGGTGGATCCGCGCCCGCAGGTCCTCCCGGCAGGCGAACTCGATCGGAATCTCGCGCTCCTCGGCGGCGCGACGACTGGCCGCGACCGCGTTGTCGAGGACGGCGGAGATGGCCCCATCCTCGAGCAGGATGCCTTCTTCCTCGGACTCCTTCTCCACCCTCGCGAGGATCAGCAGATCCTCGAGCATCTCGTGCAATCTCGAAGACTCGCGGGCGATGATCTCGTGGAAGCGACGCGCGTCTTCTTCCGGGACACCGTTTTCGTCGAGCAGCGTCTCGGCAAACCCGCGAATCGACGTGATCGGCGTGCGAAGCTCGTGGGACACGTTCGCGACGAAATCGCGACGCATGTTCTCGAGCTGCTTCACGCGCGTGACGTCGTTCACGACGAGCAACGCTCCGATCTCGCCGCGATCCGGGTCGACCCACCGCGTACCTTCGACGCTCAGGATCTTCTCGTCCGGACCGGCGACATGCACGGTGCCTTCGACATCGCCCGGCGTCGAGATCGCCGTGCGGGCGAGCCGGAGCAAGTCCGGGTTGCGAACGACCTCCGGGAGCATCCGCCCCGGCGCGGCCTCGGGATCCAGATCGAGGATCGATCCCGCGGCGCGGTTCATGACGACGACCCGTTCTTCCGGATCGAGCGCGATGATGCCCTCGGTCATACTCGCCAGCAGTGTCTCGCTGTCGCGTCGCTCGAGCGCCATCCGCCCCTGCCGTTCGCCGACGCGAGCCGCCATGCGGTTGAACGCATTGGCCGTCTCGCCCGCAGCCTCGAGCCCGGGCACCTCGACTCGATATCCGAGGTTGTTTCGGGAGACGCGGATCAATCCCTTCCGGATACTCCTCATGAACCGGAGCGCGGGACGGACGACCGCCCACGTCGTCAGAAACGCGAGGGCGAGCACGGGAACGATCCCCAGAAGCAGCCGCGATCGGTACTGCGTCGCGCGCTGCTCGACGGCGAGCATCGTCACCGAGACCCGAAGCACCGAGGGCCGATCGATATCGTCGCCGAGCGGGATCGCGACATAGAGAAAGCGCGAACCGAGCGCACGGCTGACGCGGTTGGCGGTACCCAGCGAGCCCCGGAGCGCTTCCTGCACCTCGGGCCGATCCGCGTGGTTCTGAAGCTGATCGGGATCGGCGTCCGAGTCACCGAAGACCGAGCCGTCCGGAGCCACGACCGTGAAACGAAGCCCGGTCAGTCGACCGATCTCCTTGCAGTCGGCGTCGACCGCGGGAGCCCCGCCGGCAGAAAGCGCATCGGCGAGGCGTTGCTCCCAGAGCCGCGCCTGCGCTTCGAGATGGGACTGGAGCCAGGATTCGACTTCATCGCGCACCACGCGGGAGCCGTGGAGTCCGGCGATTCCGTAGGCCGCGAGCGCGAGCGCCGCAACGGCCGCGAACACGAGCCAGAAGAGCGACGAGCGCAGAATCAACGCCTAACCCTTGAAGCGGTAGCCGACACCCCGGACGGTCTCGATGTAGCGGGCGCAGGCTCCGAGCTTCTTGCGAAGCCCCACCATCTGAAAATCGATGGAGCGATCGGTGACGGGGTAGTCCGGGCCGTGCGCGCCGTCCACGATCTGGTAGCGCGTGAAGACCCAGCCCGGTCGGCTCGCGAGAAAGTGAAGGATGCGGAACTCCGTCGCGGTGAGCTTGATCGGCTCGCCCTCGACGTGCACCTCGTGGCGACCCGGATCGATGACCAGATCTTCGAGCTCGATGCGCTGGTTCTCGTCGGCGACCTCGCTCGCCATCCGACGCAGAACGGCTTTGACGCGCGCGATGAGAACACGAGGACTGAACGGCTTCGTGATGTAGTCGTCCGCGCCGAGCTCGAGTCCGGTCACGACGTCGGCCTCTTCCCCCTTCGCCGTCAGCATGACGATTGCGGACGAACGCGTCTTCGCATCGCCACGCAGAATCTTGCAGACCTCGAGGCCATCGATTCCCGGCAGCATCAGGTCGAGTACGACGACATCCGGCGGCTCTTCGCGAGCCATCTTGATCGCGTCCTCGCCCGTCGCGCTGCAACGGACCTGATAGCCCTCGCGCGAAAGGTTGAAGCGAACCAGTTCCTGAATGTCCTCGCCGTCTTCGACAACGAGGATCTTCTCCTTGGTCTTCGACATGGTGGGCATCGTCGCAAGGTCTCCTGGAGGTCGTGCCGTGCGGGTGCGCGGATCGCCTTCCAGGATTACCGTATATAACGTCCAGCCCAGGAAATCCACTGTATCTGGGGCACTAACGGAAGTCTCACCACAACCGCATCCGGCCCTCACTCCGCGGGCCTAGAATCTCGCCCAATCGAACACCACCCCCGCCGTCGAGCGGGATCGCCATTCCCCAAGCCGTTCAGTACTCGATCGAACCACCAGCGACCCTCGATCGGCTGCGGGAACCCGACGACGGACCTCATACGCCTCCCCCTGATCGAAGCCGGTCGGGGGGAGGTCCCCCCCTTTCCCCGGGGGCTTCCCCGAGTCTGCCACTCTCACCGAAACTTCATCGGATTCAAACGCGCGCGGCGGCGCCGCTTCATGTAAACTGCGCGCGGAGTTCACAGGGGCTATCGAGGAACATCCATGCGGTTTCTTCTGCTCGTCGCAGCGACCTTCGTGCTCGGAGTCGCCGGCGTGATCGCGATCTACTTGCGCTTCCTCTACGTGCTCGCCTGCATCACCGGGCACGCGCTCCTCTCGCTCTTCCCGACCACGACGGTCCGCACCGTCCGTACGTCCCGCTCGTAGCCGCCCCCCCCCGCCCGAAGCCCCCACATTCGTCGCACTCAGCCGTAGTGCGGTACTCCCTGACCCGAGAGACGCGCCTTCCAGGCCATGGTGCGTCTTCTGCAATCAGCTCGCCGCGCCGACCGCCGGTGCGCGATCGTAGGCGAGATTCGGAGAGAGCAGACGTTCGGCTCGTTCGAGATCGATTCCGCATCGCGACGCGTAGTCCTCGACCTGGTCGCGACCGATCTTGCCGACGCCGAAGTACTGCGACTCGGGGTGCGAGAAATACAGTCCGCTCACCGAGGCGGCGGGAAGCATCGCGAAGCTGTCCGTCAGCGACATGCCCGCGTGCGTCGGAGCCGAGAGCAGCTCGAAGATCGTCGTCTTCTGGCTGTGGTCGGGGCACGCCGGATAGCCGGGGGCGGGACGGATGCCGCGGTACTCTTCGCGAATCAGAGCGTCGTTGTCGAGCTGCTCGTCCCGCGCGTAGCCCCAGATCTCCCGCCGCACACGCTCGTGGAGGCTTTCGGCGAGGGCCTCGGCGAGACGGTCGGCGAGCGCCTTCAGAAGGATCGAGCGATAGTCGTCGTGGTCGCGGGCCAGGGCCTCGAGCGGCCCGTCGATCCCGAGCCCGGCGGTCACCGCGAACGCGCCGACCCAGTCCGTGATGCCGCTGTCCTTCGGCGCCACGAAGTCCGAAAGGCACAGATTCGGGCGGTCCCCCGACTTCGACATCTGCTGACGCAGGCACCGAATCGTCGCGAGGGATGCGCCCCGCTGCTCGTCCGCAAAAAGCTCGATGTCGTCACCGATCGACGACGCCGGGAACAGGCCCACCACCGCCTTCGCCTGCAGCCATCCCTCGGACGCGATCGTATCGAGCATCGTACGCGCATCGTCGAGAAGCCGCTTCGCTTCGCCTCCGACGACCGCGTCGTCGAGGATCGCGGGGTACTTCCCGGCGAGCTCCCACGTCTGGAAGAACGGAGTCCAGTCGATATGCTCCACGAGCGACGGAATCTCGATGTCGTCGAAGACATGGACGCCAGGAGCCGCAGGACGCGGCGGCGCGTAGGACGCCCAGTCGGTCCGGAAGGCGTTCGTTCGGGCATCGGCGATCGCCACGCGCGACGACTCCGTCGAACCCTTGGCCCGCTGCTCGCGGATGGTCGCGTACTCGGTGCGGGTGGTCTCGGAAAACGCCGGTCGATGCTCGTCCGACAGCAGGGACCCCACGACGCCGACGCCGCGCGACGCGTCGGTCACGTGCACGACATCTCCCTCGAACGCGGGGGCGATCTTCACCGCCGTGTGGACGCGCGACGTGGTGGCTCCCCCGATCAACAGCGGCAGATCGATGGTCTGACGTTCCATCTCGGCCGCCACGTGACACATCTCGTCTAAACTCGGCGTGATCAAA
>CAZQZX010000033.1:0-15081 GCA_964597885.1 uncultured Planctomycetota bacterium
CCTACGTTGCTTCCGGTGGCTTCGACGAGGACTTCTTCGCGTACTACGAGGACGTCGATCTCGGATGGAGGTGGTGGGTCCTCGGCCATCGAGTCCTGTACGCTCCCGACTCGGTCATCTATCACGAGGGCGACGCGAGCTTCCAGCATTCGCCTTCCGATCGCAAGCAGCGCATGTGGAACCGGAACGTTCTGTGGTCGATGATCAAGAATTACGAAGAGCCGCATCTCCGGACGATCCTGCCGGCCGCGCTGCTCCTGACCCTGGAGCGCGCGCTGTATTTCCTGGATGTCGAAGGGCTCGATCAGACCTCGCGGGTGCTAGCGCACTTTCCGGGACTTCCCGAGGACGTCGCCCACGAACATCGCCACGCCGTCGGGATCGCCCATCTTCAGGCGATTGCCGACGCGGTGCTCGGGCTGCCGACCTTCGCCAAGAAGCGCGAGCAGATCCAGGGCGCGCGCGGACGCACGGACGACGACCTGTTCGAGCGCTTCCCCCTCGAGCTTCGATTCCGCCAGGAAGTGAACAGCGCCTCACGCACGAGCTTCCTCTGCCGCCTTCTTCCCATGCTGGACGTCACGGGGCTGTGGGATGCGGGCCGCGCCGACGAGCCGGTCACGCGCCACGTGCAGCAGCTGGAGCACGCGGCCGACAACTACCGCAAGACGGTCGACCTCCTGCAGAGCGAGATCGGGCGCCGCGACGAATCGATCGAGCGCTGGATCGCTGAGACGCGCAAGCTCAATGACGAGGTGATGCGACTCGCACCCCTCGAAGCCGAGCTGAACAACATCAAGAGCAAGCGCTGGTACAAGGCCATCGAGTCCCTGCGCCGGATGCGCGCTCGTCTCGGTGGCGGCGGATCGTGAGCCCGCGCTCGTGAAGATCCTCTACGTCGTCCACCAGTTCCTGCCTCGCAACGTCGCCGGGACCGAGGTTTACACCTACCGACTCGCCAAGGAGATGCAGCGCGAGCACGAGGTCGGCCTCCGGCTCCTCGGCGTCGAGCCCGAGCGCACGCAGTACGAGACCGAGCCGGGGACGTTCGACGGCCTCCCGTTCACGCGGATGACGTACAACTACCACGTCGAGCGATTCGACGAGACCTGGAGCGACCCGGCTGCCGAAGCCGTCTTCCTCGAGGTCCTCGAGCGCGAGCAGCCGGACCTGGTCCACTTCCAGCACCTGCAGGCGTTCGGCGTCGGGCTTCCCGCGATCGCGCGCGCCCACGGGCTGCCGATCGTCTACACCCTCCACGAATACGCGGGGATCTGCCCGGCCGGCGGACAGATGATCCTGCCGACGCTCGAGCGATGCGACGGGCCCGGCCCGGAATCGTGCGGGGCATGCATCCGGGACTACGCCCTCCCGACTCCCGAGGAATCCGGACTGCCCGCCGACCGAATCCCGGCCGCGGAGGCCGAGCGACGGGCCCGGGCTTTCCTCGAGATGACGCGGGGCGTGTCGCTGTTCATCTCGCCTTCGCGCTTCCTCCGGGACGTCTTCGTGCGCGCCGGCTATCCGGCAGATCGATTCATCGCGACGGACAACGGATTCGACGTTTCGCCGTTCGAAGGCTACCGCCGCCGCCCGTCGGAAACCCTTCGCTTCGGATACGTCGGCGCGATGGTCCCGTACAAGGGCATCCACGTTCTCGTCGAGGCGTTCAACGAGATGTCCGAGGACGGCTGGGAGCTGCACATCCACGGGGGCGTCCGCGAGGACTCTCCTCACGCGCCGTACCAGTCGCGGATTCGCGAGATGGCGTCAGACGCCCGGATCCAGGTCCACGGAGCCTTTCGACCCGACGAGGTCGCGAAGGTGTTCGAGGACGTGGACGTGCTGATCGTGCCGTCGCTCTGGGTCGAGAACTCGCCGCTCACGATCCACGAAGCCTTCGTGTGCGGCGCGCCGGTGATCACGGCGAATCTCGGCGGGATGGCCGAGCTCGTCCAGGATGGCGTGAACGGCCTGCTGTTCGAACCCGGAAACGCCACCTCATTGCGAGCGTGTGCGCGGCGCCTTCTCGAGGATCGCGGGCTGGTGGAACGCCTCCGCGAGGGCATCCCCCACGTCAAGACGATCGCCGAGCACGCGGTCGAGATGAACGAGATCTACGAATCGCTCGAACCGATCCCCCTGGTCGGCGAGGAGGAGAGGGCGATGCGAGAGACTCTCGCGGGGCTTCCCGAGCGAGCCCGGGCTCGCCGCGAACGGGAGCGAGCGCGTCGGTCCCCGGCCGCGGAGCCGCCACCCCAGCCTCCGGCCGAAGAGCACGCGGACACAGAACAGGCGCGCCTCGAATCCGAGGAGAAGAACGCCGATCCACCCCGTCGGCCCTGGTGGAAGTGGTGGCGACGCCGGTAGGGGGAACGGTCGGTCCGGGTCGGACGGCAGGGGAGCGATGGAATCAGGCGCCCGGTCTCGTCTAGAGGACGCGGTCGACGAGCTGAAGGAGCAGCGCGGCTCCACCGATCGGCAGCACGCCGCTGAAGAGCGAGATCCCCGAGACGCGGCGCAGCAGGCCGCCGCCCCGACTGCCGAGGCCGTCCTCTTCGTCCGCCAGGCGCATCCGCAGCACGTCGATGAGCCCGACGAGCTCGGCCGCGCTGTCGATTCGACGGGATCGATCCTTCTCGATCAGTCGGTGGATCAACGACTCGACCGCCTTGGGCACGCCCGGCCGCAGCCGGCGAATCGACGGACGGCGCCCGCGCAGGATGGCGTGGTGCAGATTCGTCGTGTCGCTGTTCTGGTAGGGCGGACGGCCGGACAGCATCTCGTAGAGGACGATGCCGAGTGCGTACAGGTCGCTGCGCGCGTCGAGCTCTTCCCCGCGAAGCTGTTCGGGAGAGCAGTACTCGGGGGTTCCGAGGTACATGTCGCTCTGCGTGATTCGCATGTCGCCGCGCATCGGCTTGGCGAGCCCGAAGTCGAGGACCTTCACGCGGTCGTCCTCGTCGATCATGATGTTGTCGGGCTTGATGTCGCGATGCACGATTCCGTGACGATGCGTCGCGTCGAGCGCGGCCGCCACCTCACGGGCGATTCGAAGCGCCTCTTCGACGGACAGCGCGGGTCGCGGCTCCGCGGCGCGCCGGGCCCGTCTGAGGATCGCGTGGAGTGTGTCGCCTTCGATGTACTGGCAGGCGAGAAACCAGGTCTCGCCGGAACGATCGATGGAGAAGATCGACGGGACGTTGGGATGATCGACGCGAGCGAGTGAACGCGCCTCTCGCAGGAATCGCTGTCGCGAAGCCTTGTCACGCGCCAGAGACACCGGGAGGAACTTCAGCGCCGCGATCCGCTCGAGGGAGCGATCGCGCGCCTTGTAGATGATGCCCATACCTCCACGCCCGAGCTCGCTCAGGATCTCGTAGGGGCCCACCCGGGTTCCGATACGCTGCTGGTTCATGATCGAAGCCGCTGCACGAGGCAGGGCAGTTTTCGCTATTCTCGAAGCGAAACGCGAGAATTCGATGGTGCTCAGGCCGCTTCGAGACGAACGAGCGCTTTCTCGCTTGGATCCCCACTATTAATGACGCGTGAGAGGCCGAATCTTCCGCGATTTTTTCCGGCTTTTTCTCCGCGGGCCCGGCTCGGGTGTCCGCGGCGCGTCGTTCCAGCTATACGCTGGGCGTCTCTGGCTGTTGGGGGCAATCCGTCAGGAGGAGAGAGGGGGGACGGATACGAGGGAAAGGAGAAGAATAATAGCCAAGGGGGCTTCGCCCCTGAAGGCGATGCCTTACGCTTGCGCAACCTTGGCTACGGGGTAAAAAGAAGGGGTGCCCTATCTGTCGAGAATCCGGGGGAAAAGGTTGAGGCGTTCACGCGCTTTTTTTCGCGCGCCCGACCGATCGACCCGGACGCCCTCGCAAAGTACGATCTTCGTTGAGCTTGCACGCTTGACCACCCGCTGCGGACATGCGCCGGATTTCGAATCTCATGCAGGAATGCCGTTTCTGGAATGTGGGGCTCCAGTCCTATCGCAACACCTGGAGCCTGCAACAGGAGCTCGCCGACTCGCGCAAACGCGATCTCGTCGGAGATAGCCTCATTCAAGTCGAGCACCCGCCGGTGGTGACGCTCGGCCGGTTCAAGGGGCGCGAGCACCTGAAGCTCACCGCCGCGCAGCTCAAGGAGCGGGGCGTCGAGCTCGTCGAAACCGATCGCGGCGGCGACGTCACCTACCACGGGCCCGGACAGCTCGTGATGTACCCGGTGATCCGGCTGATGGAAGGCGAGCGCGACGTCGCCGACTACATGCGTCGCCTCGAAGAAGTCGGGATCCGCGCGATCGCGCGCTTCGGACTCGAGGGCACACGCGTCGACGGACTCACCGGAGTGTGGCTCGGCGATCGCAAGATCATGGCGATCGGGGTCCGGCTCTCGAAGTGGGTCACGGGACACGGGCTCGCACTCAACGTGCGCAACGATCTCGACCCGTTCTCGTACATCGTCCCGTGCGGAATCTCGGACAAACGAGTCACCTCTCTCGAACAGGAGCTCGGTCGCGAGGTCTCGATGGAGGAGGCCTCCGAGGCGATGCGGGCCGCGTTCGAGGAAGTCTTCGAACGGAAGCTCGTCGAGGAAGCCCCGTTCGACTCCGTCGAGACCGACGTGGAACGCGAGTGGCGGGAAGAGCGACCCCATCGCCTTCCGCCGTGGCTCAAGATGAAGCTCCCGTTCGGCGACAAGCACGCTTCGGTCGACAAGGCCGTGCACAAGCGCCGTCTGAACACCGTGTGCGAGAGCGCGCGATGTCCGAACCTCGGCGAGTGCTGGGGCGAGCACCGAACAGCCACGTTCATGATCCTCGGCAACCGATGCACGCGCTTCTGTCGCTTCTGCTCGGTCCCGTCGGGCGCCCCCGAGAAATGGGAGGACGACGAGCCCGAACGCGTCGCCGAGGCGGCGGCCGAGCTCGGCCTCCGGTACGTGGTGGTGACGTCCGTCGATCGCGACGACATGCCCGATCTCGGTGCCACGGCGTTTGCACGCACGATCCAGGCTCTTCGAGATGCCATCCCCGGAGTCCGCGTGGAAGTGCTGACGCCGGACTTCCAGGGACGCGTCGACTGCGTCGAGAGAGTGCTGGAAGCACGACCCGACATCTTCGCGCACAACCTGGAGACGGTGCCGTCGCTCTATCGCGGTGTCCGACCCGGCTCGCACTACTCGTGGTCGCTCGAGGTCCTGAAAGGCGCCGCGCAGGCCGGGGTCACGCACGTGAAGACGAGCCTCATGCTCGGGCTCGGCGAGCAGCGCGCGGAGGTCATGAACGTCCTTGCGCAGGCGCGCGACGTCGGGGTCGAGATCATCACTCTTGGACAGTACCTGAAGCCGACTCCCAAGCATCACCCCGTGATGCGCTTCATCCCACCGAGCGAATTCGCGGCGTACAAGACCGCGGGCGAAGCGATGGGAATCCGCTGGGTCGAAGCGGGACCGCTGGTGAGGAGCTCCTACCACGCGGCCGAACAGTCGACCGCTCTCGACGGACCTCCACGTCCGGAACACGTACACGACGCGGGCCCGCCGCCGGCGGTACGACGCCACGAGACGGCGCCGTTCGACGTCTGAGGCCGTCGCGACGCGAGCCTACGAGGCCGGGGGAGGGCGGCCCCCCGAAGCCCGTTCGACATCGCGCGGTATACTCCGCGCAAAGGACGACGAGACGATGACGAGGACCCGACGAGTGCGATCGTGGGTGATCGCTTCCTTCCTTCTGCTCTGGCTTCCCGCCGGGGCGGCCGCTTCCGATGCCGAGACGATCGAACGATTCGAGAAGCTGGCCTTCGACGCGACGTCGAGTGGCCGCTACGCGAGCGCGCTCGATCCGCTGACGAAGGCGATCACCGCCGCCCTCGATCTGGCCGCGGACACCGGGACGAGCGACGACGATCGCCGCGAGGGCGCCGCCACTGCGGAAGCGCTGCTTCTGTACTTCGATCTCGTCCTGCGCCGCGCGGACGCTTTCGATCGCGGCGCTCGGCAAATCGAAACGTGGCTCGAGCGCGACCTCCCGCCGCTCTTCGAGGCCCGTGCACGCTTCGAGCACGCCCGGTACCGAGCGGCCGCCGGCGAAGGGTTCGACGGTTGGCAGCTCGTCGACGAGCTCGGGTTTCTGACCGACTGGCAGCTCATCGGTCCCTTCGACAACGAGCAGGGCAGCGGTTTCGATCGCACCGTTCTGGATCCGGCCGGTCCTGTCGATCTGGAGGCCGTCCTCCGCGGCAAGGATCAACGCGATGCGAGCTGGCGACGCATCCCGTCCCGCAAGTCTGGCTTCGTTCCGCTCACGAGCCTCTTCCACCCGGCGACGCAATGCATGGCGTACGCGGCCACGACCGTCGACATGCCCGCCGACACCGCGGTAGCGTTTCGCGTCGGCAGCGACGAAGGAATCCGTCTCTGGGTCAACGGGCGCGAGGTTCTGCGACGCGAGGTCCGGCGCTCGTGTGAGCTCGACCAGGACACCGTCGGAATCGTTCTGCCCGAAGGACGAAGCCTGATCGTCGCGAAGGTGACCCAGCTCACCGGCAACTGGGGATTCGGGATCCGGCTTACCGATCCTGCGGGGCGCCCCCTCGAGATCGGATCGCACGACGCATCCGCCGAGGCGCTTGCCGGACCGTTCGCCTCACCCGGCGAGGCGACAATCGTCGCGACCGAGGGCGGCGCGCTCGAGCTCTTTCGCCAGCGTCTCGACGATTCGGACGACGCGGCGTTGCACCGGCGCGCGGCGTTATTCCATCTCCTCCTCGGTGCGGACGACCCCAGTGATCGTACCGCCCGGCGGCATGCGCTCCGTGCCGTGGAGCTCGCTCCCGATGACGCACACGCGCGCTTCGCGCTCGCACTCGCGTCCTCGCTCCCGATCAAGATGCGCCCCGAGCTCGAGGAAAACGAGCGCCGCGAGCACTTGCTAGCCACGATTCGCCTCGACCCGAGCCACGCCGAAGCCGCGCTCGAGCTGGCTCGCCACTACTTCGATTCGATCGAGATCCCCGACCGCGCCATCGCGTACTGCGAGCAGGCCCTCGCGGTGAACCCGGAGTATCTCGAAGCGAAGATCGTACGCGCCAACGCGCTCGCGGCCAAACAGCTCGGCGGCCTCGCGAACGCGGAGATCGAGGGCTTAAGAGACCCCGCGTACGGAACCCGCATCGACGCGTACACCACCCGCGCCCGGCAGGCCGATCGGATGGATCGCGTCGGCGACGCCATCGAGCTCGCGGAAGCCGCCCTCCGGATGGATCAGGCGAGCACGAGCACGCGCGAGCTGTTGCTGTCCCTTTGCGAACGGGCGGGGCGGCTCGACCGCGCCATCGAGATTCTCGACGAGTCCCTGGCGAACGTGCCGATGGGCGTGGCGCTCCTGGCGACGCGCGCCCGCGTGCGGAAGATCGGGCGCGACCTCGACGGGGCCCGAGCGGATCTCGAGAGTGCGATCGCGCTCAACCCGCAGAACCCCTCCCTGTGGAAATCGTACGCCGTGGTCCTTCACGAGCTCGAACGGGACGAAAGCGCGATCGAGGCGTTCGAAGAAGCCCGCGCACTCGACCCGAAGGACCGATGGCTTGAAGGCTACCTCGAGTTCCTGAAGAGCGAGACGCGCCCCTTCGAGGAGAGCTTCCCGTTCGATCTCGAGCCGCTGCTGACGGAAGCTCGCGACTGGGACACCGACGAGGACAACGCGTACCGCTACCTGCTGAATCGTCGCCTGGTCAAGGTCAACCCGGACGGTACTGCGAGCCGGTATCACCATCTCGTCATCGAGGTGCTGAATCAGACCGGGGCGAGTCGCCTCGCCGCCTATCCGATCGGCTACCTTCCCGAGAGCCAGCGCATCCGGTTGCGAAGAGCCGAGGTCACCAAGACGGACGGCAGCGTGCTCACGGGCGAACAAGCCCGCGGGCCACAGCCCGGAGTGCGCGTGGTCGCGATGCCAGTCCTCGAGGCGGGCGAGCGCAGCGAGAGCGCCTTGCGGCTCGACGACATCCGTCCGAGCCTCTTCGGCGATTACTTCGGCATGATGGGCTACATGCATCGACCCGATGGCGCACCCGTGCTTCGCTCGCGGCTCGTGCTGATCACCCCCGAGGGACGCGACTTCCACATCCGCGAACGCAACGGGGTCCCGGGTGCGGAATTCCGCTCCGCGGACGAGCCCGAGACCGTCGCCCGCGTCTGGGAGATGCGCGACCTTCCGCGTGTGGAGCCCGAGCCGTACATGCCGCCACGCTACGAGTTCGCCCCGATGGTGGAGGTCACGACCTACGGTTCCTGGGACGAGTTCAGCCGCTGGTGGTGGAGCCTCATCAAGGACGAGTTCCAGGTCAGCGAGCCGATGGAGGAGCTGATCGAAGAGATCCGCGCCGAAGCCGAGACCACCGCGGACAAGGTGAGGCTCGTGTACAACTTCGTCACGACGCAGATCCGCTACGTCGCCTGGGAGTTCGGTATCCACGGATACCAGCCGTACACCGCGACGACGATCTTCGCGCGTCGGTTCGGCGACTGCAAAGACAAGTCGATCCTGATGTCGACACTGCTCGACCGCCTCGGCGTCGATTCCCAGCCCGTGTTGATCCGCAACCAGAACCTGCGCGGCGAGCAGGACATCTCGAACCCGCTGCTGAACCATTTCAACCACTGCATCCTCTACGTGCCCGGCGTCGATCCCGCCGATCCCGATGCCGATGCGTCCGAAGCACCCGGCGTCTATCTCGACGGCACCGCACAGTTCTACGACTGGACCACGCTTCCCGCGTCGGACCAGGGGGCGAGCGTCGTCATCGTCGACGGGGACACTTCGCGCGTCTCGGTCACACCCGAAGCGTCCTCCGAGTCCACGCTTCTCGAGATCGACGAGCTCGTCACGCTGCACCCGAACGGGTCGGCCACCGTTCGCGGATCGATCACGGCGGTCGGAGACTCCGCGGCTCAGCTCCGGAACATGCACGTCAATCCGGGCAATCGCAAGGAACAGGTCGCGCGACGCTTCACCGGAACCTTCGGCCCCGTCGACGTGCGCTCCGTCGAGTTCAGCGATCTCTCCAATCTCGATGAACGCGTCCGCTACGAGTACGAGGTCGAGATCCCGAACATGCTGAAGCGGGCCGGGAACGACTACACCGTGCCGGTCTTTTTCTCCGCGCCTTCGCTCTCGGACTTCACGGAGCTCCCCGAGCGTCGGTACGACCTGCTTCTCCCCACGCGCAATGCCTGGTCTTCCACCGTCCAGTTCGTCATCGAGGCGCCTCTCCGCGGACGTCTTTACTTCGAAGACGAGAAGATCGAGACGGAGTTCGGAAGCTTCGTCCGCAAGGTCGAGCGGAGCGGCAACGTCATCACCGTCAGCGGTGACTATCGATGCGATACGCGCCGCGTCGCCGTCGAGGACTACGAAGCGTTCCGAACGTTCGCCCGCCAGGTCGACCAGGCCGCACGCGAGGTCATCCGAATCCAGTGATCATGAATCGAACCGAACGAATCCGAATCGCCGCGCTCGTCTTTCTCTGCGTGGTGGCTCCGCTCGCTCTCACCCCAACGGCGTCGGCCGGCGAGGCAGCTCCGATCGACGACGCGTGGCTCGATCGCGTCGTCTGGCCCGAGGAGGAAGTCACCTCGGACCGCGACGCCCTCTTCGAGCGTTTTCTGGGTGAGCTGCGCGCGGATCCCGAGCATCCCCTCGCGGAGCTCCTCATCGTCCGGATGCAGAGCCTCATGCGTCCACGGCATCTGCGACAGCAGCTGTTCGACGCCCTCGGCGAGATCCTGGAATCCGACGTCCGCACGCCGCTCCACCGTTCGCTGTTCGAGTCCGAGCGGCTTCGGCTCGCGATCACGCTCGCCGTCGACGTACCCGAGCTCGAAGCCCGCGTGCGAGAGCGCTACGTTTCGGAATGGTGGGCGATCGGACCGTTCGGCGTGAGAAGCGTCGATTGCCTCGACTGGACCTTCGGGATCGAAGAGTCCGCGATCACGAGCGCCCTGGATCTCGGGACCGCGGTCCCGACGCCGTGGGGAGCCCGAAGCTGGACCCCGGTTCCCGAGCTCGAGGAGGGCGGCGAGGTCGAGCTCTCGGGCCTCGTCGATCTCGCGTACGGCGCCGGATACGCGCTGACCCAGTTCGAGCTGGAGGAGGCGCGGCCGGTCGTCCTGGAGCTGCTCTGCGCCGACTCGTTCCGTCTCTGGTTCAACGGGGACGCCGCGATCGAGGCCGACCGCGTTCGCGGTCAGGACCAGGTGCAGTACCGTGTGGTCGTGGCCGGACGCCCCGGTCAGAACCGCGTTCTCCTCAAGCTCTCCGGGATCGCGGCGACGCGCTTTTCGCTCCGGCTGCACGAGGCGGATGGTCGTCCACTCGCTCGCCTGCCGATGGGGGACACGCGTTCGCTCTCGGCAATCGCAGCAAGGCCCGCCGGCGGCGAGGCGCCCGCCATCGAGTTCGAGGACGCGCGGGCCCGTCTGGCCGGGAACACGGACGGAAAAGCACGCCGTCTCGCAGCCCTGGCGTGGCTCGAGCTCGCGCGCGGCAACAACCTCCGCAACTTCGAGCTCGTCAAGGAAGCCGCCGAGGCGGCCACCGACATGCCGAATGCCTTCCTCGATCTCGCGTCGGCGCTCGGCAGGACGAACGTGCTTCCCGACACCGTGCAGCGCAACGAAGTCCGCGGCGCGTACGAGCGCGCCCTCAAGCTCGCACCCCGGTGCGCGAGCGCGCTCGTGTGGCTCGCGATCGATCGCCATCGCCAGGGCGACTCGGCCGCCGCGTTCAAGGATCTGGTCCAGGCCAGGTCGCTCGCACCCCGGAACCCGGACGTGGATCTCCTGCTCGCGACGCTGTGCCGAGCGCGGGGATGGGATCGAGAGCGGCGCCAGTACATGGAGTCGGCAATCGCCAAGGGAGCCGACGATTCCGAAGTGCTGAACGACGCCGCCGACTGGCACAACGAAGAGCGAAGGCCGCTCGACGCGCTCGCGATGACCGAGGCGTCTCTCGAGGCGGACGCCGATCAGCCGCGCGTCCGGGCCCGCCTGATCTCGCTCGCCTTGCAGACCGGCGATGAGGACCGTGCCCGCGAGCTCCTCGAGGAGGACATCGCGAGCGCGCCCAGGGATGCATCGGCGCGAATGAAGTTCGCGCGCTTCCTCTCGGATGCCGGAGCGCGCGACGAGGCCCGCTCGGTTCTCGTCGAATGCGTGGATCGCTTCCCGCAGGACGCACGTTTCCCGATGGCGATCGGCGATCTGGCGCTGGCCGAAGGAGACACCGCGACCGCGCGTACGTGGTACCAGAAGCTGCTCGATATGCGGCCCGAGTCGCATCGGGCTCGCGAGGCTCTCAACCGCCTGGAAGGCCGCTCGGCCGACCCGCTCTTCGAGGAGTACCGACTCGCGACCGAGCCCATCCTCGCGCGGGCCCGTACGCACGACTACGCCGCCGAGTATCCACGCGCCGGCAGCGTCGCGCTGCTCGATGATCTCGTTCTTCGCTTCTACGAGGACGGATCATCCCGCATGATCACCCACCAGCTCTTCCTGATCCTGAACGAAGAGGGCATCGAGCAGCACGGGACGATGCGTCCTCGCGGAACCCTGCACGAGCTGCGCACGATCCGGCCCGGGGGCGAGATCCTCGAGCCGATCTCCCTCGGCACCGGGGAGTACACGATGCCCGGTCTCGAGCCCGGGGCGGTCGTCGAATGGATCTACGAGGAGCGGCTGCCGAGCCTCGAGGGCAATCCGGTGCGCATGCCGAAGTTCTACTTCCAGGACATCGACATGAAGATGCCGTTCGTGCGCAGTCGCTACGTGGTGATCGAGCCCGAGGGCCTCGACCTCCAGCACCTGCGTCTGAACTATCCCTGGGAGCCCGAAGTGACGCGTCGAGACGGTGACGTCATCCGCATCTACGACGTGCTCGACCTCGGACAGTTGAAGCCCGAGCCCGGCATGCCCGATCCAGAGGAGAACGTTCCCCAGGTCGTGCTCGTGGAGCCGAGGTCCTGGAAGGAGGTCAACCAGGAGTTTCGACTGCAGTCGAAGGTACGCGTGACGGGAGTCGTGCGCCAGGTCGCCGGGACGTGGGTCGAGAACGTCAGCGGCCAGGCCGCTCAGGCGCGCCTCCTGTACGAGCGAATCAACGAATGGGTGCGGGCCCCGCAAGGGTCGGGGCTACCGACGCACACGCTTCTCGAGCGCCGCGGGCCGCGCCTTCCTCTGTACATGGCCATGCTCGAGGCGCTCGGGATCGAGTACGACTACGGACGCGCGCGACGCAGTCCCGAGCTCGACCTCGACAACCCGAGCTGGACCTGGGTGCGCGCCGATCTGTTCCCGAACCCGCTCGTGCGGGTCCGACCCGACGACGGCCCGGCGACATGGGTCGCTCTCGGTGCGCGGAACCAGCCGTATGGCGAGATCCCCGGGAGGCTCTTCGGTGCACCCGTGTTCGTGGTCGACGAGGGCGACGGCACGATCGATTACCTGCCGCTCACGCCGTCCGAGAACGAGATCCGACTCTCGAGCGAAGTCGACCTGTATCCGGAAGCCGACGGCTACCGCGGACGGATCCGCATCCGCTTCCCGAGCGGAATGGGGGCCTACCTCAAGGAACGGCTCCGCGACATGACAACGCGCGAAAGCGAGGCCGTGCAGCTGAACCTCGTCCAGGGGTACCTGCCCGGCAGCCGTCTCGAGAAGGGCTCCTTCGAAGGCCTCGGCGAGGTCGGCCGGCCTCTGGTCTTCGACGGCGAGGTCCGCTCCGAAGGAGAGATGCAGCAGGACGGCCGGAACATGCTCGCGTTCCGGCTCGGCTTCGCGTCGATGAACCTCGTCCAGCGCCTCTCGACCCCGGGAGAGCGCGAGCACGCGATGCTGGTCGATTCGCATGACTTCCGGTCCGACGTGATGCGCATCCACCTCGGGGACGACTTCCGCGTGGTCACGCTGCCCGAAGACATCGAGCTGGACCATCCACTCGGGTTCTATCGACTCGAGTCGCGGCAGAAGCCGACCCGGGTGGACATCACGCGCACCGTGAACTTCGGACCGGCCCGGATCACCCCGAAGGCCTATCCCGAGCTCATGAAGCTCAGCCGCGAGATCGACGACCGGGAATCGGATCGGATCTGGATCCTTCCGATGCTGCCTCCCGAGGATGAGGACGGCGACGACGATTGATCCTCGAGCCACATCGGGAAACGTGTCGTCAGTCAGAGATCGTAGCGGGGAGCTCGGAGGGGGCGTGAGCGTTCAGCAAGCAGGAACGGGATCGCTCAGCAGGGGGGAGAAATTGGTGCCGAAGAGAGGACTCGAACCTCCACGGGGTTAACCCCCACTAGAACCTGAATCTAGCGCGTCTGCCAATTCCGCCACTTCGGCACCCGTACGGGCAGGACCGCTCCGAGGGAGCAGCCCGCAGGTTCTAGACGGGAGGAGATAGCATAGCGCGGGCCGGCGATGCAAGCCCCGAAAGCTCCATCGCTTCGGGCGCGATCACTCGCCGCGTTGGCCGTCCTCGACGTGCGGTGGTATAAACCCGGGGCAGGCGGCGGCTTCGGAGGCGACTGAAGCGCATCGAGACCCCGCGCGATCCAGGAATCCCAGCGTGAGCGCGAGCAAGAAAAAGAAGGGCGGGGGAAGTACCAAGAAGGACGACGACGGTCGCAAGATGATCGCGCGGAATCGTCGTGCCCGCTTCGAGTACCTCATCCTCGACACGTTCGAGGCCGGGCTCGTGCTGACGGGAACCGAAGTCAAATCGCTGCGAACCGGCGAGGCGAGCATCCAGGACGCGTACGCTCGCATCGACCGCGGCGAGGTGTGGCTCCTCAAGATGTTCATCCCCGAGTATTCGGAACGAGGCTACGCCAACCACGAACCGCGCCGGAAGCGAAAGCTGCTGCTTCACAAGCGCGAGATTCGCAAGCTCGTCGGCAAGCTCGCCGAGCGCGGGCTCACGCTCGTCCCGACGTGCGTCTACTTCCGGAACGGCTACGCCAAGGTCGAGCTCGGTCTCGGCAAGGGAAAGAAGATCCACGACAAGCGCGAGTCGATGAAGAAAAAGAGCAGCGAGAGGGAGCTCCGCCAGCGAATGGCGAGGTAGCCCGGCGGTAGAAGGTAGAATACGACCCAGCACCTCAGACGACGCATACCCGCAGTGACGGTTTCACGAGTGGGGGCGACATGGTTTCGACCGGACGAGTTGAGGTGGGAGTTGCGTGTGGAGGTGCAGGAGGCCTCCTTAAAAACCTGCACAAACTTAATTGCGAACGACAACTTCGCTCTGGCCGCTTAAATAGCGTCCACGTCCTGCTGGCTTCGCCCGTGGTGTCAGCAGGACGCCTACACACGGGCTGGTCTGGGGCCTCCGCCTTGCGGGTCTCGGGCGAGATCTTAGCCAGGCTGGCGTAATCGGGATCCTGCCGACCGGAGCCCGTGCACGCGAGACCCAATAGATCGGCTACACACGTAGACGCTTCCACTGAATCGCTCCGGGACCCGGGTTCGATTCCCGGCGCCTCCACCATCTTTCTTCCTTCCGATACGGCGCGCTCACCAGCCCCCGAACGAGCCTGCACGGGCCTTCCTCCGCACCCATTGGATCGGGTAAGATGCGCCGGACAGGCCATGGCCGCCGGGCCGGGCATCCGCACCGTCATCGTCGCCCTTGGGGAATGGAGGGGAATCGACATGAGGCACATCTTCGCGATCGCGGTTTTCGCGCGGGGCGTGATGCCGAACGGCGCCGAGCGCGTGCTCCTCCGTGGGGCCGGGCTTCTGGTCGGGATCGTCCTCGTCGCGGCGTGCCGGACGACACCGGACGAAGCCCCCGAGCGACCGGATCGCGCCCTGCTGAACAGCGAGCGGATCGAAGACACGTTCGGGAGCTTCGGGATCGAGGTCCTGGAGAACGGTCCCGATCTCCGCGTGTCGAACCTCTACAGCCTGAGCGGGAGGCAGCCGGTCTGCCGGACGTTCGCGGTCGTGAGCTTCACGCAGGCTGCTGATCGCGAGCTCGCGCCCGAGCATGCCGAGATCCTCGGAGGCCGGCCCATCGGGGAG
>CAZQZX010000033.1:15106-37847 GCA_964597885.1 uncultured Planctomycetota bacterium
GCGTCCGCCGTACTTCCGCGAGATCCACCTGCCGCCCGAGCTGGCGCGACAGGTCTTCCGGACGCGGCAATCGACGATGGCCGTGCGGATGTACACGTTCGTCGTCTCGGGGGAGCGGGGGACCCACGAGTACGCGCGGATCACCGAGATCTACCACCCGGCCTACCTGACGCTCGAAGAACTGGCGGACATCTACGGCCAGACCGTACGAGAGCTCGAGATCCTTCTGCCCCCGGATCGCCGGCGCCTCGACCGGGCCCTCCGGGCCATCCGCGACGTGGAACGCAACCGGACCGCGTCGGCGGGCCCTCGCAGGATCGAGTCCCGAAGCGCCTGAAACATTTGTCCCAAGGGCCTTTACGGATCACGTAACGGCGCGCAGTGACGCACATTTCGACCGATTCTTGCCCCCTCGACCAGCCGCCTCAGCCTCGTCCTCCTCGAATCATTTAATAGACAAATTGTATCTATGTTTGCTTACCATTCTATTGGATCAATGAGTACTGAATGGGTACTCTATTCCCGAACGACACCTGAGGAATGGAGCCCAGACCCGTGCCTGACCTTCCCCCCGAAACGCGCCGGGGGCCGCTGGCGAGACTGTTCGCCCTGGTGGCCCCCGAGCGAGGCGAGATCGCCATCGTCCTTGGCTTCTCGGCCGCTGTCGGTCTGTTGGCGCTCGCCACCCCCGTCGCGGTCCAGGCCCTCGTCAACTTCGTGGCCTTCGGCGGGCTCGTCCAGCCGCTCGTCGTCCTCGGCGTCCTGCTCTTCTTCTTCCTCTCGATCGCCGGCGCGCTGCGCGCTTTCAAGGCGTACATCGTCGAGCTCCTCCAGCGCCGACTCTTCGTCCGGGTGATCTCGGACCTCACCCAGCGCCTCCCGCGCGTTCGCCTGACCGAGCGCGACCGCGGCTACAGCCCGGAATACGCCGACCGCTTCTTCGATGTCCTCACGGTCCAGAAGACGGGGGCGCTCCTCCTGCTCGACGGGACCGAAGTGGTCCTCCAGACCGTGGTCGGGCTCACGGTGCTCGCCTTCTATCACCCGTTCCTGCTCGTCTTCGATCTCCTCTTGCTGGTGGCGATCGGTGGCATCCTGAGCGTGCTCGGGAGGGGAGCCATCCGCACCGCGATCAAGGAGTCGAGCAGCAAGTACGAAGTCGCCGGCGCGCTGCAGGAGCTCGCCAGGAACCCCTACACCTACAAGCTGTCCGGCGCCGAGAGCCTCGCGGCCGGGCGGCTGAACCAGCGCGCCCACGAATACGTCGAAGCCAGGAAGCGACACTTCCGCGTGCTCTTCCGGCAGGTGCTCGGGGCCGTGGCCCTGCACGCGGTCGCCGGGACCGCGCTCCTGACCCTCGGCGGCTACCTCGTGATCGACGGACAGCTGACCCTCGGTCAGCTCGTCGCCGCCGAGCTCATCGTGTCGCTGGTCCTCGCTTCATTCGCGAAGTTCGGCAAGCAGCTCGAGATGTCGTACGACCTGCTCGCCGCCGTCGACAAGCTCGGCCACCTCTACGATCTCCCGCTCGCCAGCGAGGGATCCCAGGAGCACGAGAAGCGCGACGAGCCGGCCGCCATCGAGCTGCGGGACGTCGAGTTCCGCTACCTCGAAGACCGTACGGCCATCGAAGGCTTCGACCTGTGCGTCCAGCCGGGCGATCGCCTCGCGGTGCTCGGCGGACACGCGAGCGGGAAGTCCACGGTCTCGCGACTCGCTGCGGGACTGTTGCGTCCGAATCGCGGGGCCGTGCTGCTCGACGGCGTCGACCTTCGAAGCCTCGACGCGGACGCCCTCCGCGATCACATCGGCCTCGTCGGGACGCCCGAGCTCGTGAAGGGGACGCTTTTCGACAACCTCGTCCTCGGCCGCGAAGACATCTCGCTCGAAGACATTCGGAGCGCCCTCGAGAAGCTCGAGATCTGGGACGAGATCCTCGCGCTTCCCGACGGCCTGGAAACGAAGGTTTACGCGCACGCCGCGCCCCTCTCGGAAGCGCAGCTTCGCGTGCTGATGTTCGCACGAGCGATCGTCGCTCGACCGCGAGTCCTGCTCGTGGACGGCGCCCTCGACGACCTCGAGCTGGCGCAGCGCACACCGGTTCTTCGAGCGCTCGTCGACTCCAACGCGCCCTGGACGCTCGTCGTTCTGACCGCGCGCCCCGATGTCGCCAGCGCTCTCGACAAGCAGATCGGAATCGACGCCGGCGTCTCGTGCCCGCCGTCGGAATCCTAGGAACGTTCATCCAGACGGAACGACAATCATGAGCCTGCAGCCAATCTCGAAAGTCAGCCGAGTCCTTCCCGTCCTCACCGAGGTGCGAACCTCGCCGTGGGCCAAGCGGGTCGCGTGGATCCTCTGCCTGATCATGGTGCTCGGTCCGCTCTCGACTCTCTGGGCTCCGTGGCAGCAGAACATCACGGGCTCCGGACGCGTCGCGGCATTCCTGCCGCTCGATCGCCAGCAGGTCGTCAAGGCGCCGATCGCCGGCCGCATCGTCAACATCTGGGTGATCGAGGGATCCGAAGTCAAGAAGGGCGACCGGCTCCTCGAGATCTCGGACATCGCGCCCGAGTTCGTGGAGCGACTCGGAGAGCAGAAGCGCGCTCTCGACGAGAAGCTCCTCACGATCGACGCCAAGGTGGACTCCCTCCAGAGTCAGGTGCGAACGCTCGAAGCGAGCCGAGACCTCGCCATCGAAGCCAATCGCGCTCGCGTCGAGATGGCGACCGAGAAGTGGCGCGCCGCCGAGCAGAAGCAGGTGCAGGTCAAGAACGAGCTCGCGCTCGCGGAGCTGCAGCTCCGCCGCTTCGAGAACCTCGTGACGGATGGTGTCGTCTCGCAGTTCGAGGTCGACAGCGCGCGCCTCGACCACGAGAACACGAAGCTCGAGCTGACTCGCAGCGAAGCCATGGTCTCGGCGTCGCGTCAGGAGATGCAGAGCGCCGAGGCCAAGCTCGGCGAAGTTCGCGAGAAGGCCAATGCCACGATCGACAAGGCGCGAGCCGAGCTGCACACGGCGCGCGGCGATGCGAACGACGTGCAGACGAAGCTCGCGGAGCTCAAGGTGAAGCTGCAGCGTCAGTCGTCGCAGCTCGTGACCGCGCCCCGCGACGGAACCGTCTTCCGCCTGCTCGCCAACGAGGGCGGGGAGATCGTGAAGGCGACCGACCCTCTGCTGATCCTGGTCCCCACGACCAACGACTCGGCCGTGGAGCTCTGGGTCCGGGGCAACGACGCCCCGCTGATCCAGGAAGGCCGCAAGGTCCGGCTGCAGTTCGAGGGCTGGCCGGCCGTCCAGTTCGCCGGTTGGCCGTCGGTCGCCGTCGGCACCTTCGGCGGCGTGGTCTCGCTGGTCGACCCGACCGACAACGGCAACGGGCGATTTCGACTCCTCATCACGCCCGACCCGGACGACGAGCCATGGCCCGCCGACCGCTTCCTGCGTCAGGGGGTCCGCGCCAAGGGATGGGTCCTGCTCGAAGAAGTCTCTCTCGGGTACGAGATCTGGCGTCAGCTGAACGGCTTCCCGCCGGTCATCTCGCCGGATGAACCGAGCGACAAGGTCGCGCGCAAGCGGATGAAACCATGACACAGACCGAGAAGAACGAACGACACTGGACCCGGGTGTGCGCACACCTCGTACTCGCTGTCGCAGTCGCCGCGGCGACGACCGGGTGCCTCTTCTTCCAGGACACGGTCGGCCCGCTCGATCTGCCGAGCGACGACGCCACACTCCGGGAGATCGAGCAGATCCGCCTGTCCGACAACGCCGTCTCGGAGCCGGAAACGATCGAAGAGGGGCTCGCCGAAGTCCGTGAGGGAATGGGCGCCGACGATCCCAACGCCCCGGTCGATCTGACGATCGAGCGCATGCGCCTGCTCGCGCTTCGCAACAACCTCGATCTCGACGTGCTTCTGCTCGAGCCGGCGATCGCCCGCACCAAGGTCAGCGAACAGGAGGGGCGATTCGACGCGCTCGTCACCACGAAGGCGAAGTACTCCAAGCTGGACCGGCCCGAGCTGGACGGTCCGCTCGTCGACTTCTCGTCCTCCAATCCCGATCTCGACGGTGAGGTCGTGAAGCTGACCGAGCTCGAGCAAGAGAAGGAGAAGCTCGACCTCGGGCTCGGCCTCGAGATTCCGCTCACGACCGGCGGTCGCGTCGAGCTCCTCAGCGAGTGGCGGAAAGACAACCTCTACGATCCGCAGCGCTTCGAGCAGTACGTGACCGCGACGCGCTTCTCGTTGAGCCAGCCGCTCCTCCGAGGGGCCGGCTCGAGAGCCGCTCTCGCCGCCGTGCGAATGGCGCGTGCGGATCAGGCGAGGATCGAAGCCCGGACGAAGCTGTCCGCACTCGGCGTCCTCGCGAAGGCCGAGAAAGCCTACTGGCGCCTTTACGCGGCGCAGCGTCTGATGGAAGTGCGCGAGGAGCAGTACCGTCTCGCCGAAGAGAACCTGCGCTTGGTCCGGCGTCGAGTCGAGCAGGGCCTCTCGGCCGCCATCGAGATCACGCGCTCCGAGCTCGGAGTCGCTGCACGACTGGAAGACCTCGTCCTCGCGCGCACACGATGGCAGCTCCAGCAGCGAGAGCTCAAGATGATGCTCAACGAGACGACGCTCCCGCTCGAAGGCGGCCCGCTCTTGCAGGCGGATTCCGAGCCTTTCCTGGCGGGACTGGAGCTCGATCGCGAAGACCTCGTCGACCAGGCGCTCTCCTCCCGGCCGGAGCTCATCGAGCTCGAGCTCGGGCTCATCCGGGATGCCATCCGGGTCGGGCTGCGCGAGAACGAGGCGCTGCCGCTGTTCAACCTCAACTTCGGCTACGGGCTCCTGGAACGCGACCAGGCGTTCGGATCCTCGTTTCGCGAGCAGTGGGACTTCGATAACTCGGAGCTGTTCGTCGGCGTCGAGTTCGAGATGCCGCTCGCCAACCGAACACGGGACGCGCGGCGCGAGCAGGCCGTGCTCGAACGGACGCAGCGCTTCGCGACGCGCGAGGCACAGCGCCTCACGATTCGCCGGGAGGTGCTCGACGCGGTCGACGTCCTCGAACAGAACTGGCAGCGCATCCTCGCGTCGCGGCAGCGCGTCATCGTGGCGGGCGTCAACTACGACGGTGAGCTGCGCCAGTTCCAGGAAGGATTTCGCACGATGCGCGAAGTCTTCGAAGCGCTGTCGTCGCTCGGCGATGCGCAGCGCCGCGAAATCCTCGCCATCGTCGACTACCAGGTGGCCCAGATCGACGTCGCCTTCGCGACCGGAACTCTGCTCGGGTACTCCCGTGTGAGTCTCGACCCGCTCCCGCTCGAACCCTAGAAACCCGACAACGCGGCAGCAGTGGAGCTGTCGCGACGCTCGTAGACACTGCCAGTCCAGGAAAATACGGTGCGATCATGAGGAGCCTCAACTACCGGCATCTGCTCTATTTCTGGAAGATTGCCCGAGAAGGCACCGTGGGAGCGGCCGCGAAGGAGCTGCATCTCGCCCAGCCCACGCTCTCCGCCCAGGTCCGCGTCCTCGAGAGACGGCTCGGGGCGCGCCTCTTCGAACGCGCGGGCCGACGCCTGCAGCTCACGGAGATCGGCCGAACCGTCTTCCGCTACGCCGACGAGATCTTTTCGCTCGGCGAGGAGATGCTCGACGATCTGGAGGGACGCTCCTCGCGAACGCTGGAGGAGCTCCGCGTCGGCATCGTCGACTCGGTTCCCAAGCTCGTCGCGTACGAGATCCTGCGGCCCGCGCTCGACTTCGAGCAGACCCGCCTCATCGCGGAGGAAGGGAGCGCCGTCAACCTGATCTCGCGTCTTGCGATGAACGACCTCGACGCCGTCATCTCCGATTCTCCGATCGGGCCCGACGCGCACGTCAAGGCGTTCAACCATCGCCTCGGGGACTCGAGCCTCATGGTCTTCGGGACCAAGGATCTCGCGCGCAAGTACCGCCGCGGCTTCCCCCAATCGCTCGAGGGCGCGCCCGTCTTGCTCCCTACCGAGAGTGCCGTCGCGCGACGTCTGATCGACCGCTGGGCCGAGGCCGAAGGCCTCCGCATGCGCATCGTCGGCGAGTTCGAGGACTCCGCGCTCCTCAAGGTGTTCGCGCAGTCGGGCGCCGGACTCTTCTTCGCGCCCGAGATCATCGAGGGCGACATCCGCAGGCAGTACGAGGTGACGAGCGTCGGCAAGATCGACGCGATCCGCGAAGCGTTCTACGCGATCTCGGTCGAGCGCCGCGTGAAACATCCCGGCGTTCTCGCGATCGCGACGACGGCACGCACCGACCTTTTCCACAGCGACAACGGCGAAGCTCCGGAGTAGTGATCCCGCAATCATGACGAAAACTCAGAACCAGGAAGTCGAGTGGAAGCTCGCGATCATCGACGAGAATCCTGCTGACGTGCTCGAACGCGTGTCGACCCTGACCGAGCTCGCAGGACTGCGGCTCGATCCAACCCAGGGGCGGGCCATTCGCGACGTGTACTTCGATCTTCCGGACCGAAGCCTGACCGCACAACGCGTGGCGCTTCGCTATCGCGAGCAAGACGGCCGCGGCTACTACACGATGAAGCGGGACGCCGTGACCGACGCGAGCGGTCGTTCGAGCCGGCAAGAAGTCGAGCGTCCCGCCACCCCGGAGGGACTCGGCGAGGTCCTTCAGGCGATCGGGGATGCGGGGGTGACCGTTCCCGGCGCCGAAAGTGACGCCGACGGCGTGGAAGCCCTCACGTCCCGTGGCTTCATCGTGATCCAGGATCGCACCAATCGCCGCGAGGTGCGTCGCCTGCTTGATCCGACCTCGTCAGCCGAGCTCGCGGAGATGGTTCTCGACACGGTTCGTTACGTGGTCGGGGGAGTCGCGGTCCATCATCGTGAAATCGAGGTCGAGCTCGTGGACGCCTCGGGTGAGGCGGCCGTCGTCAAGCTCGTCCAGGCGCTTCGCGAACGCGAGGCCTCCCTTGTCCCGTGGACGCTGAACAAGCTGCGCACGGGTGCCGCGCTCGCGTCACTCGTGGATGCGGACACCGAGGGGATCCAGGCCGGCGACCTCACTCCGACGGTCTACGAACGACTTCGAAGCCTCTACTGAAAATCGGTCGCTTCGATATCGATCGAATGCGAGTCCGATCGCGTCTCCCCGAATGCCATTCGCGGACGACCGACCGCGTTGTGCTGACGGAACACGCCCTCGATATGGCGGGGCTGGCACTCGCGGTTCACGGCGTCGTCACGTGAAGCGCGCAGCAGATCGAGATGCTCCTCGCAGGCGTGCTTCAGGCGGGCGATGTCCTGCTGGATCTTCGCCATGCTCCGACGGCGGTACCGGGCGGCCTCGCACCTCGTCTCCTCGCGCTTGAAGACTTCTTCGAGGGTCGCGCGGTAGGGTGCACCGTCCTCCTCGAGGGAGATCCCTTTGCTCGTGAAGATGCGCCGGACTTCTTCGAGGAAGCGCGGCCGCACGTCGATCTGACTGGCGAGCTCCTCGATGTGCGCCGCGAGGCTCTGTCGCTCCATGTTGCCCCTGTCGTCTCCCCCCGCCCGGGCACGACCGAAACACGACCTCGAGGCGAATCGCGGGGCTCCACTCTCTCTCGTAAAGCCAAGCGCGGTGATGCCTTGAGGGTCGCAGACTACTTCCGCGGATCGGGTCGGGTCAAGCCGATCCGCAGAGAGGGTGCCGCCGGGGGCGTGGGGGTTCCCCGGAATGTTGAGGGTCGGAGCTCGCCGAACAGGGGAAAGGGCGCGGGCCGGATCCACTCGAGAGGGGACCCGGCCCGCGGAACAGCCAGGTGTACAGAGGCGAACAGCGTTGCGTCGCTGGACTAGCGGCCTGTCCTAGACGAACAGGTTCGACGCCACGACGTCTCCGCGTCGCGGCTTCTGCTTCTTCTTCGGGCGGTCTTCGGATCGATCTCGACGATCGCGATCCCCGCGTCGATCCCGGTCGCTCTCGCGTCGGTCGATCGCGCGCTCGGCCTGCTCGAGGGCCGATCGGATCTGCCGCTCGAGCTGTTCCATCTTGGGACCGAGCTCACCCTCGAGGAGCCCCTCGAGCTGCTCGAGATTCGGACCGACCATCTCTTCGATCATGCGCTCGAACTCCTCGGCGCGCGGCTCGATGAAACCTTCGATCATGTCCTCGAGTCCCTCGAGACGCGGGCCGACGAAGTCCTCGATCAGATCCTCGATCTCTTCGACCCGTCCCTCGAAATCGCCTTCCTCGACCATCTCTTCGATCCACTCCTCGAGGCCTTCGAGGCGCGGCTCGACGAAGCCTTCGATCAGATCCTCGAGGCTCTCGAGATTCGGGCCGACCATGTCTTCGATCATGTCCTCGAACGCCTCGGCGCGCGGTTCGATCACGTCTTCCACGAACCGCTCGATCGCCTCGACGCTCGGTTCCACGAGCGCCTCGATCTCGGCTTCGAACTCCTCGGCCGCTTCCTCGATCTCCTCTTCGTCCATACCCTCGAGACCGTCGAGGAAATCCTGGACACGCGGAGCCACCTCGCGGAACACGTCCATCTGGTCACGAACGACGCGCTCGAGCTGCGGGCGAAGCTCTTCGAGCTCCGGACTCACCTCCTGCAGTCGCGCCTCGATCTTGTCGAGCTGCGGGCCGACCATTCGCTCGAGCTGCGGACCGAGCTCGTCGAGCACTTCTTCGACCTGCTCGAGGATGGCCTCGACGTCCGGAATGTCCTCGGACCGGATTCCGCGGCGCGACGAGCGACGATCGCCATCCCGCGAGTCGCGCTCACCACGGCCGGCGCGCTCACGACGGTCGCTCCGCTCGCGTCGTTCGGGACGCTCGGCGCGCTCTCGACGCTCGCTGCGTTCGGCGCGCTCTCGACGTTCGGCACGCTCGCGGGATTCGCGGGGCGCACCGAACGAGACCACGACCTCCATCGGGCGACCACGACGCAGCACGTCGAGCTGCATCTCGTCACCGAGCTCCTTGCTCGCGAGTCGCGACTTCAGGAGGTCGAGCGAGACGGGGCTACGCCCGTCGCACGCCGTGATGAGATCGTACTTGCGCAGTCCCGAGCGATCGGCCGGCTTGCCTTCGACGACATGGCTGACCATGACGACGCCGTCGGCATCGACACCGAGGTGCGCCGCGAGCTCTTCGCTCACGGAGTCCACCGTGATCCCGAGCGAGACCTGCGGCAGGGGAGAGCGATCTTCCTGGACGACCGTGAGCGACGGATCGGCGTCTCCGCCCTTGCCGCTCTTGTCACACTCATCGGCGACAGCGGTGACGCCCGGCGCCGCCGCGACGACGGCCACGAGCAGACCCGCGGCGAGGATCGCACGGAACGAACGGGGCATTTCCCGACGCGACGTCGCGGGCTCGAGCAAGCGCTCCACGCGTCGGACGAGCGGCGACCCCTGGCTCGCCATCCCGGCGGTCAGCGCCGGCGTCTTGCGGCGGTCGATCCATCCGGCCACCTCGGCCAGACACTTCGCGAGCGTGAGTCGGCGGCCGGTCTGCCGCACGGCCCAATCGTCGCACAGGTACTCGGCGTTTTCCTGCATTCGATACCTCCCGATGCGGTTCAACGGTTGAAAGAAGAAGAGACGCTCCACGACCGCACACAAAACGAGCCACGCCGGATCCCGGCGGACGAGATGCGCCAGCTCGTGGGCCAGCATCGCCTCGAGAGGCTCGGGTCCGAGCTCCCGGATCGCGCGCTCCGGGATGCAGATCTCCGAGCTTCCGACGGCGACCGGACCCGCGAGCGCGGACGAGGTCGTGAGGCGGATCTTTCGACGGACCCCGGCCTCGCGGCAAAGGCGGGCGAGGAGTCCGGACAAAGCTGGGTCTTCGATGTCGCGGCGTGCGCCGAGGCTCCGGCCGAGGCGCAAGCGGGCGAGGGCGAGCCGGGCGAGCGCCAGACTGCTGATGAAGCCCCAGACCGCGAGGGCGATGGCCCACACGGCCGGCGGCTCGGCGCTCGCGACGCTCGTCGTCGGAATCGCCGACGACGTTCGTCGAGAAAGGGAAGAGCGCGCCGCGATCCCGGCCGGTAGCGCAGGCCCGAGAGCCCGCTCCGGCATCGGGCGCGCCTTCTCTTGATCCTCGAGGAAACGCCTTCCGAGCGCGTCCGCTACGATCGCGCTCGGCAGGAACAGGGTCTTCGGGGGTCCGGCGGCTGCGGGCTCACCCTTCGGCTCGATCGGCGAGAGCTCGGCACGGCTCGCGCTCCGTCCGTTGCTCTCGGGCGCGGGCGCCATCGCTTCGATCGAAGCGTCCGAGCCCGGCAGAGCGAGCTGGAAGTCGACCGAGCCGGCGCCGGTCGCGAGCTGGACCGTCGCGGTGACGAGCCCACCCACGATCGCGCACTTCCAAAGCGTGTCGCGCAGAGACGCCGACCGAACGGCTCCGACCTGGATCAACCACCAGACCGACCCGAGCAGTAGCGTGCTGTGCAGCACGTAGGTGAGTGTCCAGGCGAGAATCCGGCCGGCTGCCGTGTCGGCGGCGAGGAGATCAATCGCTCCCATGCGATTCCTCCTCGTATCGCTCGATCAGCGATTTCACGCGCGACAGATCGCCGGGCTCCATCTCGCCGTCGCGCAGCAGATGACTGAGCAGCGCGGTGACATCGCCCGAGAACAGTCGGTCCGTCAGATCGGACACCATCGAGCGACGGACGTCCGATTCGCTGACGGCGGCCGCATAGACGAACTGGCGCCCCTCGGTGCGGTGGGTGAGGAGTCCGCGCTTCTCGAGTCGCTTGAGCAGCGTGGCGACGGTGGTGGTCGCGAGTGCGCGGTCGGAGAGGGCGCCGTGCACTTCTGCCACGGTCGCCTCGGGCCGGTCCCATAGCACCCGCATCACCGAAAGCTGCAGCTCGGTGAGCTGATACGAATCTTCCATCTTGAAGATCCTCGTGCCGATCTCAGGCCCGGACCCGGCCATCGACTACATGAGTAATACTACGGATGTAGTCGAACGATGCAAGCACAAAACTGAACGCTTTTTCATTTCCGCCGCCCACGCCCGTCTCCGCGACGAGCGGGGACGGTCAATCTCGCTCGTCGAGAAGGGGGGTGAAGTACCGGTAGTAGACCTCGAGCATCAGCACGCACATCGCGGTCGTGTACTCGCGATGCCCGTCGACATCGCCCGAGTACTTCGCGTACTTCGTGATCGGCGTCCACGAGCCGTCGTCATTCTGGGCGTCCACGAGCAGATCGCGAATCGTGTCGTTCCACGTTCGCCATTCCTCGCCGCCCTTCAGGAACATGGCGAGCGTCGCGTAGTACCAGAAGTAGAGGTTTCCGACCGCGTTGAACACGAAGTCGTCGTCCGACCCGGATCGGTACGACCGGGGCGCCCGTTCGAGAACGAAGTCGGTGCCGCGAGCGATCCTCGGATCGTCCGCCTCATGATCGAGCAGTAGCAGACCGAAAACCGACGCCGGCGTCGATGCCGGCAAGGTCGGCCATCGCGTGCGAAGGCGCTCGGGATTGTGCGTATAGCGGAAGTTCCCACGGCGTGAATCGAACGAGTTCAGCAGATAGACACGCGCGGCCTGAAGGTGGATGTCGGGCACGTCGATCCCGCCGATCTTGGCGGACTTGAGCGCCATGATCTGCCACACACTCACCGAGGCTCGCGGCCACGTGTCCGCCACGCGACGCTCGTCGGGGTAGTAGTAGCCCCAGCCTCCGTACCACTGACGATCCGACGTCTGGAGGTACTGGTTCATGAGGATCCACGTGACCGCGCGTTCGAGAGGCCGACGCAACGAGATGTCACCGGTCATCGCATACGCTTCCGCAAGGGCATACGTCGCGATCCCGTGGCTGTACGACGTCGTGTTCGACCCGAAGTGTCCGGTCGACCGATCCTGCATCGACAGCAGAAACTCGATCGCCGCACCGACATTCGACGTGTAGTTCGTCTCCGAGAACTGGGTGTGCCCCGAGGCGAGGAACGCCAGGACCGAGAGCGCCGACTTGCCGATCTGGGTGCGTCCGTATTTGGCGTCCGGCCGTCGGTAGAAGCCCCACGATCCGTCGTCGTTCTGCTCGGACGCGAGATAGGCGAGCCCCCTCTCGACCGCGAGCTGCGATTCCTCGGTACCGCCGAATTCCTCGAGGGCGAGCGCCTTGCCCGCCGCGGTACGCCTCGAATAGATTCCCTCGAGCTCCGGACCGGCACGCTCGGGCCGACGCTCGGCCCGTGCCACCATCGTCCCGAGATCCGGCCTCACCGAACGGGGGCCGCGGCTCGCCGAGGCGACCGAAGCGGCCACGCCGCGGGTCGCCCGGAACACATCGCGCTTGGCGACGTCGAGCTTGCGACGCGCGAACGGCAGGGGAGTGCGCTCAGGCTCGGTGCGTGCAACCCGGGTGCCCTCGGGAGCGGATCGCTCGACCTCGAGCGAAGGCGCCTCGAACGGCGTCGGCAGATCACGGCGCCGGGTCGGCATCGGATTGCTCCGACGCGCGATCGTCGCCTCCGAAGCTCGCGATGCGCCGAGCTCGGTCGGCGCGACCGGCGTGCTCGGGCCGGCGGCTCCTTCGTCGAGTGTCGGGCGCCGAACCGTCGGCGGACGTCGCCTGGGAATCGCACTGGATCGCCGCTCGGGACGGAACTCGGTCGGCTCCGCGCTCGCGAGCGCCGAGGATGCCGCGCTCTCGGCGGGCTCGCGCATCGGAGCGGCCGGGGCCACGTCGATCGTGGGAGTCGTGGGCGCGTCCATTCGCCGATCGGGACGCGTCGCGCGCAGACGGTCCGCCCGTCGAGGCACCCCGACCAGCGACTCCAGCGGCGCGGCCGACGCTTCCGTGCGAATCTCGGCGGGAGCCGAAGGCGCATCGGACGCCTGGAGCCGCTCGTTCATCGAGCTCGACGCGACGCGAGCGTCACTGCGGAGCGACGATTCGGCCGCGTCACGGCGGCGGGTCTCGACGTCCTGACGAACGGCCACGGCTCGCTCCGGATCCTGCTCGACGAAGCGCTCGGTCGATTCCTCGACGTCGACCGGCTCGATCTGAGCCGACGCTCCCTCGACGGTCCGCTGCGTTCGCTTGGCGAGATCCCGCATGGGGTCCCGCTTGGCGAGAGCGGCCGGATCCATCGTCGATCGCGCGAGCTCGATCCGAGCCTCTCGCGCCACGGCGGTGTCCGCCTCCACCATCCGTTCGACCGAGCGCGTCGCACTCTGCTCCGACGCGACGCGCTCGGAAGCCACCACCACTTCCCGGACCGCCCGACCGGGATCGGCTTCGCTCGCGACCTCGGACGGCGCCGTCTCGATCGGCTTCGACGCGATCCTCTCCGGACGCGCCGACGCGACGAGCGTGTCCATCAGACGCTCGGGCGAGTCGGTCGCCTCGCTTCGCTCCGCGAGCTGCGTCTCCACGCCGCGGGCGTTTGCGGCTTCCACAGGAACGTCGACGGACTCGCGCTCGCTCGGTGCCTCCGCGAGCGCGGCACGCTCGACCGGATCGACCACATCTCCGCGCGCCCGCGTCGCCTCGGCGGTCGGCACGGACTCTTCGGGAGCCGATACGAACTTGATTCGATACGTGCTCGAAGACTTCGACGGCTCCTCCAGCACGCCCTGGAGCTCGACCGTCCGGAACCACAAGAGCATCAGCAGGTGCACCAGGATCGAGATCAGGATGCACTTCACGATGATGTCGAGCTTGCTCCAGCGATTCGCGAGGAACGCCGCCAGAGCGAGGAGCAGCAACAGAAGGATCAGTCCCTCGGCGAAGATGTCGAGCCACGACTTCTCGCCGGGAAGGGGAAAGAGCTCGCGGCTGGTCGCACGGTAGAGATCGGTGAGGCCGGGCCCGGACTCTCGGTTCGAGGAGAAGAACAGGGAGAAACCTCGATCGGATCCGTGAGGACCGCGGTCGTCGGATGCGGAGTTGAGCTCGGTGAGGGGTCTCGGTGTGAGCCATTCGTCGCCGGTCCAGAGCGACCACCACAGGTCCAGGCCACCTTGGCCTCCGGGCCGATTCGACGCGTAGACCAGCCGCGTGCCGTCATGCCAGAGATACGGGTCGACCTCGTCGTCTTCGGAATTGAGGAGGTCGACGGGGATCGGCTCCGAGAACGAATCCGCTCGGAGCTCGTCGGGATCGATGCGATCCGCCAGGAACAGGTCGAAGCTGCCGTCGCGATCGGACGAGAACGCGAGCAGCCGTCCGGTGTCGTCGATCGAAGGGGAGTGCTCGTTCGAAGCGGAGTTCACGCCCGCGCCGAGGACGATCGGCGCCCCGAACGCAAGCCCTTCGCGACGCGCGAACCAGATATCGGTGCCGCCGAGCCCTCCGGGGCGATCGGAGACGAAGTAAAGACCCTCGTCGGTGACGAAGGGATCGCGCTCGTCGGACGGGGTGTTGAGCATCGCGAGCGGACGCGTATCGAGAACGCTTCCGTCCGCGGCGAGATCCGCCTCGAAGAGATCCGCGAGGCCGCCCGGCATCCCGACGACGTAGTACAGCGTCCGTCCGTCCGGCGACAGGCAAGGGTCACCCTCGACGTCGGCTGTCGAAGCTCCGTCGATCAGCGCCGGCGGCTCCCAGACGACCCGTCGGGAATCGTGCCAGACGCCCTCATCGAGCACCGTCCTCCCGTCCGTGTACACACCCGGCTGATACGGCACGAGCACGTAACGAACGAAGAGGGCGCCTGCGCACAGGAGCGACAGCGCGAAGACCACCTGGTTGAACAGGGTCCGCTTCGTCATTCGGGGCTCATTTCGCTTCGAAGGCCTTGAGACTGAGGTTCGTCACCTTCGCGAGCTTGACGGCATCGATCACGCTCACGACGGCGCCGTGCTGCGCCTCGCGGTCGGCGCGGATCTCGACCGCCTGTTTCGGGTTCTCTTCGACGGCGCGCTGCAGCTTGTACCGCAGCGCCTCGGCGCTCGCTTCCTCGCCGTTGACGAGGATCTCGCCGCCCTTGCGAACGTTCACCACGATCACGCGGGAAGCCTCGGTGGAGACCTCGCCCGCACTGGCCTCGGGCAGATCGATCTCGAGGTCCTTCTCGAGCTCGATGAACGTCGTCGACACCATGAAGAAGATGATGAGCAAGAACACGATGTCGATCATCGGCGTCAGGTTGGGGCCGACCGATTCTTGTTCTTCGTCGTCGCGAATCTTCATGACGTGGCTCCCGCACCGACGGGTTCGGGCTTCGGCTGCGACGAGGCCGCGGCCCCCGGCGCGCCCACGGCGTGCCGCCGCGGTAGGGCGTGGACCAGGCGACTGCAACGCTCGTCGATCTGCAGCACGATGTTCTGCACCCGACCGCTCAGGTAGTAGTAGAGGGTCAGCGCCGGGATCGCGACCGAGAGTCCGGCGCCCGTGGTGACGAGGGCCTTGGCGATACCGCTCGCGAGGAGCTCCTGCTGGCCCATGCCGCCGCCGGCGACGACGTTGAACGCCTCGATCATGCCGAGCACCGTACCGAGCAGCCCGAGGAGCGGGGCGATGCTCCCGACGGTGGCGAGCGGTCGGACGTTCTTGCGCAGGCGCATCACCTCGCGCAGTCCGGCGTCCTCCATCGCCTTCTCGACTTCGGCGTGCGTCCCGACTTCGTGGACGCGGATGCCCGCGCCCGCGATCGCCGCGAAGGGGCTCTTGTCCTCCTCGCAGAGTCGCATGGCCTCGTCGACTCGCCCTCGCGACACGGCGTCCTCGAGCGACGCGACGAGCTTCGGCGGCACGATCCGTCGCCGTCGCAGGCCGATCAATCGCTCGACGGCGTAGGCCAGTACGATGATCGAGCAGAACAGGATCGGCCAGATCAGGATGCCGCCCTGGTGCAGGATCTCGAGAAGCGAACCGATGTCGGTGGCGATCGTCGGCATCCCCGCCTCGGACGCGGCCTCGCCCTGCTTGAGAAAGAGGTATGGCGTGCTCATTCGCTAGTCTCCGTGCGTAGGATCAAAGGCCACCGCGGGCCGGCGTCTTCGTCTTGCCGTTGCGCCGCGCGGTCCACGGGCTGTCGGGGTACTTCTCGGCGAGCTCGGCAAACGCCGTCTTCGCTCGGTCGGGCTGGCCGAGCTTGTCGAAGCATTCGCCCGCCCGGTACATCGACGCGGCCACCCACTCGTCGTGGCCGTAGATGAAGCGCACCTTCAGATACTCCGAGAGCGCGCTTTCGTGATCGTTCTGGTCGCGGAAGCACTCGCCGATCTCGTACTGAGCGCGCGCCGCCGTCTCGCCGCGATGAGCGGACGTCACGCGACGCAGCGCCTGGATCGCCGACGGATGCCGGCCGAGCGCTCGAAGCGAGATCCCGAGCGAGAAATCCACCTCGAAGAGCCGCTCGCTCTCCGGATAGCGCTGGCGATGGGCATTGAGCTCGCGAACCGCCGCGTCATGCGCGCCCGCATCCACGAGCGCGAGCCCGAGTCCGAGATGCGCCGCCTCGACGAGGTCGTGGTTCGGATACTCCGAGAGCAGCTTGCGATAGGCCTGCTCGGCTTCCTTGGGCTTCTTGGCTTCCCGGCAGGACTCGCCGAGGAGGTAGAGCCCCTCGCCGCGAAGCGGGCTCTCGGGACAGTCCGAAGCCAGGCGCGCGAAGCTCGTGGTCGCCGCCTCCACGTCTCCCGCCTTGCGCGACGCCCAGCCGCGCTTGTACAGCGCCTTGTCGAGATACTGGACGTCTCCCGATTCGAGCACCCGATCGTACAGGATCGCCGCCTCGCTCATCCGCTCCGAGCCGTAGCTCGTCTCCGCCAGCCGGAACAGGCATTCGGGCGCAAGGGAGCTCTTCGGGTAGTCGCTCGCGAGCCGCGCGAACGTGGCGTTCATCTTGTCGGTGCGACCGGCGTCTCCGTGGACGAAGGCAAGCTCGTACAGAACCCGGTCGTTCAGCTCGCCATCGGGGTGTCGGCGCAGCAGGTTCTCGAAGGTTCGAATCGATTCGATCGGCTGCTCGGACGCCGCGTAGCAAACGCCGAGACCGAAGGCCGCCTCGTAGGCGAGCGGAGAGCGGGGGGCTTCCTTCAGGAGTCGCTGGAACGAAGCGATGGCCTTGTCGTGCTCGCCGGTCTGCTGACGGGCGGCGCCGACCAGGTGAAGCGTCGAAGCCCTCAGATCCTCATCGAGCTCGCCGCTCTGGAGAAGCTCATCGCCTTCCTTGGCCGCTTCACCCGGCTGGCCGCTGTCGTAGAGCGCCCAGGCCAGGCCGTAGCGTGCGGCGACGACGATCCTCGGATCCTTCGCGTCCCGCAGCGCAAAGCGGTAGGACTTGATGGCGCGATCCGTCTCGCCGACCTTGTAGAGGACCTCGGCCTGCTCGTAGCGAGCCCGCGCGCGCATCGCGGGATCCTTCGTCTTGCGGGCGAGCTCTTCGTAGGCATCCACAGCCGCGGCGTATTCCTCGCGGTCGCGCTGGAGCCTCGCGAGCTCGAGCCGGGCATCGTGTCCGGTCTCGCTCGAATCGCGCGCCACGCTCGACAGCTCGCGCGCCGCCTCGTCGGAACGGCCGAGGGCGACGAGCGACTGCGCCGCGAGCTTCTTCGACTCGGGCGTGAACTCGCTCTCCGGGTACTGCTTCGAGAGCTGCTGGAAGGCTGTCCGCGCTTCCTCGTGCCGGTCGAGCTTCGTGAGCGACCACCCCAGCTTGTAGAGCGCCGCATCGGCGCTCTCGTGTCCCGAATGATCGCGGATCAGGGTCGCGAATCGACCGGCGGAGTCGCCGTAGCGCTCGAGGGCGAACAGCGACTCGCCCTCCACCATCAACGACGCGCCCGCAAACGAGGACTCCGGATATCGCTTCCGATGCGCCGCGGCCGTCGAGGCCGCGCGCTCGTGATTGCCGAGAGCCTGCTCGCACAGCGCGGACGCATGCAGTGCGTAGTCCGCCGATTCCGGCTTCGCGCCGGCGCCGAGCCTACCGAAGGCGTCGAGCGCTTCGTCGTACCGCCCCAGGCGATACTGCGTCTCGCCACGAGCCACCAGCACGCGCTCCTGCAACGACGCGTCCTCACCCGCGTCGACGAGTCGGAAGTATCCCACGGCCGCGTCGAGATCGTTGCGCTTCTTCGCCACCATGCCGAGCCAGTAGGTCGCCTCGGGCGACACCTTCGGGCGGTCGGCCGCCTGGGCCAGGTGCCGCTCGCTCTCGTCGAGGCGGTTCGCGTGGTACGAGCAGATGCCCGCCTGCAGCCGAGCCGTGTCGGCGTGCTCACCGTTCGGGAACTCGCGAGCGACGCGGTCGAAGCCCTTGGCCGCCTTCGCGTGCTCGCCGGTCTCGTAGTCGCACCAGGCGATCGCGAGCATCGCGTCGTCGCGGTACGGTCCGTCGAACTTCGCGCTCGCGGTGTACTCGGATCGGGCAGAGGCATGATCGCCCATCTGGAAGAGCGCCTCCCCGATGACGTAGCGCGACTCGGCCGCGGTGGCTTCATCGACCCCGGTCTTCAGGAAGTCGCGCAGGTGCACCACGGCGCGCTCCGGTCGGTTGGTCCGGTAGGCGGCCCATCCTGCCGTGTAACGCGCGCTCTTGCGGATCTCGGGCTCGACCGGGCGCTCCAGGAGTTTTTCGAGGGCCGCCAGGGACTTGTCGAGCTGGTCGCTGCGGTAGAACGCTTCGGCCAGCCAGTAGTGGATATGCGGGGACAGGCCACGATCGGGACGTCCGTCCTCGATCTGCTTCTGGGCGCTACGCAGAACGCGGACGGCCCCGTCCGGGTCGCCCGACTCGATCAGCGCCCGGCCCAGGCGATAGGCGGCCTCGAGGTACTGCTCGAAGCGTGGATCGCGCTTCACGATCTCCCGCAGCACGGCCACGGCTTCTTCGTGCCGCCCGAGCTGGATCAGCGCATCACCAAGGCGCAGTCGAATCTCCGAGGCCTGCGGATGGCGTCGCCGGTCCGCGAGGATCTTCGTGTATTCCTTGGCCGCGAGCTCGAACATTCCCTCACGATAGAGCCCGTCCGCGAACTGGAGCTGGGTGTCCTGTCCGAGTGCGGGGGAAGAGAGAGGGGAGATCGCGAGAAAGAAGAAAAGAAATGCAGCGAAGAGGAGGAAGGCGAAATGGCGCATGGTCGAACCCCCTTTTTTCTACACCCGCGCAGGCTCGTGCGGGTTCCCTCCTGGCGTCTTACCGCGCCGAACGCGGTTTGCCGCGTATTCGAGCGGTGCGTGAAAGATCATCGTTTTTCTTACGAGAAAGTTTCTGGTATGTTGACCTTCAATTCGTGACGGGCCCGAACCGCGAACGCTCGGGAGAATCGACACCCGCGCTCCGCCCGTCATTGCCGGTGGAATCCCCCCGATGAATCGCAGCTCGATGCACTGTTTCCACACGCCGACCGCGGACTCCGTCTGCCAGCCTCGGGACTCCATGACTCGGGCTACGGTCGCGGGGGAGGCGGCATGACCGGCGACCCGCGGCGACCGCGACGCGTGCTGGTCTCGGGCGCCACCGGCCTCGTCGGTCGCGAGATCGTCGCGGCTCTTTTCGCACAGGGCGACGAGGTCGTCCGACTGAGCCGAAGGCGGTCGAAGTCCGGGACGATCCAGTGGGATCCCGAAGAGCGCCAGATCGACGCCGGCGCGCTGTCGGGCTTCGACGCGGTCCTCCATCTCGCGGGCGAGAGCATCGACGGAAGGTGGACCGCCGAGAAGAAGTACCGCATCCGCGAAAGCCGGATCGCCGGGACGAAGTTCCTGTGCGAAGTGCTCGAGGGGGTGCCCGCACCTCCCTCGGTCTTCCTGCAGGCTTCTGCAATCGGCTACTACGGCGACCGCGGTGACGAGCTCCTGCGCGAAGACAGCGCACCCGGTCAGGGCTTCCTCGCCGACGTCTGCCGCGAATGGGAAAAGGCGGCCGAGCCGCTGAAGGGCCGGGCCACGCGCATCGCGGCGCTTCGCATCGGGATGGTCCTCAGTCTCGACGGCGGAGGACTGCCGCGCATGCTCACGCCGATCCGCTTCGGGCTCGGCGGGAGGCTCGGGAGCGGGTGTCAGCACGTGAGCTGGATCCATATCGACGATCTCGTCGACGCGTTCCTCCACGGCCTCGACGAGGCGGACATCGCCGGCCCCATCAACTGCGTCGCGCCCGAGACCGTGACCAACATGGAGCTCACGCGCAAGCTCGCCAAGATCCTTCGCCGACCCGCGTGGCTCCCGCTGCCGGAGTTTGCGGGCCGCTGGATTCTCGGGGAGATGGCCGACGAGGTTCTCTTCTCGAGCGCCCGCGTCGACCCGACCCGCCTGCTGAAGAGCGGCTTCTCGTTCCGCTATCCGAACCTCGACGCCGCCCTCGAGCACCTCTTCGAAGAAGAGTTCCCCGACGATTCCGATCAACCCCGGGCGGCGCGAAACTCGTCCATGTGACGTCGCAGCTCGTCGACGCCTTCGAGGGACATCGCGTTGTAGATCGAGGCGCGGCATCCGCCGACCGAGCGGTGTCCCTTCAATCCGTGAAGGCCCCGAGCCTGCGCCTCTGCGAGGAAGTCCGCTTCGAGGTCCTCGCTCGCGAGCCGGAACGTGACGTTCATCAGGGAACGGGCCGCCGGCGCTGCATGCCCTCGGTAGAACCCGTCGCTCTGGTCGATCGCCTCGTAGAGCCGGCGCGCCTTCTCTCGATTGCGCTCGTGCATGCCGGCGAGGTCGCCCACCTCGTCGCGGATCCATCGCATCACCAGATTGAGGACGTACACGGAGAACGTGCACGGCGTGTTGAGCAGCGACTCCGCCTTCACCCATGCGCGATAGTCGAGCATGGTGGGGAGATCCTCCGGGATCCGTTCGAGCAGGTCATCTCGTAGGATCACGATCGTCACTCCGGACGGCCCGGCGTTCTTCTGAGCGCCCGCATAGACCAGGGCGTAGCGGTCCACCGTGATCGGCCTCGAGAAGATCTCCGACGATGCGTCGCAAACGAGCGGCGTGTCGCCCGTATCGGGGACCTCGCGCATCTGAACGCCTTCGATCGTCTCGTTCGACGTCACGTGCACGTAGGCCGCACCCGGCTCGAACTCGATCTCGGACGGCCCCGGAGCGGCGTTGAAGTCCGGCGCGCCGTCCCAGGGGATCCGGACCTCGCCCTCGCGTCGAGCCTCTTTGACGGCCTTGCGTCCCCACGAGCCCGTGAGCACGTAGTCGGCGCGGGGCGTGTCCGCACCGCGCATCAGGTTCATCGGAACCATCGAGAACTGGAGGGTCGCGCCGCCCGGAAGGAACAGCACGTGGTACGAATCGGGGAGCCCGAGCAACGACACGATGTTCGCGCGTGCTTCCTCGACGATCTCGCGAAACGTCGACGATCGGTGACTGATCTCGAGCACCGACGCGCCGGCGCCCGGGAGGGCCAGCATCTCGTCACGTGCCTGCTCGAGAACGGGGAGCGGCAGCGTCGCCGGCCCCGCCGAAAAGTTGAAGACCCTCTCGTTCATCGTTCGCGCTCCTGAGCTCTCACCGCGTTCGGGACGAGATGCTACATTCTCCCGTCGCGACCAACGAAACGACCCATCCGTGAGGCGACACCGATGCGTGGGATCCTGGTTTTCGACAAGCCGCAAGGCGTGACGAGCTCGCAAATGCTCGGCCCCATCCGGAGGATCCTTCGCAAGAAGGCGAAGGTGGGGCACGCCGGCACCCTCGACCCCTTCGCGACCGGCGTGATGATCGGCCTGATCGGCGACACCACCCGCCTCTCCGACCTCGCGATGGGCCTCCCGAAGACCTACGAGACGACGGTCCGCTTCGGGACCGAGACGGCCACCCTCGACCCGGAAGGGGAGGTCGTCGCCCAGGAAGACCCGGGCTCTACCGCTCCCGCAGATCTCGACGCGGCCGTCGCCGAGTTCGTCGGCGAGATCGACCAGACGCCGCCCGTGTACTCCGCGATCAAGGTGTCGGGGAAGCCCGCTTATCGGTGGACGCGCGAGGGCAGTCCGCCGGAGCTCACGAGCCGACGGGTCACCATCTACTCGATCGAGATCCTCGGGGTCGAGTGGCCCGATGTCCGGCTCCGGGTGCGCTGCGGAGCCGGAATGTACGTTCGTTCGCTGGCGCGTGACCTCGGCGTGCGCGTCGGGCTCCCGGCTTCGCTCGTCGCCCTGCGCCGCACGGCCGTCGGGCCCTTCGAAGCCGAGACCGCGCTTCGCTTCGACCCGACCGAGCCGCTCGCGCCCGAGCGCCTCGAGGAATCGCTTCGCGACCCGGCCTGTCTCGTCGAGGCGGCCGACCTTGCGGCCCTCACGCTGCCGTGCGGAGACGCGCGTCTGTTCGCGTCGGGCAATCCCGTTGCTTTGCCGCTCGCGACGGCGACCCGGCTCCTCGACGCTCCGGTCGCGGTCTTCACCGAGACCGAGAGCGACACGTCGATGCTGGTCGGCCTCGGACGCGTGGAACCGCCGGCGAGCCTGCGGGCGTCGACCGTGCTCGCGACGGCGCGAGTCCACCTCGATTCGACGGCCTGCTCTCCGGAGTCCCCCTGACCATGGCGAAGACGCCGGCATGAGCTCGATCCAGGCGAACCCGAGCCCTCACGCGCGACACTGGGACCTCGATCCCTCGATCACGTTCCTCAACCACGGTTCGTTCGGCGCGTGCCCTCTGGACGTACTCGCCTATCAGTCCGAGCTCCGTGCACGGCTGGAGCGCGAGCCCGTGGCGTTCTTCATCCGGGAGCTCGAACCGCTCGCCGACGCCGCCCGCGCATCGCTCGCCGAGTTCGTGGACTGCGACGCCGAGGACCTCGCCTTCGTCCCGAACGCGACCTCGGGGGTCAACACGGTGCT
>CAZQZX010000034.1:0-37706 GCA_964597885.1 uncultured Planctomycetota bacterium
GTTGTGGTATTTCGGGGTGATGGCCTGCTGCTGGGGCCTCTCGCTGATCGTGCGTGGGCTGCTGGGGGAGGAGGTCCGCCGGCGTGCACGACCCGCGGCGATCCACAACCTCGCGCCCGAGCATCGGCGTGTCATCGTCCTGTACTACCAGCGCGGGCTCTTCCTGCGCGAAATCGGCGAGATCCTCGGTGTGACCGAGTCGCGCGTGTCGCAGATCCACGGACGCGCGCTGTACTTGCTCAACCAGGAAATCCGCAAGATGGGAGGCTGATCGATGGACGAGATCGGCAACATCCAGCAAGTACCCGACCTGTCCGGCGACGGACAGAGCTCGACACGGCGTCAGCAGGCGCCCTTCCCCGATCCGACGGCGGCCGACGCCGGTCGCCGCGTGCGCACCGACGCGAAGGCGTCCGCGCGTGAGAGCGCGCCCCCGAAGCCGAGTCCGCAACTCCCCGAGGCGACCGCCAAGGGTGAGATCCAGGCATCCGGCCCGGACGGCGAGTACCGCGGAATCGACATCTGGGTCTGACGGGAGCCCTGCCATGACCGAAGCCGAAGATCCGAAACACACGAACGATCCTGCACCGGCCGCCGACGCCGCACCGACGCCATCCACCGACGGCAACGGGTTCGCGGAAGAAGCGATGACCGATGCCGAGGGGACGGTCCGCCCCTTCGTGACGCCGGAGCTCGACTCGCGAAGACTGCCGCCGGCACCGCCGAAGAAGCCCGCACCGAAGAAGCCGGCGCCGGCTGCCAAAGCCGCTCCGGCCCCGGCACGGCCCGCGGCCAAGCGGCCCAACGCCGCGGCAGCTGGAGGCGTGCAGCCCGCGGTCCGACCGAAAGCCGGCCGTGGACAGTCCCCCAACGTCCGGATCATCCGCAAAGACGGGCAGGTGCGGGCGATCGAGGTCGTGTGCACCTGCGGCGAGACCATCCGACTCAACTGCGAGTACGAAGACCTGAACCGGCGTGCGCAGGCCGCCGCCAAGGAGAAAGCCTCATGAAGCGCACCGTGATCTGGGCGCTCGGTTCGATGCTGGTTCTGCTCGGCGGATGCGCGACTACCCCGAGCGGCGACGCCGAGGGCGACACTCTCGCGGGAGGCGAAGGCTACCTCGGCGAGGGACCGACCGTGCATCTCGAGGACGCGCGCAACGACAAGTTCGCAAGCCCTCTCGAAAAGCTCGTCGACACGACCCGCCGCCTCGAAGACGCTCAGGAATCGATCGCAGCGATGCAGGCGCGCATCGATAAGCTCGAGGACGAGGGTCGCTATCTGCAGAAGACCCGGGTCGACCTCGAGAGCTCGCTGATGTCCGCCGAGGAAGAGCTCGCGCGAGAGCGAACCGTCCAGTCCCAGATGGCGAAGACGCTCGCCCGCCTTCGCATCCGGACCGTGGAGCTCGAAGAGGAGCTCTTCCATCTGAAGGTCGAGATCCTCGAACGCGTCCCGCCCGCCGATTCCACGGAGGCGACGGGCGGTCAAGACGAGCCCCAGAGAGGCGGCCCCCGATGAGACGCCTCGCGCGGATCGCCCTCGCATCGATCGCGATCGCCGCGATCACCACAGGCTGTCACACGGCCCCGACCCGCCCCACCGTAAACTTCTTCCTGGCGGCGGGCGAAGAGGCCCCACGGCGCGTGCTGGTGCTTCCCTTCGAGCAGTACGGGGGGCTGACGACCGGCAGCCCGGAGGTCCGCGACGTCTTTCTGTCGGAGCTGATGAAGGGCGGGTACTTCGATGTCGTGAAGCCGCCGCCCTCGTCCGAGCTCACCACGCTTCAGGGGCAGCGCATCCGCATCCAGGGGACGTTCGACACCGACGAGCTACTGGCCCTGGCCGAGCGCTTCCACGCGGATGCGGTGCTGATCGCGACGATCACCGACTACCGGCCCTACCCGCCGCTCCGGCTGGGCCTGCGATCCGAGCTCATCTCGACGCGTTCGGGAGCGGTCCTCTGGAGTGCCGACGCCACGTTCGACGCGCACGATCAGGCCACGCGCCGCCGGCTTGTCGAGTACCACGACGAGACCGTGGCCTCGACGGGATCCCTGCTCGATTGGGAAGTGCTGCTGGTGTCGATGGAGCGCTTCACCCGCTTCGGCTGCCACTCGGTCGTGCAGACGCTGAGTCGCGAAGAGGTCGAAGAGCCGCGCACCGCACGCGCGTCGGAATAGCCGCGGGACGAAAACCGCAACCTCCAGACGGGACCCTCGCCACGCCGGGCTCTGCGAGAGAAGTAGGGTCCGTGCAGGGAATGGGCGAACGCCCCCGATCCTACGACCGGGGTACGTTCGGCTGGGGGCCTCGGATCAGACGATGTCGTCCAGATCCAGGCGGTCGATCTCGTCGTCGCGAAGCAGGTACTCCGCCGCTTCGTCGATCGCATCCTCCGTCGTCAACCGACCGGAATCGAGATCCTCTCGTGCGGATTCGACCTGGTCGAGACGGAGGAACGAGCCCTGGAGCAGATCGCTCTTGCGGCTCTCGATCTCGCGGAGGAAGTCGCCTGTCTTGTAGGCAACGGGATCGGTAGAGCCCTTCTTGCGCGGAGCGTCCGAACGTCGAACCTGCTCGCCGCGGGGACGGGGATCCTGGGGGATTCCCGAAGGGCCGTCGATCGCAAAGTTATCCATCACTCCCCTCCTGTGGACCTCAGCGCCGTCGAGATTCCGGCTGGCGCCTGATCCACCATCACGTTTGATCCATCGCTATCCTCCATTTTCGGAATTCCGGGCGTTCACTTGAACGTGGACTGCGTTTTTTTCCGGTCGAATCCGCCCCCCGGAAAAGTTTTCGCCCCCACCGTCGCATCCTGCGACACCTCCCCGTTCGCACGAGCTCCCCAAATCGATTCTGAAGCACGCCTTATGACGACGGCCGCTCGCCAGGCCCCACTTGGCCCGGGTCTTGCGATTCGAGGGGTACGCCGCGTCGGATCGGTTCCGACGCCAGGAGACCACGTTCCATGGATGCGTTCCGCGCTCTCAGCGCCGGATCGGGCGGGCCCTCGCCCCAGGGTGAGGCTGCCGCCGAGCGGACGACGACCGGAGAGACCTTCGCCGAGGTCTACCCGATCGCCGAGGCCGCGCTCCAGTCGCCGCGGCCCGACGCCGCTCGCGCGGAGGGGCCCGCACGCCCGGAGGGGACCGCACGCCCGGATCTCTCTGCCGCTGCGCCCGCCGCGCGAAAGCCGGGGGGAACCGTCCACGTGGCTCCACCGGATCCGATCCTCAAGGGCATCGCGGTCATCCTCCGCTCGGCAGCCAGCACCCTCTCGGCTCCGGAGGGCAAGTCCCCTCCCGAGGCGTCGCCAACCCAGGCAGGCCCGGCGATTCTGGACGGCGAGTTCGAGGTCCTCGGTGCAGAGCCGGTGGCCTCGACCGTTGCGCCGGTGACGGAGAGCCCGTCTTCGACCGTCCGGACGAACGCGCCGTCGGGGCCGTCCCCCGCGATCGGTGCAACGCTCCCGGCAGGTGACGGACTCCCCCGATCGGCCTCGACTCAGCCGGCCCCGCCCCTGAGCGGCGACCCGGGTGCGGTCACCGCGCCGAGCGCGAGCTCGGACGCCGGTCGTCCTCTCGAGGGTCTCGCGAGAGCGGACGCGGCTCGCATTCCCGCGGAACGCCCGGCGACCTTCGAGGCGCAGCCGGGTGCGTCGAACGGACCGAGCGAACCTCGCCCGGCAGTCGCGAGACAAGGGGCGGCGTCCGCACCGCCGGCGTCGGCCGCTCCCTTGCCCGGCTTCACGCCGCAAGGCTTCTCGCCCGTCGATGCGAGCGAGGGCCGGATCCAGCTGCCGCCGACCCGCATCGCGACGGGCCTCCCCGAGCTCGCCGCGGCGACGCCCGCCGTTTCGCCGAGCTCGGGCTCCGGTTCCCTCGCGCCGGTAACCGCCGCGCAAGCGACTTCGACCGCGAACGCGAACTCGTCGACGGCAACTGCGGTCTCGCCGGCCGCGAACGCGAGCTCGACGACGGCAACTGCGGTCTCGCCGGCCGCGGACCCGAGCTCATCGGCGCCTCGTTCCGTCACAGCGGAACCCGCGTCTCGAACCTCGACCGGCGCGGAACGTTCGCCTTCGAACGCGTTCACGAGTCTCCGACTCCCGCAGTCGGACTTCGTCGCCCCCGCGGAGGCCCGCGCTGTGAGCCTCGCCCCGACGCGGGTCGCGACACCGCCCGCCGCCCCCGCGACACCGACCTTCGAGCTTCCGCAGCCGGTGCTCCTGCAGCGCGCGACGCAGGCGTACCGGGATCTGTCCGGCGCCACGGCTCCCGACGGCGTTCGCGCCGCCGTGCCGGCCACGGTGATCGACGCCCGGGTCGCCACGGAAGCCGCGCTGCGCACCGAAGCGGTCGTTGGACGGCAGGGATCGTCAGCGCTCGCCTCCACGGCCTCCTCGTCCACGAGCCTGAGCGCGGGCAAGGCAAGCGCTTCCACATCGACGTCCGCGAGTATCGGAAGCGAGACCGCGCCAACGGATGCCGCAAGCACCACGAACCGCAACCCGGACACCCTCGCGCCCGAGACGCGCGGGCTCTCCGGATCGAACCGTCCGCAGGGCGCAAGCGGCGCACCCGCCGAGACTCCAGCGAACGTCTTCGAGCCGACCGCAACGTCGACGGCGCGATCGATCGCTTCGCCGGACCCGCCTGCCGCGGATGCCGTATCCCCGCGGCCGAGCGCGGCCGCCGAGCTCGCCAGCATCGGTACGGACTCGACCGCATCGCTCGAACGAGGAGACACGACGGCCGCGACCCGAAGCGAGTCCCGAGCCACCGCCGCCGATCACGCGCGCACCCAGCTCGTCCGCGGCATGATGGAACAGATCCGCGGGCGCTTCGTCCCCGGACGCCAGGAGATCCGGATCCAGCTCCGACCGCTCGAGCTCGGGCACGTGGACCTTCGCGTCGAGATGCAGCCCGATGGCGTTCGCATCCGCGTGGACGCGGTCGAGCCCGAGACGCGCCGCCTTCTCGAACGGCACCTGCCGGAGCTCCGCGAAACGCTCTCCAGGAGCGGAGTCGACGTGGACGACGTGCGCATCGCCGAAGCCAGCGAGACGCGCAGCGACCGCGACCCGGGCGCGACCTCGCATCCGGATGGCGACCGCGATCGGCGCGCACAGACCCAACCCCAATACACCGGTTCCCGCCACGGCCGGTCTCGCGAGTTCTCCCTCGAGGACGCGAGCACGACGCCGGGCGACCGGAAGGATACCCATGGACCCGAGACCGAAGGGGAAGCCACGAACGGCACCCCGGACGGACGGAGCCTCAACCTCATCGTCTAGTGAAGGACCGATCGGATTCGAGCGGGATTCGATCCAGGAAACTGATTGGAGATCCTGAAGCATGGAGATCACCGAGATCGCGGCCGGCTTTGGAGTCGGCGGAGGCAATCTGGGCGGCGGAGGCTCCGAGAACCCGTTTCTCGACCTCATCGTGGCCGAGTTGCAGAATCAGAACCCGCTCGAGCCCGTGTCGAACACCGACTACCTCGCGCAGCTCGCGCAGTTCTCGACGCTCGAGCAGATGGAGGCCTTGAACGCCAATCTGAGCCAGCAGAACGCGTTCAACCAGTTCGGTACGGCCTCCAACCTGGTCGGCAAGGATGTCGACTACCTCTCCGAAACCGGAGAGCCCCTTCGAGGACGCGTGGATTCGATCGTGATCCAGGGCGGTCGCGTGTTCGCCGAGATCGGCGAGTTCGCGGTGCCCTTCGAGGCCGTCGTCCGCGTGTACTCGAGTCCGGCCGGAGGCGACGGAGCATCCCCGCCCGCCGACGGTGAAGACGCCAACGAAACCGACGTCGATTCCGACGAACGATAGGAGATTCCCGCCATGAGCATCATGAAATCATTCTCGACCGGGCTCACCGGTCTTCAATCGAACCAGATGTTCCTCGACATCATCGGTAACAACCTGTCGAACGTGAACACGATCGGCTATCGCGCCGACCGCGCGAGCTTCACCGACATCTTCAGCCAGACGTTCAGCCCCGGCGCCGCCCCCGGTGCGGGCATCGGCGGGATGAACCCGGTACAGATCGGATCGGGAACGCGCGTCGGTAGCGTGGCGAAGATCTTCACGCAGGGCAACCTGCAGAACACGGGACGAACGTTCGACCTCGGCATCTCGGGCGAGGGCTTCTTCCGGGTGAGCGACGGAACGAAGACGATGTACACCCGCGCCGGTGCGTTCGGCCTCGATTCGGGTCAGTCGCTCGTCGACCTCGCGACCGGCCTCAAGGTGCTTTCGACGTCGGGCGGCGAGATCACGATCGACTCGGAGGCCGTGCTCCCTGGACAGGCCACCGCAAACGTGAACATCGCCGGGAACCTGCCGGGCAAGGTGAGCGGCCCGACGGCCGAAGTCCTCGAATCGCAGGCGGCACTGGCCACCGGCACGGCCGCGACGCTGACGGGAACGACGCCCTTCACCCTCAACGCGGGTGAGCTCAGCGTCACGATCGACGGCGTCACCGAGACGATCACGTTCGCGGGTGGCGAGGATATCAACGCCGTCATCACCGCGATCAACGGCGCGTTCACCGACGACTTCGGCGTCGACGTGGCGGCCAGCAACGGCGGCGCGCTCGAGCTGACGTCGCCGTCGGCCGGCACCGGTAGCACCATCGCCGTCGCGAACATCAGCGGCGACCCGGTCACCGAGCTCGGATTCGCCGAGACCTCCGCGACGGGTACCGAAGACCCGGCCGAAGGCGCCACGTTCCTGAACGACCTGCTCTCGACCACGACCGACTACGCCGCCGGCGATTTCGTCACGATCTCGGGCGTCGACGCGGACGGCACCACGGTGTCGTTCGACTTCGCGGTCGACGGAACCACGACGGTGGACGCTCTGCTCACCGCGATCAACGACACCTTCCCGGGCTCGACGGCCACGCTTGACGCGACCGGCAACATCATGCTGACGTCCGACACCAAGGGCACGGCCAACATGAGCCTGTCGATCGTCGACAACAGCGCGAACCCGGCCGGCGAAGGAACGTGGCCGGGCTTCACGGTCACCGCCGACGGCAAGGGCCCGGACACGGTCGTCACCTCCCTCGAGGTGTTCGATGTGAACGGCCAGGCGCACGCGCTGACGCTCACCTTCGAGCGCCAGGACGGCAACGAGTGGAACCTCAACGCCACGATCCCCGATGCCGACGGAACGGTCGTCACGGGCACGATCGAAGGCATTCTCTTCAACGACGACGGAACGCTTCAGTCGCTCAGCGGCTCGCCGAACCTCGAGTTCCTGTTCAGCGGGATCAGCGAGAACCAGACGATCACGCTCGACTTCGGCACCGCCGGAACGTTCGACGGACTCACGCAGTTCGGCGACACCGAGACGGCCTTCGCCGAGTCGCAGGACGGCTTCGCGCCCGGCTCGCTGACCTCGATCTTCATCGATCCGGACGGCACCATCCAGGGTGCGTACAGCAACGGCCGCATCGAGGCGATCAACCAGATCAGCATGGCGACCTTCTCGAACCCGGGTGGACTCATCCGCACCGGAAGCAACCTCTTCGAGGTCTCGGCCAACTCGGGTACGCCGGTCGTCGGCAACCCCGGTGAAGGCGGTCGAGGCGTCGTGCGGAGCGGAGTCCTCGAGGTCAGCAACGTCGACACCTCGCAGGAGTTCGTCAACCTGATCATCGCTCAGCGAGGCTTCCAGGTGAACTCGCGAGTGATCACCACCACCGACACCATGCTCCAGGAGCTCATCAGTATCGTCCGGTAATCCCGGTAATTGACGGAATCTCGCCCGCCCCGTAGGCAACGAGGCGGGACGTTCGTTCGGAGCTACGCCGGGGGGCGCGGTCTGGCGTCCGCGTCTCCCGGCGCAGCGGCTTCCAGTGCTCCGCCTCGGAGCGCCCCGGGAGAGTCCAGACAGGAACGCCATCATGAATCTCATCCAAGGCCTCGGTGCCGCGCACGCAGCGCTCGCATCGACGATCGTCGCGCAGACGTCCGTCGAGCGTCGTCTGCAAGGACTGCGCGACACGGCCAAGAAGCTCGAGCAGCAATCCTACGCCGACCAGGCGGTCCCCGTGCTCACGGCGATCGCGATCGCGGCCATGATCACGGTGGTGCTCGCGCTGTTCTACCAGCGCCTTCGCCGCTACCTCGACTACCGGCAGCTCGTGCGAAAATCCCGGCTGGGTCCGCGGGACGTGAGCTGGCTCGAGGGCCTCGCCGCCGACGCGGGCATCGAGCCGCACCACCGGATTCTCGCTTCGTCGAGCGCGTTCGAGCAGATCACCACGCACTATCTGAAGCGCCAGATGGCGTCCGATTCCGACTGGCGCGAGGACGCCGAGCGAATCCGATCGCACGCCGAGCGGCTCCGTTTCGCGAGCACCGAGACTCCCGACGGCGTGATCTCCACCTTCGACATCGGCTCCCCATGGCCGGTGCTCATCGCGACGGCCGACGGTGAGAACTGGGCAGAAGGATTCCTCGGAAGCGACACGATCGACGAGATCGTCGTGCACGTGCTCGACGATCTCGGACTGCTCGGCGACATCGGAGCCGACGACGAGGTGCTTCTCCACGTCCAGCGTCCACTGGCCGACGAGATCTGGGACGAGGAGGAAGACGAAGAGCAGGACGACCCGAGCGACGACGAGGAGGCGAGCGAGAAGGAGCGAAAGATCGGGCCGACCTTCCCGTGCCGGATCATCCGCGCGCATCGCAAGGCGCCCTACCGCAAGCTTCATCTGCGGCACGTCGCCGAGACGGTCGCGCCGCCCAAAGCGCTCGCCGCCGCGTTCACACCTCCGGAGGAAGTCGCCACTTGACGCCATCGCGAGGCAAGCCGGCCAAGGGCCCGCGCCCGTTCATCGGGATCATGTTCGACTGCTGTCGCGTGTACCAGCGTATCTACCGCTCGGCGGACGGTACGAAGTACGAGGGACGCTGTCCGCGGTGCCTCCGCACCGTCAGCTTCCGCGTCGGCCCCGACGGCACGTCGAGCCGGATCTTCCGAGCGACCTGACCGAAAGCGCGCCCACGTTTCTCGTCGAGCAACCACGCCGGCACTTCGGACCCGGAAGGCTTTTCCCGTGACCGGAAAGGATCGAGCGGTCCCCCTCCGCCCGCCATCCGGACGGACCGACCCCCGTCGCACCCAAGCCCCCGTAAGCAACTACCCCTATAGCACTTGCGATCTCGGCGAGAAATCTCTCCGCGCCGCCCTTCGCTTGGCAGGCTTCTTGCCAATAGAGAGGACGGACACCGGGAGCGGCCGACGCCGCCCCGCTTCGAACGGAGAGACGAACAAGATGGAACAGGGACTCTTTCAGGCGAGCATCGCGATCGGACGCAGCCTGCGGCAGCAGGAGATCCACGCCGCCAACATCGCCAACGTCGACACGCCGGGATTCCGCCGGCAGGTCGTTGCCGAACGTGCCTTCGGCAGCCTCCTCGAGAAGGAGATGGGCCGCGGCATGGACCAGTTCATGGAGACCGCGAGAGACTTCGCGCCCGGGAACTTCGTCAACACCGGCAACCCGCTCGACGTGGCCATCGACGGGCCGGGCATGCTTGCCGTCCAGGGTCGCGACGAGACGCTCTACACGCGCAACGGAGTGCTCACCCTCACGTCCGAGGGGACGCTGACCACGCGCGACGGTTGGCCTGTGCTCGGCGAAAGCGGCTCGCCGATCGTCCTCGACCCGAACGGGGGAAACCCGCGGATCTCGGCCGACGGCTCGATCTCGCAGGGCGGCAACACGCTCGGCAAGCTCCGCATCGTCGAGTTCGACTCACCGGGACTGCTGGAGGCGCGTGGAGTCGTGTACTACCGCGCGCGCCAGGGAGTCCTGCCGCGTGAAGGCTCCGAGTCCGGCATCCAGCAGGGCTATCGCGAGCAGTCCAACGTCCGCCTGATGGACGAGATGGTCACGATGATGACCACGTTTCGTCAGCTCGAGCACAGCCAGAAGGCGCTGACCTCGATCAACGATACGCTCACCCAGCTCGTCCAGACCTCGCGGGCTCCCTAGCCCGTCCGCTCGCTAGCCGACTGAACGAACGAAACAAAACGAAACGAACGAACGAAGAAGCCAACGCCACCGAGATCCAAAGCTGACGCCAGGAGCTGAACCATGATGAAGGCCATGTTTACGTCGGCCACGGGAATGAAGGTCCAACAGACCACCGTGGACGTCATCGCGAACAACCTCGCGAACGTGAACACGACCGGTTACAAGAAGAACCAGGTCGAGTTCCAGGATCTTCTGTACCTCACGCTGAGCAAGCCGGGCTCGACGACGGCACAGGGTCAGCCCTCGCCGACGGGAGTCCAGATCGGTAGCGGCGCTCGCCTCGCCGCCATCTCGAAGCTCTTCACCGCCGGAAACCTCGAGGAGACGAAGAACGCGCTCAACGTCGCCATCGAGGGCAACGGCTTCTTCCAGGTGACGCTTCCGGACGGCTCGACGGCCTTCACCCGTGACGGCTCCTTCGCGATCGACGCCAACGGGCAGCTCGTGACCAACGAGGGCTACCTCATCGAGCCCGCGATCACGGTCCCGGACAACGCGCAGGCGATCCGGATCGGCGTCGACGGTACGGTCTCGGTCTCGACCGCGGACAGTCCGCAGGCCCAGCAGGTGGGTCAGCTGACGCTCGCCCGCTTCATCAACCCGGCCGGCCTCGAGAACTTCGGCAGCAACCTGCTCCTCGAGACCGACGCCTCCGGCACGCCGACCCTCGCCAACCCGGGACTCGACGGGCTCGGTCAGCTCCGCCAGGGTTACCTCGAACGATCGAACGTCGAGGTGGTCAACGAGCTCGTCAGCCTCATCTCGGCGCAGCGCGCCTACGAGGTCAACTCGCGCGTCATCCGGACGAGCGACAACATGCTGTCCACCGTCAACCAGATCATCCGCTAGGAGAGAACGATGACCCTTCTCGTACTGGTCGCCGTCGCACTCCTGACGGGCGCGCCCCTCGGCACGCCCGACGAAGCGGCCTCGTCTTCGACCTTCACGATCGTGCTTCAGGCCCGCGGCGAGACGCCCGGCACACGCGTCCTCCTCGGAGACGTCGCCGAGCTGCGCGGCGGATCCGAAGCGGATCGCACCGCGCTGTCCAAGACCGTGCTCGGCATGTCGCCGGCCGCCAACGAACGCTTCCAGGTCTCGCGAGCGTTCGTGGCCGACGTTCTCTCCCGCCAGGGATGGGACGCCTCGCGCCTGCGTCTCGAGGGCACACCTGCCTGCGGGATCACGCTCTCCACTCTTCGCATCGGTGGCGCCGAACTGCAGGCGAACGCACGTGCGGAGCTCGAGCAGCGACTCGCCGAAGCCCCGCGCGATGCTCGCGTGGAGGTCTCGGCTCTCTCGGTCCCGACCGACCAGCTGGTTCCCGCCGGCCGGGACGGCGTCTCGATCGAGTACCGCCCTCGCCGGGGCGCGCTCAACGGATCCGGAACCGCCTACGTCGATGCGCGGCTCACGATCGACGGCCGCTTCTATCGCTCGATTTCGGTCCCGTTCACGCTCCGGACGTTCGAGAGCGTGCTCACCGTGACCCGCGCTATCGATCGCAACGAACCGCTCGGCCCGAACAACCTCGCCATCGTGGAAGTCGAAGTGCCGGCGAACCTCGCCGGGCGCGCCCTCAACGACCTCCGGGACGTCGAGGAACGTCTGGCCCGGCGCCCGCTTCGCGTCGGCGAGATGCTGACGCTTCGCGACGTGTTCCGCCCCTGGACGATCCGCCGCGGCGATCCCGTCCAGCTGGTGTTCGTCGACGGTCGCCTGCGACTGACGACCTCGGGAGTCGCCGAATCGAACGGCTACTCCGGCCAGCAGATCCCCGTGACCAACGCCCGATCCGGCCGACGCGTCTACGGTCGCGTGCTCGACAGCCGCACCGTCGCTTTCGGCCCGTCCACGGCGGACGCCATCGCCAAGGAGACCCAGCCATGAGATCCGCCCTGATCCGAAAGATCCCGCTGCTCGTCGCCGCCGCGCTGATGCTCGGACTGAGCGCCACCGCAGCCGACGCGCAATCGATCTGGAAGCGAGCCGGCCGACCGCGCTCGCTCTACGCCGACGCCAACGCGCGGATGGTGGGCGACCTCCTGAGCATTCTGATCCAGGAAAGCCAGGTCATCCAGAACAACGAGATCGCCTCGCTCGAGAAGGAAACCGACCTCGACACGGCGATCGACAACTTCGACATCAAGCCGAACACGTTCGACCCGCTTCCGGCGATCCAGTACCACAGCGACAACGAGTTCTCTGGAAACGCGATCTACAACAAGAACGGCAGCTTCCAGACCGCCCTCACGGTCATGGTCATCGACGTGCTCCCGAACGGAAACATGGTCATCGAGGGTAGCCGCGACATCCGCATGGACCGCGAACTGAAGCGGATCCGGATCAGCGGCATCGTCCGCCCGCAGGACATCTCGCCGACCAACAGCGTCTCGTCGACCAAGGTCGCACAGGCCCGGATCAGCTACGAGGGCTCGGGCCCGCTGACCCAGACGACCAACCGCAACTGGCTCGATGCTCTGCTCAGCATCATCTGGCCGTTCTAGTCGGAGACTCGATCGATGCTTCGCGCACTAGTGCTCATGACGATCCTTCAGGCTGACCCGCAGGACGACTTCCTGACCGTTCCGGAAGCCCCGGCCCCCGCGGCGGCGGAGCAGCTGACGCCGCTCGAGAAGGACGACGAGGTTTCCCTCAGCGACCCGCTTCCCGACGGCGTGGCGATCGGCTCGCTCACCCGGATCGAGGGCGTCCGGTCGAACGTGATCTCGGGCCTCGGCCTCGTGATCGGCCTCAACGGGACGGGCGACCAGTCGCTCGTCACGCGCCAGCAGATCGCCAACATGATGACGCGGCGCGACTTCAACATCACTCCGCGTGACATCAACTCGAAGAACGCGGCGATCGTCTGGGTGACGGCCGAGCTGCCGCCGTTCGTCGAGAGCGGATCGCGCATCAACGTGACCGTGTCTTCGATCGGCGATGCAAGCAGTCTCGTCGGCGGAGTCCTGGTCGAGACGGCCCTGGCCGGTGCCGATAACGTCGTCTACTCGATCGCCCAGGGGCCGATCATCGTCGGCGGCTTCTCGGCGTCGGGCGATGCGTCCTCGGTGACCAAGAACCACACGACCGTCGGCCGCATCCCGGACGGCGGGCTCGTCGAAGAGTCGATCCCGATGCGTCCGATCGATGACCGCGGTGGCATCCGCTTCATTCTCAAGGAGGCGAACTTCCGCACGGCCCGCCGCATCGAGGACGCCATCAACAAGCTCCATCCCGGTATCGCGCGCGCCAGCGACGCGGGCTCCGTTCGAGTGCTCATTCCCAAGGATACGCACGACAGCGGCGACGCCGTCGCGCTGATCGGCGACATCCAGGCGCTGCGGGTCGAGCCCGACATCCCCGCCCGCGTGGTCATCAACGAACGGACCGGGACGATCGTGCTCGGGCAAGGGGTGCGCATCGAGCCCGTCGCAATCGTGCAGGGCAACCTCACGTTCACGGTTCAGGAAGAATCCATCGCATCCCAGCCCGCGCCATGGAGCCGGCGAGGGACGACGGAGGTCCTTCCCCGTACTCAGGTGACGGCCGAGGAAGAGCTCAAGAACCTCATCGTCGTCGACAATGCCGTTTCGGTCTCGAGCATCGCGGCCGGCCTCGACGCGCTCGGAGTGTCGCCCCGCGACATGATCGGGGTGTTCATCGAGCTGAAGAACGCCGGAGCGCTCCACGCCGAGCTGATCCGCCAGTAGGAACCGCCAGGAGAGAACGCCATGGAGATCCAGGGAGTCACCGACATGCTCGCGCTTCCGTCGCCCTTCGGCGAGGCCCGCGAGCTCGATCCCCGCAACACCGGGATGGCCGAGCTTCCCGGCCGGAAGCTCGTTCCGATCGACCGGACCGGCGAGCCGCAGAAGCTCGACAACTCCGAGATGGCTCGGGACCAGCGAATTCGCGAGGCTGCGGAGGGATTCGAAGCGCTTTTCTACGCGCAGATGATCAAGGAGATGCGCAAGGCCGCGTCGTCCGAAGGCCTCTTCGGCGACGGCGCCGGCAAAGCCGTCTACGAAGGCATGTTCGACTCGATGATGTCCCGCGAGCTCGCCCGCGGCGGACACCTCGGAATCGCTAAGATGTTCATGGAGTCCGTCACGTGAGAACCCCGCCTTGCCACACGCCGCGAACAACCGCTCAAGCGCACCGGTTTTCGTCCGACAATGAAGCGCCCGGCCCAGGATCCGTGAACAACGAACCCCTCGGCCCAGGATCCGTGAATGGAGTGGAGAGATGAACGAGATCGTGCACGCGCTCGATCGGAATCTCGATCGTGAGATCGAAACGAGACGGTCCCTGCTCGAGCTCGTCGAGCTCGAAGGCCGGACCATCCAGGCCGGCGATCACGAGGAGCTCGACCACACGCTCGCGCAGATCCGCGAGACGCTCGCCGGGCTCACGCCGATCGAGGAAGAGCGCAGCGAGCTGCTCGAGCGCATCGCGGCGGTCCTCGGCTCGGATGCCCAGATCGCCACGCTGACCGAGATCGCCCACGCCGTGGGCGGAGACGCGGGATCGGACCTGCTCGCCAAGCGCGACGAGCTGCGTCGCATCCTGCGTGAGACGCTGGCGCGGAACCGACAGAACCAGTACCTGCTGCGGTTCGCTTCCGGCATGGTCAGCGAGACCATCGACATGCTGATGGCTGGCCCCGCACCCGCCGCGAAGAAGACCTACGGTCCGACCGGCTCCACCGGCAACCCCGATCGCCAGGGCGCCCTCTTCCGGGCCAGGGTTTAGAGGCCCGCCATGATCGGGTATATCACCGGACTCCGGGCGCTGCTCTCCGCTCAGGTCGGCCTGCGCACCACCGGAAACAACACCGCCAACTCGGCGACCGTCGGCTACTCGAGGCAGCGCGTCCTCTTCGCCGCGAGCCCGATGATCGAGGTCGGCCCGCGCCTGCGCGTCGGGACCGGCGTCGACGTCTCGGGGATCAACAGCGTGACGGATCCCCTGCTCGAAGGCCGCATCCGGACGCAGGAGCGTGCGCTCGGTCGCTTCGACGTGCTGAGCCTGTCGTACAGCGAGATCGAGTCCAGCTTCCAGGAGCCGTCCGAGGCCGGGCTTGCCGCCCGCTTCGCCGATTTCTTCTCGTCGCTCACCTCGCTGACGAGCTCCCCACAGGACACGCAGCGCCGGGCCGCGCTCGTCAACGAGGGACTCGCCACCACAGAGCGCTTCCATCTTCTCTCCTCGCAGACCGAAGCCTATGCGACAGGCATCGCCGATCAGGTGGAGAGCAAGATCCTCGAGATCAACCGGCTTGCCGAGCAGGTCGCGGTCCTCAACCAGCAGACCGTCGAGCAAGGTCCGCAAGGTGGCGCCCTCGAGGCGCGCGACGAACGCAACCGCATCCTCAAGGAGCTGAACCGCCTCGTCGATGCCGACGTGATCGAGCAGCCGAACGGCTCGGTGAACGTGCTCGTGTCGGGGCAACTCCTCGTCGCGAGCGAGCGGGCTCGCGCCCTCGACTTCACGCAGCTCACGAACGAGGACTTCCGCGTCTCCTTCGCCGACTCGGGTGAAGAGGTTGCCATCCGGGACGGGGAGCTCCGCGGGCTCTTCGACTTCGCCAAGGACGTTCTCCCCGACCTTCGGGGACGCCTCGACGAGCTCGCCCAGAATCTGATCTTCGAGTTCAACCGCGTTCACAGCACCGGCGTCCCGCGCGATGGCTCGTTCTCGTCGCTGACGTCGACGTACCCCGTCACGACCGACATCGGACCTCCCGCACTGGTCCCGCTCTCGCAGACGAACCTGCCCTTCCCGCCCGAAGCCAGCGACCTGCGCATCTCGGTCGTCAACGAGTCCACAGGCGAGATCGAGCAGACGACGATTTCGATCGACCCGGAGACGCAGAGCCTGACGAACGTCGCGACCCTGCTCTCGAGCGTCGCCAACATCGAGGCGAGTGTCGACGGCGTCGGCATCCTGCACATCCAGGCGGCCGAGGGATACACCTTCGACTTCTCGTCGCGGCTCGATCCGGACCCGGACACGATCGGCTCGTTCGGCGGTACCACGGCGACGATCGGCGGCACGAACGGCGGACCCTTCGCCCTGGCCGACGGCGACGAGCTCCAGATCGAAGTCGACGGCGGCGTCGCCCAGACGGTCACCTTCAACACGGGGGACTTCGCCGACATCGCGGCCGCCACCGCCGAGGAAGTCGTCGCCGCGATCCAGGCGCAGACGTCCGGAGTCTCGGCGTCCATCGTCGGCGGACGGGTCGTCCTGCAGTCGCTGACGGACGGGTCGACGGGCTCGCTCCAGCTGACGAACGTCACGAACGACCCGCTCGGAACGATCGGACTCTCGGCCGTACTCGAGACGGGAACCGACGACCCGCCCGTCGAGGTGCGCGCGTCCGGTACGTACAGCGGCGAGGGCGCGCGCAACCTGCGATTCGTCGCCTCCGGAAACGGCGAGATCGGCGTGACGCCCGGCCTGACCGTGGACGTCTACGACGAGGACGGCTCGCTCCTGAGAACCCTGAGCGTCGGCGACGGCTACGTCCCGGGCTCCGAGCTGAGCGTGTCCGACGGCATCCAGATCTCCTTCGGCGAAGGCGCGATCTCGGCCGATGCCGGCGACACCTTCGAGGTGCGGGCCGTCTCGGACTCGGATACCGGCGACTTCCTGGCCGCCCTCGGCATCAACGCCTTCTTCACCGGCGAGAACGCCGCGAACATCGACGTCGTCCAGGCGATCCAGGACGATCCGACGCTGATCGCCGGCGGGCTCTCGGGCTCCCCGGGCGACAACGAGAACTTCCTCAAACTGTTGTCGCTGCAGGAGGAGAAGATCGGGTCGCTACGAGGCGAGACGATCGAGGGCTTCTACGGCAACCTCGTCGCGGACGTCGGCTCGGACGGCCTGCGATCGCTCCAGTTCTTCGAGTCTCAGACGGTGCTCACCGAGTTCCTCGCCCAGCAGCGAGACTCGGTATCCGGCGTCTCCCTCGACGAGGAAGCCGTCAACCTGCTGCAGTTCCAGCGGTCGTTCGAAGCGGCCGCGCGCTACATCAGTGTCGTGGACAGCACCATGCTGGAGGTCCTGTCCCTCGTACGGTAACCCTTTGACGATCCCGATGACGAGACCGAGCGGAGCCAGGACCTGGGGAGGAGCCTGAGCCGGAGAGACCACCGATGCGCGTCACCCAGAATCAGTTCTTCGACCTCGCGCTGCGCGCCACGCGCAAGCACTCGAGGATCGCCCTGCGATCCCAGGAACAGATCGCCAGCGGCCAGCGGATCCTCCGTCCGTCGGATGACCCCACGGCGGCGCGTCGCATCCTCTCGCTCGAAGCGAGCCTCGTCCGCAACACCGAGTACTCCGAGAATCTCGAGAACGCCCGGCGCTTCCTCGACACCGGCGCCGAGGCGCTGACCGGCGTCACGAACCTGCTCTCCCAGGTCCGCGAAGCCGCGATCGCGGGATCGAACGGAACGCTGACACAGATCGATCGCGACACGTTCGCGCAGCAGATCGACGCGCTCCGCGAGCAGCTCGTCGGCCTCGCCAACTCCCAGTTCCAGGGCCAGTTCCTGTTCGCGGGAACCGACAACACCGAGAGCCCGTTCGTCCTGTCGAGCGGCTCCGTCGACTACCGCGGCAACGACGACACGATCAACGCCGCGGTCGCGCCCGGCCTCGAGACGGCCCTGAACATCTCCGGGAGCGACATCTTCCTGCAGCGGACCGCCCTCTCGCCGCGCTTCCTCGGGGACACCGGCGTCGCGGCCGGCTCCACGCCGAGCTCGCTGCGCGTCGACACGCTGCTCGAGATCGAGAAGACACTCACGACGGTGGGCGACGGATCTCTGCCGGGAGGCGGCGACAGCGTATCGGGCATCGTCCCCGGAGCCAGCACGTCGAGCGACACGATTCTCGGCGACCACAGCGTCCGGATCGAGGTGAACGGCGACGGGACGGGCGGAACGATCTCGCTCGACGACGGGCCGGCCCGGGCATTCTCGACGACCGATACCGACTTCCGCCTGGAGGACGAGGACGGCAACGCCGTCTACCTGGATCTGTCCGGCGTGTCGGCGGGATTCACCGGCGACGTCAGCCTGAGCGCCGAGGGAACCTACTCGCTGGATGGCGGCACGACCACGACGGCGATCGACTTCGGCGACGCGGATCAGGCGATCACCGATCCCGCGTCGGGCAAGGTGGTCTACGTGAACAGCCAGGGCGTGACGCGCGCCGGCGACGCGCAGCTGCTGTACACGGGCGGGCTCGACCTCTTCCAGACGGTGGGCGCGCTGAGGGACGATCTCCTCAACGAGGACGGCATTCCCTCGGACGAGATCTCGGGGCGGGTGCTCGCGCACCTCGAGGAGCTCGATCGCCATCTGAACGGCGTGCTGAACAAGCTCAGCGAGCTCGGGTCCCGCTCGTCGAGCCTCGAGACGATCAGCTCGTTCCTCGATCAGCAGGATCTGGGGCTTCGCGACACGCTGAGCTCGCTCAAGGACACGGACATCTCGGAATCCGTCATCGAGCTCGTCCGGGCGCAGGGGCTCCTGGACGCAGCGGCCGCGGTCTCGAACCAGGTGCTCTCGAACTCGCTCTCGAGCTTCCTGGGATAACCTAGCCGAACACGCCGTCGTCGTCGATGATGTCGGTGATGCGGATCCCGAAGTTGTCCTTCACGACGACGATCTCGCCCTTGGCGATGAGCTTGCCGTTGACGCGGATATCCATCGCCTCTTCGGATTCCTTGTCGAGCGTGACGATCGAGCCGTGCTCGAGATCGAGGATGTCCCGCACCGCGAGCTCCGTGCGACCGATCTCCACCGTCACCGGGATCTCGACGTCCTTGAGGAGGTTCAGCTTCTCGACGTTGAGGTTCGACAGCCCGGAATCCGCCAGCGTCGCATCCGCGGAGAGCTGGTTGTCCTTCGGTGGGTTCTGAGGTTCGCTCATCGCTCTTCTCCGTTCGTTGGGTCTACGGGGGACTCTCGGGAGCCCCGTCTAGATATCTCGAATCCAGCTCTGCACCACGACGGCGTACTTCCCGCCGCGGATCCCGAACGCTCCGGTCACCTTGGGAACTCCCTGGACCGCGACCTCGATCGGATCGTCGAGGCCCGCACCGATCGGGAGGACATCCCCGACCTCGAGGTTTCCGAGCTGCCCGAGCGTCACGGTCGGACGCCCGAGAACCGCCGTCACGTCCAGATCGACGGAGAGGAACGCCTGTCCGAGGGCACCCATCAGCGCGCTGAGGCGCTTCTCCCGCTGCTCGTCGGTCTTGGGCTCCATCGACTGGACGAGCGGGCGCAGGAGCTTGAACGGCAGCAGGTACTGCATGAACCCCTGCTCCGACTTCCACTGGACGGAGAAGCGCACGGCGTAGGCCAGCGAGGGGAGCTTCACGGTGTGGAGCTGCGTGCGCTGGGACACGAAGCCCTCGACCGTCGATTCCAGCTGGATCTCGGGCGCGAGGGACGTGTGGATCTCGTCGAGGATCAGCTCGACGACCTTGGTCGCGACCGCCGATTCGGTCTCGGTCAGCGAACGCACGCGGTCGTCTCCGGCCGAATCTCCTCCACCGAGGAGCGTGTCCACGAACCAGAAGGACATCCCCTCGTCCAGGCACAGGGCGCCCTGGAAGTCCATTCCGCGGTAGGTCACCGGGAAGACGTTGAGGGGGTCGGGAAGCTGCGTCAGGCAGTGCTCGAAGTAGACGGGCTCACCGCCGAGGAACTCGACGAGCACCTCGGTGCGAAGCTCGTGCTTCATGATCGGCGTGACGAGCTTCGAGGACGTCGCGAAAAGGGTCTCGAGCCCCTCCTGCTGGTTCGGGCGCAGGACGCGCGGCCGCGAAAGGTCGAACGGTTCGACTCCGTCGCCGAGGATCAGCTCGTCGTCCTCTTGCAGGACATCGAGCTCCTCCGGAGTCAGGGTCGCGCCGACTGTTTCGGTCGCCTCGGCTTGAGTCAGCTCTTCGCCGGGGGTCTCGTCATTGGACGAGGAACTCATAGTAATACACCTGGTCGATGATTCCGGGCGCCTGCTCGATTCCCACGAAGAGCGTTTCCTCGAGTGTCTCGAGGATCTCTTTCTTGAGCAGTCGCTTGTTCTCGGCGCCGTCGATGTCTTCGAGCGTCTTTCCCGAGAGGAGCGTGATCATGCGATCCTTCACGAGAGTGTCGTCCGTCTCGAGCGCCGTCTTGACCTTCGTCGGGTCCTCCGAGCGAAACTTCACGGACAATCCGATCTTCAGATATCGCTTCCCCGCAGTGCCCGCCAGATTGACGAACAGCTCCGGAAGGCGAAGCGTCTCTTCGTTCCATTCCTCCGACGGATCCGTCTCGATCTCGGCTGCGGCCGTCTCTTCGGCGGCCTTCGGCACGGCGAACTGCACGAACGCGAAGGCGCCCGCGACGAGAACCACCAGACCGATTCCGAGAATCAGGATTCCCTTGAGCTTGCCACCGCTCTTCTCTTCCGTCGGCTCGTCTTTCTCCTTTGCCATGCAGGGTTCCTTTCGGGGCTCGTGGGGTGGGCCGGCCACTGGGGCGGGATTGGGTAGGCGCGCCCCGACCCGAGAGGATCATGGGCGGACGAGACGGAGGAGGACCTCCTCGCCTCGACCTTTCATTGTCGGTTCCTCACCCTCGGGCTTGAGCCCGGACAGCGTGACTTTCGAACTCGGAACACCTAGCGTGTCAACAAGATAGGACCCCACAGCCCCCGCCCGTTTCATGGCGAGGGACCACTGTTCACGCAGGGACGAGCCTCCCACGTCCCCGAAAGCGATGACCTCGACGGAAACGTCGAGCCCTCGCGTGCTTTCGACGATACTGCGGAGCGGGCCCGCGGCCTCGGACGGCAGCGTGCTCGATCGATTCGAGAATCGGATACCGGCCGGCACCACCACGCTCCCCTTCGATTCGAGAGAGTCCAGGAGCGCGTCCCGAAGCGCTTCCGGGTTCTCGTCGCGCAGCGGACCGATCACTTCCTCCCAGAACTCCTCGAGCCCCGCGTTCCGCGAGCGCTCGTGCTGGTAGGACTGCTCGGTGTGCCCCATCGCCTCGTTGTTCGAATTGAGGATGCCGGGCAGGCCCATCGACTCGACGGCCTTGCGGAACGAGCCGACGCCGGCCGCGTAGTACTCGGTGTTCTGCGTGTCCGCGAAGGTACACAGCAGAATGAAGAAGGTGAGCATGAGCGTGATCATGTCCGCGAACGTGGTCATGCTCTCCGGAACCGGGGGCTTCCCCGATTCTTCGCTCTTCGCCTTTTTCTTGTTTCGGGCCATGATCAGATCGCTCGGCTCAGCCGTCGATCACGACGATCTCGAACGTGCGGTTGCGCGCACGATCTCGTCGCGTCTCATTCGGAAAGGGATACTCGCGCGCCGCGCGGCCTCGGATCTCGATATTCGAGGCCGGGATGCCCGCATCCGCGAGGACCGCCGCCACCTCGACGGCCCGTGCCATCTCCATGTCGACCGGCGTGGGATGCTCGCGCGTGGGTAGGAAATCCCGGTCGGTGTAGCCGCGCACCAGGAACCGCTTCCCGCGCGGCTTCATCACGTCGGCGACGTTGCGGATCATCCTCCGCCACTTCGACGAGAGGCGCGTCTCCTGCGGCGCGTACACGCCCTCGGAAGGACGCACCAGGATTCCCTCGGGGTACTTCTCCACCTCGAACACGTCGTCCTCGTCGGTGACCTTGCGAACCGCGAGTGCGATATCCGTATCGATCTCCTCGACCTGCTCTTCCGGAGGCTTCTCGGGCCCCTGGTCCGCGGGAGGAATGTCGAGCTCGGGCGGCGGGATCTCCGACTTCAGCGGGATCCTGGACTTGTCCTGCGGCGCCACGCCGAGGGCTCCCGTGAGGGCGCCCTGCACCTTGTGGTACGTCTCCATCTCGATGGTCGAGAACGTGAGGATGAACACGAAGAAGGTCAGCAGCAGAGACATCATGTCCGCGAACGTGGTGATCCATTCGGGCGCGCCTCCTTGGGACTCTTCTTCGTCTCGGGCCATCGTCGGCTCCTAGCTGTTCACGTCCATCTTCGAACGCTGGGACTGGGACACGAACGACTTCAGCTTCTCCTCGACCGTCAGCGGCGGATCGCCGGCCTGGATCGCGACGACCCCTTCCGACATGATCTCGCGAATCATCATCTCCTCCTTGCTCCGCGCGCCGAGCTTTCCGGCGAGGGGAATGAAGACGAGGTTCGCGGCCAGGGCTCCGTAGAACGAGGTCAGGAGGGCAACGGCCATACCGCCACCGATCTTGCTCGGGTCGTCCAGGGTCTGGAGCATGGCCACCAGTCCGATCAGGGTCCCGATCATGCCGAAGGCCGGCGCCGCGCTGCCCATGTACTCGAGCATGGCCTTGCCGATCTTGTGGCGGTAGTCCACGTAGTCGAGCTCGATCTGCATGATGTCGCTGATCGTCTCCTTCGGGAGCCCGTCGATGACCATGCGGATACCCTTCGCGAGGAACGGATCCGGGCTGTCCTCGATCTTGGACTCGAGGGCGAGCATTCCCTCCTTTCGAGCGAGGCTCGCATAGGAAACGATCCGGTCGATCTCCTCCTGGATCGAGGGCGATTTGAATAGAATCGTGTTCTTGATGACGCCGATGACCGACAGCACCCGCGCCAGCGGGAAGTGGATGAGCGTTCCCGCGAGCGTTCCGCCGACGACGATGAGAAGCGACGGAATGTGGATGAACACCGCGAGCGACGAGGCCGACATGATCGCGGAGACGATCAGGAACAGGCCCGCGACGATCCCGATAATGGTCGCGATATCCATCGCCTACTCCTTCTTCTCGTCGCCGACGATCCCGGACATCTTGTGCGCGATGCGCGCCGCGTAGGCCGGCTCGAACGCGCCCATGATCTTCCCGGACTTGCGCGCGGCCATTTCCGCGAGCACCTTGACGACCTCGTCCTCCTCCATCTCGGTGAGGGCGCGAGCCGCCTCGTCCGGCTTCATGTTCTCGAACTGCTCGGCCACGAGCTTCATGTTCTTCTTCTCGGCCGCGTCGTAGCGCACCATGTCCTGTTGGAGGCGCTGCCGCTCGCGGTCAAGCTCGGCCTGTCCCAGGCGCAGCTCCTCGAGCAGCGACTCGACGTGCCGGCGGCGATCCCGGATCTCGCGCTCTTCGAACTCGCGCTGCCGATCCGTCTGCTGCATCGCGGCTTCTCGCTCTCGGTACGTCGTCCGCGTCTGACGGAGCTCCGCGACCAGGCGATCGAGCTCGCCTTCCTCGAAGACCCCGGGGCGATCGAACAGGTCCGGAAGGTCCGACCGGTCGGCCGTCTCGTCCGCCGTGTTCTCGTCGACCTCGTCCGGATCCGATTCGGGATCCGCCTCGGCCGGGTCCCCTTCGGAGCCCTCCTCTTCCTCCGGCGCTTCAGGCGCCTCGATGAAGGAGTTGAGCAGCGGCACCTGGCTGAGCCCCTGGCGATTCATGTCGCCGCGGGCGATCAGCAGCACGGCCACCGATCCGCTGAACACTCCGAGCGCACCCGCTCCGAGCGCCACGATCTTGAGCACCTGACCCATTACGAAGACTCCTCGTCTCGCTTGCGATTCTCGAGCAGGTTGAACTGCACGAACGCTTCGAACTGACCCGCTTCACGCCGATCCATCTCGATGCGATGCGCTTCCTTCCGTCGATCGCGGAGACTCTCGAGCATCTTTCGGTCCTTGCGAGCTTCGCGGTATCGCTCGGCGCGGCGGCCGCGCTCCACCTCGAGCTCCTGCTTTCGTTTCTCGTTCCGATCGACCCATCCCTCGAGCGAGTGGATGTGGTCGAGGAGCGGTCCGAGCTCCTTCGGCGAGCTCAGCCGTCCCTGCAATTCCTGTCGACTATCGAGGATGCGTTTCCTTAGGGCGGCGTTCTCCTCCTCGACCTCGGCGACGGCCCGGATCGCGGCGGCAAGGTCCATCCGCGCTTGGCTTTCCTCGGTCTCGCGCAGGTTCAGCACCCGCTGGAGCCGGAATCGGAAGGTTTTCATGAGCCCCGGCCTCCGGGACCGACCGACTCGACAAGCAACCGCAGTACGTTTTCGGGATCGACGGCCTCGGTCGACGGCTGCCTCAGGAAGTCGATCATCGCCGGGTGGCGCTGCACCGCGACGTCGATCTCGGCGTTCGCACCGGCCTTGTAGGCGCCGATATTGATGAGGTCCTCGTTGCGCTCGTACACGGCGAGGGTCTCGCGGAAGCGACGCGCCGTCTCGAGGTGTCCCGGCGAGACGATGTCGGACATGACGCGGCTCGTACTCGACAGCACGTCGATCGCCGGGAAGTGCCCTTTGTTGCCGAGCGACCGCGACAGCACGATGTGCCCGTCCAGAAGCGAGCGCATCGTGTCGGCGACCGGGTCGTTCATGTCGTCGCCCTCGACGAGGACGGTGAACAGGCCGGTGATACTCCCCGCGCTCGTCTGTCCGAGACGCTCCACGACCTGCGGCAGGATCGCGTAGAACGACGGCGGGTAGCCCTTGACCGTCGGCGGCTCGCCGCGGGAAAGACCGATCTCGCGCACGGCGGCGGCCAGGCGCGTCACCGAGTCCATCATGAACATGACCTTCGCGCCCCGCTCGCGGAAGTACTCCGCGATCGTCGTCGCCAGGAAGGCCCCCTTGTAGCGCTGCTGCGCCGGCGTGTCCGACGTCGCGACCACGATGACCGATCGCGCGAGGCCTTCCGCCCCGAGGACCTTCTCGATGAATCCACGGACCTCGATTCCACGCTCGCCGATCAGCGCGATGACGTTGACGTCCGCCTCGGACCGACGCGCGATCATGCCGAGGAGCGTGCTCTTGCCGACGCCGCTTCCCGCGAAGATGCCGATGCGCTGCCCCTGGCCGATCGACGTCAGCCCGTCGATGGCCTTGATGCCGGTCGAGAGCATGCGGTCGACCGGTTCGCGCGTGAGCGCGCTCGGCGAGTCCCGATGAAGGGGCCACTCCTCGCCCGCCGGAAGCGCCGGCCCCCCGTCGATCGGCCGGCCGAGACCGTCGAGCACGCGCCCGAGGAGGAAATCCCCGACGCGAACGCCGAGCGGCCTCCGCCAGAGCGTGACCTCGCTACCGGGACCGATCCCGTGGAGGTGCGAAAGGGGCATCAGGATCGCGCGCCCCTCCCGGAACCCCACGACCTCCGCCATGATCGCCGGGGCGCTTCCGAGCGGGTGTACCTTGCACAGATCCCCGACGGACGACTTGAATCCCTCGCACTCGAGGGTGCTTCCGAGCACCTTCGTCACCTTGCCCGTCCAGCGGATCGGGTTGTAGGAATCGATCTTGGCGAGGTATTCCTGGAGCATGCTATCCGACGCCCCCGGATCGAAGGACCTCGGTGAGCTCTTCGAGCTGGCGCTCGAGATCGTACGCGATGTGCCCGAGCTCGGAATCCACCGCAAAGCTCGCGCGGCGCATCGAATCGTCCGGCTCGAACTCGATATGGGTCAGCGCTTCGTTGCCGTCCTCGTCGCCCCGCGTCGCCTGCAGCACCTCGGCGTGGTCATCCGGGTGGAGGCGGATCTTCATGTGGATCCCGCTTTCCGCGCTCAGCTCGAGCCCGTCGAGCATCCCGCGAATCATCGCACTCGCGCGATGGCGCCCCTCGGAGATCTCCTCGCGCATGAGCTTGCGGGCGACCGCCATCGCGAGCTCGACGATGTCCCCTTCGATCCGCTCGAGAAGCTCGGACCGGAACCCCGCGATCTCGTGGAGGCCTCGCTCGAGCTCGCCCACGAGCGGCCCGAACCGGCGCGCCCACTCTTCCTGGGCCGTGGCATACCCCTCGAGGAAGTCCTCGCTGTTGCGCGCACGCTTGCCGTCCTTCCCGTGCACGACCTCGTTGACCGGCTCCCCGTTGCAGTAGATCAGACGTGGGGAATCGGTCAGGCGGATCTTCAGGAGATGGCGGGCGCTAGACAACCTGCTCCTCCTCGGCTCCTCGGAGCGTGATCTCGCCCTTCTCCACGAACTCCCAGACCTTGTCGCGGATCGTTCCCTGCGCTTCCTTCACTCGGTCGACGGACACGGCGCCGAGGATCTCGCGCTCCTCGCGCACCTGATCGGCGATTCGCTGCGAGACGTTGCTCATCAGCGCTTCTTCGAGATCGTCGTCCACGCCCTTGATCGCGAGCGCGAGCGTCTCGATGTTGATCTGACTGAGGACCTTCTGCAGATCCTTCTTGTTGAGCGTCTTCACGTCCTCGAAGGTGAACATCTGCAGCTGGATCGCCCGGGCCAGTTCCTGGTTCTCCGACGAGATCCGCGCCACCATCTCCTTTGCTGCCTCGGGGCCGAGGCTCTTCAACATCATCGCGACGTTGCGAACGCCCTCGGTGGTTCCCGACGACGAGCCCGAGTTCGAGACGCGGAAGATCTTGCTGGTGATGGCGCCGATCACGCGGCGGACGAGCTCGCTCGACGGACGCCCCATGGAGGCGAGGCGGCTGCACACGTCGGTCCGCTTCTCGATCGGCAGGAAGTCGATCACCTTCGCGGCCGGCCCGGGGGCCATCCTCGAGAGCACGATGGCGACGACCTGCGGATGATCGTCTCCGAGAACGGCGGCGATCTGCTTCGGATGGATCTCCTCGAGCGCCTTCACGCCGGGAGTGGCTTCTTCCTGGATCTTCCTCAGGATGGCTTCGGCCTCGGCATCCGAGTACGACTCGCGCAGGATCCGGTCGAACATCTGGCTCGGATCGCCCGCCGGACCGGCGTAGGCCCGGTAGTCCCGGACGAACTTCTTCACCGTCGTCTCGATCTCTTCCTTCGTGAGAGACTCGGCGTTCAGGTTCACCGCCTGACGACCGATTCGCGTGACGACTTCCTCGGGAAGGTGACGGAGGATCTCCGACGCCTTCTTCGGGTCGATGCTGCTCAGGATCAGCGCGGCTCTCTGGGCTCCGGACATCGGCACGGGACTACACCTCTTCCTTGCTGACCCAGGTCTTCATGATCTTGGCCACCTTCTCGGGATCGGAGTCGATCAGCTGCGTGAGCTGAGCCGCCGGACTGACCGGCTGACCCGAAGCCGTGAGCTGCGGAATGCCCTCCGCTCCACCGGGCAGCTGTCCGTCGGGTCCGACCGCCGCGATCGCGGCCGCCGGCTCGGGCGGCGTGACCCGCGCGAGCGAACGGCTGAGGATCGGTCGCACGAGCAGGAACAGAACGAGCAGCGCCACGATCGCCCCACCCGTCTCGAGGAGGCCCACGATCTGATCCGGCGTCATGCCGAGCGGTCCCGGCGACGCTACCGGCGCTTCTTCCTCGGCCGAGAAGACGCTCGTGAAGGCGAGACTCACCTCGTCGCCACGATCCTTCTGGAGGCCGACCGCACTCGCGACGATCCCCTCGATCTCGGTCGCCTGCTCGCGGAAGCTCTCGTCCGCGACGACGCTGACCGTCAATCGCTGGACCGTCGCGCCGTCCCGCACGATCGTCCGGACGGTCTTGTCGATCTCGTACTTGTTGTCGATGGTCTCGCTCGACGTCGACGAGCCCGAGCCACCGGCCCCGCCGCTGATGCGCCCGTCGATCCCGGCCGCTCCGCCGACGTCACCGCCCGCCGTCTCGCTGGTCTCCACGCGTTCCTCGCGAACGACCGGGCTGTCTTCGTCGTAGTCCTCGATCGTTTCCTTGAGCTGCTGGAAGTCGAGGCTCGCCGAAACGCGAACCGACGCCTTCCCCGGCCCCACCATCGCGTAGAGCTGCGAGAGCGCACGCTCGGCGAGCGTTTCCTCGAGCTCGTGCTGAAGGCTCAGCTGATTGCCGGCGCCGAAGCGCGTGCCGTTGCGATCGGGGCCGTTGAGCGTTCGCCCGCGCGAGTCCATGATCGTCACGTTGTCGGAATCGAGCCCGGGTACGGCACCGGCGACGTAGTCCGCGATCGAGAGCACCTGCTCCTCGGTGAGCCGGCTCATCCTCGGGACGATGACCACCGACGCGGTCACGGCCTTTCGCTCCTCGACGAAGAGCGTCGGCTGCGGCCGCGCGATCATCACGTCCGCCGACTGCACGAACGGGAGACGCTTCAGGATCTTCGCGACCTCGCCCTGCTGGGCGCGCGTCCAGTTCATGTTCATCTCGAACTCGGTCTTGCCGAAGCTGTTCCCCGCCTTGTCGAAGAGCTCGGCGTAGCCGACATCGCTCGTCGGCCGGACGCCCGCTTCGGTGAGGCGCAGGCGCATTTCGGCGACGTCCGCGCCGACCCAGATCGCCCGCCCCCCGGCTCGCAGCTCGTACGGGACCTCCCACTCCTGCAGGCGCGCCATGACGGTCGCGGCCTCGGATTCTTCGAGGTTGCCGTACAGCAGGCGGTACTCGGGCTTCGTCGCGAGCGTCCCCACGACGACCAGCGTCGCGACCACCGCCAGCGTGACGGTCACCACGGCCGTGCGCTGCGGCACGTTCATCCCCCGCCAAACCTCGGCGATCTGATCCAGGATGTTTCGGAACATGAATGCGTCTCTCGTCTAGGTTCGGTAGTGGCCTTACACGCTCATCCTCGAGACCTCTTGGTAGGCCTCGACCAGCTTGTTTCGTACTTCCATCATGAACTTGAAGCCGATCTCGGCCTTGCTCATCTGGATCATCACCTGGTGGAGGTCCTGGACCTCTCCACGGGTCAGCGCATCGACGGAGTCGATGGCCTTGCCCTGGAGCTCGTTGACGTCCTTGACCATGTCCTTCAGGACATTGCCGAAGCCGCTGTCGGACTTGCCACCGGTCGGCTTCGAACGCAGTTGCTCGAAGGCCTCCCGACCGACCTCATGGATGGGGATCTCGGACATGATTTCGCCCTCCCGATGCTGAGCGTCTGCCGCATCATTTCCTGGAATGCCCGGAGCGTCGAAAGGTTCGCCTCATAGGCGCGCGAAGCCGTCAGGAGGTCGACCATCTCGAACGCCACGTTCACGTTCGGCATGAGCACGTAGCCCTCGCTGTCCGCGTCGGGATGCGAGGGGCGATGCACACGCTGGAACGGCGCCGGATCGGGCGACACCTCGGCGACAGACACGCCCCCGACGCGCCCACCCTGCTCCGGCGAGCGGAGCATCATCGCGCGGCTCAGTTCCTGAGCGAACACGACCTCCTTGCGCCGATACGGGCCGCTCCCGTCCGCCATCCGGGTCACGCCGGCGTTGGCGATGTTCGTCGCGATGACTTCCATGCGCGTGCGTTCGGCCTGGAGTCCGCTTCCGGAGATATCGAAGCTCCGGAACATCTCATTGCCTTCCATCGATCTAGCTCCTGCCTGCGATGGCGTTGCGGAGGCCATCGATCTTCTTCGTGAGCATCTGCGTCAGGGTCTCGAAGTAGAGGCTGTTCTTCATCAGGTCACTGACCTCGCGTTCGAGCTGGACGTTGTTGCCGTCCTCCTTGATCATGCCGCCACCGTCGACGACGACGCGCGGCTGCAGAGTCTTCGCCCCGTCCTTGTCTCCCGATCGCATGGCGGCGTTGAACATTTCCTCGAACTGCACCTCGTAGCGGCGGTAGTTCGGCGTGTTCACGTTCGCCATGTTGCCGGCGATCACGCGGTGCCGCAGCGCCGCGACGTCGAGGAGCTTCCCCATCGTCTCGATGTGATCCGTCAGCTGATTCATGCCGTGCTCTCCTTTTCCCGGCTGCCGGGCGCAGGCTGACCATCTTCCTGCCGGTATTGCCGGAGCTTGTTGAAGAGGGTTCGCGGAGTGAGGCCGAGGATCTTGGCCGCTTCCGTCTTGTTCTGCTGGGTCTCCTCCAGGGTGCGGAGGATGATCTCCTTCTCGATGTTCGCGAGGCTCATCCCCACGACATGCCGCAGGTCTTCCTGACGGTTCGATCCGCCGAGGAGCCACTCGCGCACATGCTTCGCCTCGAGCGTCTCGCCGAGATTCAGCACGACGAGGCGCTGGATGACGTTGCGGAGCTCGCGGATGTTTCCGGGCCACGGGTACTCACAGAAGAGCTCCATCGCCTCCGGCGTGACCTCGCGGATCCAGCCGCCGTGCTCCTTGCGGTATCGATCGAGGAAGTACGTCACGAGCGACGGGATGTCCTTGCGGCGCAGTCTGAGCGGCGGCAGCACCAGCGGGACGATGTTCAGGCGGTAGAAGAGGTCGCTGCGGAAATCGCCCTCCTGCACGGCCACCGCGAGATCGCGGTTGGTCGTCGCGATCACCCGCAGGTCAACCTGCATCGTGCGGCTTCCGCCGACGCGCTCGAACTCCTCTTCCTCGAGGACGCGCAGGAGCTTCGCCTGCAGGTCGAGATCCATCTCTCCGATCTCGTCGAGGAGGATCGTCCCGCCGTCGGCCAGCTCGAAGCGTCCGACGCGCTTCTGGATCGCGCCGGTGAACGCCCCGCGCTCGTGTCCGAACATCTCGCTCTCGAGAAGCCCGCTGCTGAGCGCGGCGCAGTTCACGCGGACGTACGGGCGCCCGCTGCGGTCACCGTGCTCGTGCAGGTAACGCGCGAGCAGCTCCTTGCCCGTGCCGGTCTCTCCCTGGATCAGAACGGTGGCCTTCGTGGCGGCCACGCGTCGCGCGCGCTCGAGAAGCGATGCGAGCGACGGGCTCGACTGGTAGACCTCGTCGACCTGCTCGCCGCCGCCGGCTTCGCTGCGCAGATGACGGTTCTCTTCACGCAGCCGCAACCGATCTTCGATCCGCGCGATCACGCCCCGAAGGGCGTCCGGCGTGAAGGGCTTCGTGAGGAAATCTTCGGCTCCCTGGCGCATCGCCGACACCGCCGACGCGACCTCTCCGTACGCCGACACGAGTATGAACGGAACCGCCTCGTCCTCGGCACGGATCTCGCCGAGCAGCGACAGGCCATCCCGACCCGGCATCTTCAGATCCGAGATCACGGCGTCGGGACGCTCTTCGCGGAATCGCGCGAGTGCCTGCTCTCCATCGGAGGCGGAGACCGTCTTGTATCCGTCGGCCTCGAGCAGCTCCTTCAGGTACGCGAGCCCGACCTCCTCGTCGTCGACGATCAGGATCTTATCGAGCATCATCGTGCTTCTCCTCTTCGTCCGCGAGCGGGAGCTCGACGGTCACGCGGCATCCCGCGCCGGGCGCCGATCGAACCGACATCCGCCCGCCGTGTCGCTCGACAACCTTCCGAGCGATGGGCAGTCCGAGTCCGGTACCCTTCTCCTTCGTCGTGAAGAACGGCCGGAACACGCGCTCGAGCGTCGCTGCATCCATCCCCGGTCCCGCGTCGTGGATCCGAACGCGGGCCTTCCCCTCGTCGGTGTCGATATGGACCCGGATCGAACGTTCGTCAACGCTCGCTTCGAGCGCGTTGTCGATCAGATTGCGCAGCGCCTCCCGCAGCAGAGCCCGATCCGCTCGGACCTGGATCCGCTCCACCGAACGCTGCACGGCGAGCCGGACCCGTTGCGGCTTCGTCGTGTCGACGGCGGCGCGGATCAGCTCGTCCAGCGGCACGAGCTCGTTCGGCGCCGAGTCCTCCCGCGCGAATCGAAGGAGGCCGCCCACGAGCTCTTCGAGCTTGCCGCTCGCGTCCACGATGCGCGCCGCGTAGGGATCGACGGATGCGGTACGCTCTTCGGCGACGCGCTCGCGGATCAGCCGCCCGAAGCCGGCGATTCCGTTCAGCGGATTGCGGATCTGGTGCGCGAGGACCGCAGCCATCTCGCCCATTTCGGCCATCCGATCGCGCTGTGCGAGTCGATCGCGAAGCGCGCAGGTCTCGGTAACATCGGTGAAGGTCGCCAGGATGCCGTTCCCGCACCCTTCCGGATCGAGCACGCGCGACGCCGAGATCGACAGGACGCGCCGGTCGCCGTTCGCCAGGCGAACGACGCGCTCGACCGGACCACCGAGCTCGGTCTCCCCGAGAAGCGGCTGGCCTTCCGCATCCAGCAGCTCGCACGCGAGACGCCCGAGCCAGGCGCTTCGCCGGATACCGAGAATGCGCTCGGCCGCCTGATTCACGGTACGGATCGCGCCCTCGGCGTCCGTGCCCACGACGCCGGCCGGCAGGCTCGCCAGCAAGGTGTCGAGCGAAGCGACCGTATCCGCGAGCTCGCGGTTTCGGGACTCGAGCTCCAGATCGATGCGACGCTTCTCGGCCTCGAGATCTCGGTAGGCTTCCTCGAGCCGACCGGCGGTCTCGTTGAAGCTTTCGAGCGCCTCCTGCAAGACGCCGAGGTCCGAAGTCGCGATACGTGATGCCGTCATCACTTCGTCTCCTCGTTCGGTTCCGGCGCCACGTTCTCGTTCGACTCGGGCGTCTCCCCGGCCATCGCGGTGCCTTCGGATCGCACCTTGGCGTCGAGCTCCAGGAGCTCCAGGGTGACTTCCGCGAGCGAGCCGAGAGGTCCCTCGGGATCGGCCGCGCTGACGGCGGTGAGATCGTCGCGAGCCCCGTCCATGTCCCCGACCTGGCTACGGCAGCGCGCGCGGCGCAGGAGGATCCACGGGTCGGCAATCTTGTCTTCCGTCTCCGGGATCGACTCGAACGCCCACAACGCCTCCCGGTACAGGCCCTTCTCATACAGAAGGCTCGCCAGCGGCTCAGGATACGGGCTCGCACGGATCTCCGCCTCGGTCATCGGCGGCACCATCGTGGGCATCACCACCGTCTCCACCGGGACGTCGCCGGTAGCCGCAGGGTCACCGGCTTCTTCCTCGACAGGCGCGACGCCGAACGGATCCATCTCGTCCTTCCCGAGCTCCGCCTCACGCGCCAGGCGTTCGCGATCTCGCCACCCGAGGTAGCGCTGCAGCCCGTCGAGGTACTTGCGCTCGAAGTCCATCACGAGGCGCTCGAGATCCCGGGGATCCTCGATCAGCTCCTCGAGAACCGACGCCGGCGGCGCGACGCCCCGTTCGAGATCGGCGAGGATCCCCTGCAAGCGAGCGCGGCGAGAAGCGTAGGCCTTCGCCAGATCTTCATGCTCCTTGGACGCAGCCGTCCCGACACTCTTGACCGCGGGAGCCGACGGCACGGCGATCTCGTCGACCACGGTCGCCTTGTCCTGCGCCGCATCGGAGCTCTTCGGCGTGTCGAGCGCCGACGTCGAGCGCGCCAGCCCAACCATCGCCGCGGCCACGGCCAGAACCGCCCAAAGAAACCTTCGTCGACGGATCATGGCTGCTTCTCCTCGGACCCGCCCTCGAACGGTTCCTCGATGCTCTCGATGTCGGTGGACTCGTCTCGCCCCAGGTAGAGGGCCAGCGCCTCCTCGGTGCGATCGAGCGCTTCGAGGCAACGCCCCATGCGCTCGACAGCCCGGCGATGCGCATCCGGCGACTCGAGCTCCGAGCTTCCGATCCAATCGGCACACGGCCCGTACTCCCCCTGCCGCTCGAGCATTCGCGACACGGCGAGGACCGCATCGTCGCCGCCTCCGCTCTCGTGCCACACGACGTATGCGAGCCGCGCCTTCTCGAGGAGGCCCAGCTCTTCGTACGCGCTGCCGAGACGCACCGAGATCTCCCGGCGCTCCGCTTCGCTCTCGCCGATGAATCCGCGGTACACTTCGACCGCCTTCTCGAGGAGGCCGGTCGACTCGAGCGCCTGTCCCCATGCGACGACCGCGTCGTACGACTCCTCGTCGAAGCGATGGGCCCGGCTGAACGCGAGCAGCTCCTCGGTTCGCATCTCGAGGTCGGAGAAGCCGTGCCCGGCGATGAGCCAGGCGCGAGCGTGCTGCGCCTCGTTGGCGGGCGGCGCCTCGTCGAAGAACTTCGAGACGGCCTCGATCGATTCCTTCGGGTGATTCGCGCCGATCAGCGCTTCGGCGAGCGCGAGCCAGGTCGGCGCCCGGTCCGACGCGGGCAGCCCGATCTCGAGCGCGTTGCCATAACTCTCCGCGGCTTCCTCGAACTTTCCGGCACCCGCATAGACGTCTCCCTGCAGGCGACTCACCCGCGCGGCGTCGCCATCGTCGAGCTCGTTCTCCAGCAGAAGCTCGAGCGAGCGCGCCGCCATGATGCCGTCCCCTTCGAGCAGGAAGCATCGGGCGATCCCCTCGTACGCTTCCACGAAACCGGGATGCTCCGGATGGGTTCGAATGAAGTCCGCGAAGTAGAAGCGGGCGCGCGTCGGCTCACCGAGCGCGAGATACGCTCGACCGAGTCGCAGCTTCGCCTCCGCGAGGCCTTCCGCAGGAGCGTCGATCCCGAGAACCATGCGGTATTCCGAGATCGCCTCCTCGTACATCGAATCGCGATAGTGCAGGTCGCCGATCTGGACGTACGCCTGCCATGCCTGCGAGTAGCCGGGGTACCGCAACAGCGACCGGCGCAGCATCGCGATCGCGCGTTCCTTCCGCTCCGCCCAGTACGCCGGCTCCGAAGGTTCGGTGCGCGCCTCGATGACGAGCTTGCCGTCCCGAACGTGCGCGTCGAGGCCGTAGGCCCCCGCGAGATACTCGAGCGCCTCCTCCGGCGTGACGTCCTCGAGATCGACCGACGGCGTTCGGAGGTCGAGCGTCTCGAGGACCGCGTCCGGAGCGTAGAAGCGCGCACCCATCGAGCGCGCTACGCCGCGGAGGATCTCTCCGAGCGAGGTCGAGCTCGAGTGCACGCGCAGTCGACCGCCGCTGAGCTCGTCGATCCGAAGATCCGAGCCGCCGGCCTCCTGCGGGAAGGCGGGAGCCACGATCGCAACGACGAGGCCGAGCGTCGTCACCCCACGGAAGATCAGGGGGCCGAGCTTCAAGGCTGCCCCCCTTCGATCGCGCGCGGCGCCGCCATCGCATCGCGGAACGCGAGGTCGGCCACGCGGAAGTACGTCGCCGCCGAGCGCGTCCGCGTCAGCCGAGCGGACCGGCACAGATACAGGTAGTACGACTCGCGCGCTCGATCCGCATCGCCGGAATCGCGAAGCGAATCGCCGAGCTCGAGGAGATCGCTTCGCACCGGATCGGTGCCGAGCGACTTCTCGGCTCGTGCCCGCGCCTCCGCGGCCAGTTCGTCCGCGTGGGCTCGACGGAACGCGTTCGCGAAGTAGAGGTAACCGTAGACGCGATCCGACTCGCGCATCTCCTGTTCGGCACGGACGAGCAGGCGTCGGAGCTCCCGCTCGTCGCCGGCGAGCGCCCTCGGCGCATCGGGCGTCTCGGCAGTGTCGACTTCATCTTCGGCCGCAACGGCCTCGGGAGACGGTTCCTCGACCGCCTCGGGAAGCGCCTCGGTCGAAGCCGGCTCGATCGACTCCTCGCTCGCCGGCTGCTCCGCCACGGTCCCTTCGGAGGACCCCGGCGCGAGAACGTGGATCGCCACGGTGTTGTAGATCGTGAGCACGACGAGCACGCCGACTCCGACCAGCATCATCCGGGCGATGCGGCTGTCGGTCACGCCTTCGGGACGGGCCGCGTCCTTCTTGCGATCCGGAGCCGATCTCTGCGTCTTCTTCTCAGCCATCGTAGGCATCTCCTGGCCGTTCTTCCGGGACGTCCGCGGGGGCCTCCCAGAGAAGCTCGCGAAGGGCGCCCTCTTCTTCGAGGGCTCCGGTCGTCGCGGTCGGCGTCACGGCGTCCATGGCGCGAGGGCTCTCCACCGGCGAGGGCTGCACGTAAGGAATCCCGTCGACCGCGTCCCAGATGGCCGGCAGTCGGAACGGCTTCGTGATGAACGCCACCGCGCCGAGGCTCTCGGCCTGGGCCTGCACGGCCTCGGATCCGTACCCCGTGATGAACACCAGCGAAAGCGTCGGATTGTCCTCGCGCAGACGGCGCGCGAGGGTGATCCCGTTGTCCTTGTCGATCCGGATGTCCGAGATGAGGACGTTGAACGCCGCTCGCTCGTGGACGCGGATCGCGTCTTCGGCGCACCCGGCTTCCTCGACCCAGTGGCCACGAAGGCGCAGCGAGTCCGCGATCGCCTCGCGGAGCCCGGCTTCATCGTCGACGAGGAGGATTCGGTGCGAGCTCATGCGAGGCTCCCCTGCGCCGGTGCCACGGGAAGCCGCAGCTCGAATCGGCCGCCACGGCGCTCGACCGCGCGGAGGTCTCCCCCGTGCACGCGAGCGATCCGGCGGCTGAACGGAAGGCCGAGCCCGGTCCCGGTCGACTTGGTCGTGACGAACGGCTCGAAGATCGTCTCCGCCATCCCGGCCTTCACGCCTTCGCCTTCGTCATCGATCCGCACCAGAACCTCTCGAGGTCCCTCCTGCCAGATCGACACGTGGACGCGACCGCCCTCGGGCATCGACTCGACGGCGTTGCGCACGAGGTTCGCGATGACGCGCATCATCAGGCGCGGATCGAGGAACACCTCCACGTCCGTGTCCTCGCCATCGAGCTCGACTTGCACCGCCGGGCTCGTGACTCGATCCCGCTCGCGATCCGTCGCCTCACGAATGAATGCGCCCAGGTTCACCCGCTCGAGGTCGGCACGATGCGTCGAGGCGAACTCGACCAGGCGATCGACGACACCGGAAAGTCGATCGACTTCCGTGAGCGCACGATCGGCGCATCGTCGACGCGGATCGTGACGGTCGAGCTGATTCTGGAGCAGCTCGATGTTCGCGGAAACCGAAAGCAGAGGGTTGCGGATCTCGTGCGCGATCGTCGCCATGGCGAGCGGCGCGTTCCACAGCTGCTCGGTATCCGTGCTTCCCGCCAACGACGCGAGATCGTCCGTCATCGGATCTTCGACGGTCGGGACGGCCCGTTGCGCTTCCATGCAAGATTCTCCTACACGCGTGAAAAACATACCGACGGTTTCCGGGCGCAAGAGCCGTACCGAAACGGCGATGGAGATCGAATCGCGCGGGTCGTGTGTCGCAATCCGTTGGAGGGCGCGAGGATCGCGTTTCAAAACATCTCGCGTCGACCGTCGCGGCGGCGTCCGTCTCGACCCGGAACGCTGGCGGGCTTTCCGACAGGGTGTCGGGAAACCCGGCAACACTTCCCTCAGCTCACCTGCGAGATCTCGTACTCGCGCAGCTTGTGATAGAGAGTCGATCGGTTGATACCGAGAAGGCGCGCGGAGCGACTGATGTTCCAGTTCGAGCGATGGAGGACCTGCTCGATCAGCGCGCGCTCGGCTTCGCGAATCGTCGGGGCCTCGAGCGACAGAACCCACTCCCCGCAATCGCGCGGCACCTGCTTCCAGAGTCCGAGGTGGCTCTCCTGGATGATCGTGCCCGGCGTCTGGATGACGGCCCGCTCGATCGTGTTCCGCAGCTCACGAACGTTTCCGGGCCAGGGGTACTGCACGAGACGCTCGGCCGCCCCCGGGGAGAACTCCTGGATGAAGCAGTCGTGCTCGTGGTTGAAGCGCTCGAGGAAATGCCGCGCGAGAACGGGGATGTCCTCCTTGCGCTCGCGCAGCGGCGGCAGCTCGATCGGCATGACCGAGATCCGGTAGTACAGATCCTCGCGGAACTGGCCGCGCTCGATGGCTTCCTCGAGATTGCGGTTCGTCGAGGTGATCACGCGCGTGTCGAAGTCGATGTCCTTGACCCCGCCCACCCGCTTGAACGTGCGCTCCTGGAGCACGCGCGGCAGCTTGGCCTGCACCAACCTTATCACGATCGTATCCGGGCCGTTCTGGATACGATGCTGGCGCAAGGCGAGCCGCCGGTCGTGATCTCGACCCACTCGTTCACGCCGCAATTGCGGGGGCAGGCACCGCGCCCGTG